>JBHELO010000132.1:0-36709 GCA_046263055.1 Acidimicrobiales bacterium | reverse complement strand
GCGCCGAACCCGCCCCCACCCGCCGCGCCGCCCGCCGCCCCGCCGCCCGCGCCGGCGCCGAACCCGCCCGCCCGGCCGCCCGCCGGTCCCGCCGGACCGCCGGGCGCCCCGGCCGACGGCGGCCCGTTCCCAACGCGCGACGAGCTGACCCTGGCGTGGGCCGACCACGTGCTCGCCGCCATGGGCCGGCGGGCGGCGGTGCGCTTCCAGGTCGGGCGGTTCGTGGCCGCCACCGACGGGCTGGCCACCTTCGCCCTGCCCAACGCCGTGCACCGGGACCGCTGCGAGGAGGTGCGGGGCGAGGCCGAGGCCGCCTTGGCCGGCCACTTCGGCCGGCGGGTGCCGCTGCGCCTGGTCGTGGACGGCGAACCGCCGCCCCCCTCGTCGCCGACCGGCGAGCCGCCCCCGCCGCCCGACGACGACGTGGATCCCACCGACCTGCGTGACGCCCCCCCGGGGCTAGCCTCGCCCCTCGATCACGTCATGCAGGCGTTCCAGGGCGCCCAGGTGGTGGAGGAGTAGCCGATGGCCAAGCACGGAGGTCCCCCCCAGCAGCCCAACATGAACGAGCTGCTGAAGCAGGCCCAAAAGATGCAGGAGCAGCTCGTGTCGGCGCGTGAGCAGGCGGCCGACCAGGAGGTGGAGGGCCAGTCGGGCGGCGGCGTGGTGAAGATCAAGATCACCGGCGGGATGGAGTTCCGCAGCGTGTCCATCGACCCGGCGGCCGTCGACCCCGCAGACGTGGCCATGCTCGAAGACCTCGTCCTGGCCGCCATCCACGACGCCATGGCGAAGGCCGAGAAGGTCAACGAGGCGGCCATGGGCGGCTTCAACCTCCCCGGTCTGGGCGGCGGGCTGCTGGGCGGCTGACCGCCCCGTCGCCACCACCGCCACCAGGAGCCCGTCCTGTACGCCCGGCCCGTCCAGGCCCTCATCGACGAGCTCGGCCGGCTACCCGGCGTCGGCCCCAAGTCGGCCCAGCGCATCGCCTTCTACCTCCTGAAGCTGCCGGCCGAGGACGCCCTCCGCCTGTCCCGGGCCATCGTCGAGGCCAAGGACCGGGTGTCGTTCTGCCGGCGCTGCTTCAACGTCTGCGAGGGCGAGGAGTGCGACATCTGCCTGGACCCCCGCCGCGATCCCACGATCGTGTGCGTCGTGGAGGAGCCCCGCGACGTGGTGGCGGTGGAGAAGACCCAGGAGTTCCGGGGCCGCTACCACGTGCTCCAGGGCGCCATCAGCCCCCTCGAGGGCATCGGGCCCGACCAGCTCCGGGTGCGCGAGCTGCTGGCTCGCATCGGCACCGAGGACGTGGCCGAGGTCATCCTGTGCACGAACCCCAACATCGAGGGTGAGGCCACCGCCATGTACCTGGCCCGCCTCCTCAAGCCGCTCGGTGTGCGCACCACCCGCATCGCCAGCGGGCTCCCGGTGGGGGGCGACCTGGAGTACGCCGACGAGCTGACCCTCGGGCGGGCCCTGGAGGGCCGGCGGGACCTGGACGGTTGACCCGGCCCGACCGGAGGCGCTGGTCCGGGCCTACCCTGGGCCGGTGAGTGCCGGCGTCAGCTTCTCGCTCTTCGGCATCCCCGTCCGCATCGACCCCAGCTTCTTCCTGATCGCCGCCCTGCTCGGCCTCGGTGGGGGGACCGCCACCTTCGTGGCCACTTGGGTGACGGTGGTCTTCGTGTCGGTGCTGCTCCACGAGCTGGGCCACGCAGTGGCGTTCCGGGTGTACGGCCAGCAGCCCAGGATCCTCTTGCAGGGCATGGGCGGGCTCACCTCCGGTTCCGGGCCCCTGGCGCCGGGGCGGGACATCGCCGTCAGCCTGGCCGGGCCGCTCACCGGCCTGGTGCTGCTGGGCCTCCCCGCCTGGTGGCTCCAGCACTCGGCGGGGCCGGCATCCACCTGGGACACGGTGCTGCGCGCCGTGGTGTTCGTGAACGTTGCCTGGTCGGGGGTCAACCTGCTGCCGGTGCTGCCCCTCGACGGCGGCCGGGTGTCGGCGTCGCTCCTCAGGCGGTTGCGGGGCGCCGACGGCGAGCGCGCCGCCTATGTGGTGTCCATCGCCGTGGCCGCCGCCGCCGGCGTCTACGCCTACTCCCTCGGCTACACGTTCGGCGCCCTGTTCGCCCTCTTCTTCGTGGCCCAGAACTACAGCTCCCTCAAGCAGGACCGGGCCCGCACCCGCCAGGCGCCCCTGGTGGCCGGCTACCAGGCGCTCGTGCGCAACGATCTCGGCACGGCGGTGGCCGAGGCCGACCGGGTGCTGGCCGGCCAGCCTCCGCCCGACGTGGCCGCCTCGGCGGTGGAGCTGAAGGCGTGGGCCGGGTTCTGCTCGGGCGGGGCGGCGGCCGCATCCTCGGCGCTGGCGGCCATGCCCGCGGGCGTGACTACCAACGGGTTCCTCACCGGCGCCCTGGCCCTGGACGCGGGGCGTACGACCGAGGGCCTGGACCAGGTGGCCGACGCCTTCCGGCGCAGCCAGTGGGGCCCGTGGAGCGTCATCGTGGCCGAGGCGGTGGCCCGCCTCGGGCTGGTCGGGGAGCTGGCCGACCGCCTGCAGCAGGCGCCCGGCACCGGCGTGGAGGCACTGGCCTCGTTCCAGGCCCACCTCCACGCCGCCGGCCGGTTCCCCGAGTCCGCCTTCGTCGGCCAGCGGGCGTTCGACGCCGGGCCCGAGCGCCCGGCCCACGTCGCCTACGACGTGGCCTGCAGCTGGGCCCGCGCCGGCAAGCCCGACGACGCCCTGGGATGGCTCGAGCGGGCGGCCGACGCCGGTCTGGCCGATCCCGCCCTCCTCGACGCCGACGCCGACCTCGCGCCGCTCCGCTCCACCGCCCGCTACCTGGCGGTGCGCTCCCGCATGGTGGCCGCCGCCAACCAGCCCCCGCCGCCGCCCGCCCCACCGGTCCTTTGAGGGTCAGGACCGAGACCACCCTCCCCCGAGCGGAACATCCCCGCCGGGCGGATGTGGCGCCGTCACCCCTCGACGAGGCCGTCGCCCCGCTCGCCCTGTGGGGCCCCGACGAGGTGGCCGAGTTGTTGAGGGGCGGCGGGCTGGGCGCCGCCCGCGGGGGCCCACCCGCTCAGCCGTAGCGGACGAGGCCGCGGGGCGACGGGACGAATCCGGCGGCCCGCAGGGCGGGGGCCAGGGCGTCGTCGAAGCGCTCGACGGCCAGGCGGCGAAGGCGGCCCCGGGCCACCAGCTCGCCGAGGGCGGCCACCGCTGCCGCTTCCCAGGTCCCGTCGAAGGGCCGGAGGGCCACCAGGCCCCGGGCCCCCCGCTCCACGTACAGCGCCGCCTCCCCACCCACCAGCACGACGTAGGCACCCGCCACCCGGCGCGGCCCGGCCACCGGCCACGCCAGCGACAGGCCGTAGGCGCTGGCGGGATCGGTGGCGGCCAGGACCAGCGCGTCCTCGGCGGCACCCGCACCGGGGCCGACCTCCCGGGCGCCCCGCAGGCGGTCGACGGCGCCGGCCAGGGCGAACTGGGCGCCTCCCATGCCGGCCACGAAGTAGCCCCGCCGTACCCGGCCTGACTCCTCCATGGCCCGCAGCACCCCGTACACGGCGGCGAACCCGCCCGGGTGACCCTCGCCCCGCACCGCCTCCCGGGTCAGCACCCCGTGGCGGTCGAGCAGCACGGAGGCCAGGGCGTGGGCCCGGGCGGTGGGGCTGACGCCCTCGGTGGGCAGGTCGGACTCCACCAGGGACCACCGGCCCTGGGCCCGGGGCGGCCCCAGCACGGTGAGGGACCCCACGTTGGGCCGACCGCTCCGCCGCCGGGACGAGTGGCGGTGGCGGCTCCCGCCCCCGGCCAGGGCCCGCACCGGGGCGAACGAGTCGTTGGTGACCTCGCCCGCCCATACCAGGTCCCAGAGGGCGTCGAGCGACGCCCGGTCGTCCGCTCCCGCCAACTCCCGGTAGAAGCAGGCGCCCCGCCGCGCCAGGACCTCCCGCAGGCGGTCGTGCTCGGGCGACGACGGGCGCTCGCCCGCCGACCCGGCTGCCGGGCGCAGCAGCGGGGCCAGCTCGCGCCGGAAGAGCACGACCTTGCCGTCGTCGGCCCCCAAGGGCCCGGCGCCGACCCACACCACCTCGCCGGCGGCGGTCAGCTCGTCGAGGAGGCGGGGCGAGTAGTCGGCCACCCGGGCCGCCAGCACGTCGCGCTCCAGCACTGAGGCGGGGATGGCCACGCCCTGGAGCTGGGACACCACCTCGTACAGACGGTCGAGCCCACCGGCGTCCGAGCCCCCCCGCCGACCGCCCACCGGCGCCGCCCCCTGCCACGCGGGCAGGAACCGGGCCAGCACGCCCGACTCCACCGGCTGCACCTCCCGCCGCAGCGCGGCCAGGGAGCGCTGGCGCAGCGACCGCAGGACGTCGGGGTCGCACCACTCACGACCGGCCGGCCTGGCGCCCCCGGCCACCGAGGCGGCGGGGCGGAACTCCCCCCGCAGCAGCTGGCCGGCGTCGGCCCGGCGGGCGAGCAGGCCCTCGACCGCCCCCGCCGGCAGGCCGAACCGCCGGGCCGGCTCCTCGCTGAGGAACGGCCCGTGGGTGCGGGCCCAGCGGCCCAGCAACGTCCCCAGCGGGTCGTCGACCGCCTCCAGGAAGGCGTCGGGCAGGCCCGGCGGCGGCACCACGCCCAGGCCGTCCCGGTAGCGGCCGGCGTCCTCGGCGGCGATCAGACGGGCCTCGCCCGCCACCCGCACCTCCACCGCCCGGCGCGACGCCACCAGCTCGGCCGAGAAGTCGGCCACCGACCGGGCCGCCAGCTCCTCCCGGGTGAGGTCACCCAGGCGGCGCAGGAGGTCGGACGCCTCGTCGGCGTCGCGAGCCCAGCGCCGCTCGTCGAGGCGCTGGAGGTCGGCCTCCAGGGCGTCGAGGGCGTCGGGCACGATGAGCTCCCGCAGCTCCTCGGTGCCCAGCAGCTCGGCCAGCATCTCCCGGTCCAGGGTGAGGGCCTGGGCCCGGCGCTCGGCCAGTGGGGCGTCACCCTCGTACAGGAAGTTGGCGACGTAGGCGAAGGCCAGGGACGAGGCGAAGGGCGACGGCCGGGGAGTGTCCACCGACACCACCCGCACCGTCCGGGCCCGCACCGCCGTCATCAGGTCGACGAGGGCGGGCAGGTCGAACACGTCGCGCAGGCACTCCCGGTAGGTCTCCAGCAGGATCGGGAACGAGCCGTGCTTGGACGCCACCGCCAGCAGGTCGGCCGCCCGCTGGCGCTGCTGCCACAGGGGGGTGCGGCTCCCGGGGCGGCGGCGGGGGAGCAGCAGGGCCCGGGCCGCGTTCTCCCGGAAGTGGGAGGCGAACAGGGTGCTGTTGGCCAGCTCGCCGACCACCAGGTCCTCCACCTCCTCGGGCTCGACGAGGATCGACTCCACGGGCGGCGCCTCGTCGGCCTCGGGGAGGCGCACGACGATCCCCTCGTCGCTCCACATGGTCTGCACCTCCACGCCCAGGCGTGAACGCACCTTGGCCTCGATGGCCAGCGCCCACGGGGCGTGGACCCGCCCGCCCAGCGGCGACAGGACGCAGATGCGCCAGTCACCCAGCTCGTCGCGAAAGCGCTCGACCACCACCTGGCGGTCGGTGGGCACGACCCCGGTTACGGAGCGCTCCTCGGCCAGGTAGGCCCGCAGGTTGCGCACCGCCAGGTCGTCGAGCGAGCACTCCTCGGCCAGGTGCTCGTCGGTCCACCCGTCCACCTCCCGGAGGAACGCGCCGATGGCCCGCCCCAGCTCGGCGGGGCGGCCGAGCCCGTCGCCGTGCCAGAACGGCATCTTGCCGGGTACGCCGGGGGCCGGGGTCACCAGCACCCGGTCCCGGGTGATCTCCTGGATGAGCCAGGTGGTGGCGCCCAGCAGGAAGGTCTCGCCCACCCGGCTCTCGTAGACCATCTCCTCGTCCAGCTCGCCCACCCGGGTGCCGCCGGCGCCGTCGGCGCCCGCCGTGTAGACGCCGAACAAGCCGCGGTCAGGGATGGTGCCGCCGCTGGTGACGGCCAGCATCCGGGCGCCGGCCCGGGCCCGCAGCGTGCCCTCCACCCGGTCCCACGTGATGCGGGGCCGCAGCTCTGCGAACTCGTCGGACGGGTAGCGCCCGGCCAGCATGTCGAGCACGCCCTCCAGCACCGCCGGCGTGCAGTCGGCGAACGGGTAGGCGCCCCCCACCACGCCGGCCACCTCGTCGACGGTGACGTCCTCCACCGCGCACATGGCCACGATCTGCTGGGCCAGCACGTCGACGGGGTTGCGGGGGACCCGGGTCTCCTCGATGAGGGCGGCCTTCATGCGCATGGCCACCACCGCCGCCTCCACCAGGTCGCCCCGGAACTTGGGGAAGATGCGACCTCGGGACGGCTCGCCCACCGAGTGGCCGGCCCGGCCGATGCGCTGGAGCCCGCTGGCCACCGACGACGGCGATTCCACCTGGACCACCAGGTCGATGGCGCCCATGTCTATGCCCAGCTCCAGGCTGCTGGTGGCCACCAGGGCGGGGAGCCGGCCCGCCTTCAGGGCGTCCTCGATCTCCAGGCGCTGCTCTCGAGCCACCGACCCGTGGTGGGCCCGCACCAGGTCGCGCCCGGCGAGGTCGTTGAGGCGGGCGGCCAGGCGCTCGGCCAGGCGGCGGGAGTTGACGAAGATGAGCGTGGAGCGGTGGGCCTCGATGAGGTCGAGCAGCACCGGGTGGATGGCCGGCCAGATGGAGTGGCGGGCCTCGGGGTCCCCGGCGGCGGGGCCGGAGAGGATGTCGGCGCCGTCGTCGCCGGCGATGGGCCTGCCCATCTCCGCCATGTCCTCGACGGGCACGATCACCTGGAGCTCCAAGGGCTTGCGCACGCCGGCGTCCACCACTGTGACCGGCAGGGCCTGCCACTCGGCCGGCCCGGCGGCCGGGACCCGCCGGCGCCCGCCGAGGAAGCGGGCGATCTCGTCCAGCGGCCGTTGGGTGGCCGACAGCCCGATGCGCTGGGGAGGCCGAGGCGTGAGGCGCTCGAGGCGCTCCAGGGACAGGGCCAGGTGGGCACCCCGCTTGGTGGCGGCCACGGAGTGGATCTCGTCGACGATGACGTGCTCGACCGACGCCAGCACCTCCCGGGCCGCGGAAGTGAGCATGAGGTAGAGCGACTCAGGGGTGGTGATGAGGATGTCGGGCGGGTGGCGGGCGATGTCGCGCCGGTCGGCCTGGGGCGTGTCGCCCGTCCGGGTGGCCACCGAGATGGTGGGTGCCGGCAGTCCCCGGCGGGCCGCCTCCAGGGCCAGGCCGGCCAGCGGCGCCCGCAGGTTGCGCTCCACGTCATAGGTCAGCGCCTTGAGGGGCGAGACGTAGAGCACCCGGCAACCGGCCCGAGGGGCGCCGCCCCCCGAGCCGTCGCCGGGCCCCTCCGGGGCGCCGGCCATGAGGCGGTCGAGGCACCACAGGAAGGCGGCGAGGGTCTTGCCCGAGCCGGTGGGGGCCAAGACGAGGGTGTGGTCCCCCCGGCTGATGGCCTCCCAGCCCTGCTCCTGGGCCGGGGTGGGGGCCGCGAAGGTGGCCTCGAACCACGCCCGGGTGACGGGCGAGAACCGTTCCAGGGACGGCGACGACCGGGCCACGGCCCCAGGGTACGGCGAGGCTGTGACACCGGGGGCCGGTAGCGTCGGCCGATGGACCACGTGCAGTGGGAGGACCGCCCCCGCCTGCGGCGCCCGGTGGTCGTCGCCGCCTTCGAAGGGTGGAACGACGCCGCCGACGCCGCATCCGCCGCCGCCCGCTACCTCAAGCTCCGCTGGGGCGCCCGCACCTTCGCGACCGTCGACCCCGAGGAGTTCTTCGACTTCTCCTCCACCCGCCCCCAGGTGCGCATCGCCGACGGGCTGAACCGCGAGATCGTCTGGCCCGCCACCGAGTTCTCGGCCGCCGCCCTGCCCGACACCCCCCACGACGTGGTCGTCCTCACCGGCACCGAGCCCCAGCTCCGGTGGCGGACGTTCTGCTCACAGATCGTTGGCGTGGCCACCGAGCTGCGGGCCGAGATGGTGATCACCCTCGGCGCCCTCCTCGCCGACGTGGCCCACACCCGGCCGGTGCGGGTCACCGGGACCGCCGCCGACCCGGCCATGGTCGGCCGCCTGGGACTCGAGCGCTCCACCTACGAGGGCCCCACGGGCATCCTCGGAGTGCTCCAGGACGCCTTCGGCACGGCCCAGCTGAAGTCGGCGTCGCTGTGGGCGGCCGTGCCCCACTATGTGGCGGCCACGCCGTCGCCCAAGGCCACGCTGGCCCTGGTGCGGCGCACCGCCGACCTGCTCTCCACCCGGGTGATGACGGCCGAGCTGGAGCAGCGGGCCCTCGACTACGAGCGCCAGGTCAGCGAGGTGGTGGCCACCGACGACGACGTGTCGTCCTACGTCCGCCGCCTGGAGGAGGCGGCCGACGTCGAGTCCGCGTCCCCCCCGATGGAGCTCCAGTCGGGCGACGTCCTTGCCGCCGAGCTGGAGAAGTTCCTCCGCGAGCAGCGCGAGGACTAGGGCTCGTCGCCCGGCCGGCGGCGTAGGAGTCAGCCGGCGGCGTGGCGGAGGGCGGCGGCCGCCTCCAGGCGGACCCGGAAGTCGCGATCGTCGGCCACCCCGGTGATGGCCGGACGGCTGGCGCCGGCCCCCAGCTCGGCCAGGCCCCGCAGCGCCTTCCACCGCACCCAGGCGTCGGCGTCGTCCAGCGCCGACTCCAGGAGTGGGCGGAGCTCCTCACGCCCGGCGTCCACCATGGCGTCGACGGCGGCCCGCCGTACCGAGCGCACCTCGTCGGCGGCCAGGCGAGCCCACTCCGCGGAAGCCACCCGGGAGTCGGCCTCCCGCAGGAGGCTGGCCGCCACCTGGCGGCGTGACGGGTCGGTCCCGGCCGTCGCCTCCAGCACTCGCGCCAGGTCGGCGGGGTCGGCGGGGCGCAGCGACCCGAGGTCCTGCCACGCCTGCTCGAGCCGGCCGGGCCGGCGGCCCCCGGTGGGCCCCGCCGAGGGGGTCGGCGGTGCACCGACCAGAGGGGCGCCCGCTCCCGCGGGGCCGCCCATGGACGGGCGGGGCGATGCCGGGGCCGGCTCGGCGCTGGCCGCGAACTCCTCGGCCACCATGGCCAGGACCGGCCGCAGGAGCCGCTCCCAGTCGGCCGGGCGGTGAAGGCCGACGGCCACGAAGTCCGGACCCACGAGGACGTTGGCCACGTCCGGGAACGAGGTGAACAACCGGGCCACCGCCGGCTCCTCGCGGGCGGGGGGCGCCGACTCGAACCACCGGCTGGGGCCGTCGTGCAGCGACCCGACCTGGAAGCGGATGGTCCGAGGATTGGGCGTGGCCTCGGGGACGACCGGCCCGTCGAAGGTGGCGGCCAGCGGGTCGTCGCTCCCGGCAGCCGACCGGTTGCCGGCGCCGCCCCGCTGCTCCCGGCCATCGCCGCCAGCGTCCCGACCGCCAGCCCCTTCCGCGCCCGGGGGCGAGGGCGGGTCGATCACCGCCGGCGCCACCGTCGACGGAGCCTTGTCGTGGTCGGCACCGGGCGCCGTCGAGCCCCCCTCCGGCGTCGGGAGGGGACTGTCGCCCGGGCCCGCACCGCCCGCCGGGCTCGAGATGGTGGACCTCACCCCGAGCCAGAAGCGGTGGGCGTCCCAGCCGTAGGCCAGCGTCAGGTCGTCGTCGAGGGGGCGCTCCCACCGGCCCTCTCCGGGGCCGACGGCCTCGGCCAGGGCGTCGTTGTCGGCCGTCGTCCACGGCTCGGGCGAGAAGAAGCGCTTCAGCAGCGCTTTGGTGGGGCCCAGGGCCTCGAACGGCAGGGCCAGGAAGGCGTCCTTGGTGAGGTGCCCGAAGGCGGCCGGGACCAGGCCCCGCTCGACGACCTGGCGGCGGGCGGCCTCAGCCCCGGTTCCCGGTGCGGCCACGCCACTGACCCTACCGACGCCGGGCGTCACGGATTGCGGAGGAGGGACCGCAGGCGCAGGCCGAGCCACGGCCGCCGGCCCCAGGCCAGGAGGCGGCCCCGGGCGATGGCCGGCCACTGGCTCGTGCGCCCCCACGACACGAGCAGGAAGGCCACCGGGTCCGCCGACAGGTGGCAGTCCACCGGGCCCGCCCCCCGCCCGGTGACGGCCAGGTCGCCGTCGTCGAAGCGCAGCACGGCACCGCCGCCCCCCCGCAGGCGCACGTCGTAGGCGGCCCGCACCCCGGCGGCGGCCTGCTGGTCCACCATGGACCGCCCGAGGACCCCCAGGGATGGGAACAGGAAGCCCTCCAGCAAGAGGGCCGCCTCCGCCCGCCCCACCGGCCAGGCCGCGCCCTCGGCCCGGGCCACGTCCCGCCCGTGCACCACCAGCTCCTCGAGGGCCTGGCAGGCGAGGGCCGACACCGGCAGGTCCACGCCCTGCACCAGCCAGGCCCGCAGTTCCCCGCCGCCGGTGGCCGGGAGCACGGCCAGGAGCTGGGCGACGGTGGCGCCGATGCGGTCGGCGATGGCGGCCAGGTCCCGGGTGGTCTCCCCCTTCACCAGCATGGACGACATCGCGGTCAGGCCCCACACGTCGTCCACCAGGGGTCCGCCGCCCCGGACCGTCGACAGCACCACGTCGAGGCTGTGGGACACGTGCACGGCGACGTCGGTCAGGTCCCAGTCGCCCAGGGCCGGGGCCGACGGCGTGCGGACGGAGCGCAGCAGGGCGGTCAGGCGCGCAGCCTCGGTGGCGATGGCCCCCCGTACCGCGCCCAGGTCCACGGCGGCGAGGGGCGGCATGCGGCCACGCTAGAGCCGCCCCGGTGGCGGTGGCGGTGGCGGGTGCGCCCAGGTCGGGGCGATCCCTGGTGCGCCAGGGGCGCCAGGCGTGGCGCCTTGGCCTGGAGCGGTGCTCTACGGCTGGATGCCGAAGCGGGCGAAGGTGGCGGCGGCGTCGGGGAAGACAGCGGAGGCAGCGGCCACCAGGTCCCGCGGCCGGGCGATCCGGTAGGCCTCCTGGGCGACGTAGACCCGCAGGGCACAGTCCACCAGATCGGCCGGCCCCAATTCGTCGAGGGCCTGGGCGCCCTGGTCGTAGGCACCGTTCTGGTAGGCGGCGCGATGGCCGGACCAGTAGGTCATGGGGTCGCCCAGGTGGCCCCGGGCGGCGTCGGGCAGGGCGGTGGCCCGCAGCTTGTCCAGGCCGCCGTCGAAGCGGACCTCGGCCCAGGTGGCCAGGCTCTCGTCGAGCCACGGATCGCGGCCCTGGTCGTTGCCCACGAGCGCGTAGAACCACTGGTGGCCGATCTCGTGGGGCGTGATGAGCTTCAGGGTCCCGGGGCCCTCCATGACGTGGCCCGGGTACTCGATCCCCCCGCCCAGGGCGGGCGTGACGGCCAGCGTCAAGGTCGGCCACGGGTAGGGCCCGAAGCGGCGGCCGAAGTCCTCCAGGGCGGCCACCGCGGCATCCCGGTAGCCGTCGGGCGACTCGCCGATGCCATCCTGCACGCCCACCGTCACCTGCACCGGGTCGGGGGCCTGTGCGGTGCCGGCGGCGGTGGCGAACCGGCCCACCGACACGCCGATGTCCCGCATGGCCGTCGCCGTCCAGTGCCCGGGCCGGTCGTTGACGCCAGTGGCCAGCGCAGTGCTGCCGGGAGGCACGGTGAGGGTGAGGTCGAAGTCGGCGGTGGGGGCGGTGGAGTCCTCGGCGAAGCCGCCGGTGGACGGGTCGGTGGCCCAACCCACCCCCGGCTCCCACGCCAGGACCGGGAAGAACGAGCCCAGGCGCACGGCGTCGCCGTCCACCGACACCCGGTCGTGCGACACCGACGGCAGGTGGAGCGTCCAGCTGAGGGACACGTCCAGGGCCCGACCGGCGGCCAGGGGGCCGCCCGGGTGGACGACCAGGGTCGTAGGGTCGTCGGCGGTGGTCGGGGCCGGTGCACCGCCCACCGTCACCGGCCCCGTGTCCAGGTGGGCGCCGTCCTTGGCCAGGTCGGTGCCGTTGGGCCAGAGCCGGAACACCAGGCGGTCGGTGGCGAGGTCGGGGGTGAAGCGCACCCGGAGGTCACCGGCGACGGTTGCGTCGGCGGTCCGCACGTCGGCGGTCAGAACGTACCGGGGCCGGTCGGGCGCAGGGGCGGCCCGGGCCGGGATGGGCGGGCACGAGGGCGACGTGGCCAGGGGCAGCGACGCCGGCGCCGACGGCACGGTGCCGGCCGTCGACGGGCCGGACGAGGGCGCCTGCCCGGCGGTCGAGCAGCCGCAGGCGGCCATCACGGCCCCCACCAGGCTGGACACCGTCCGCCACCTGTGCCGGCCACCCACCCTCGCCATGGTGGCAGTCGTTCGCCCCGTCGTCCCCGCGCTCCGGCGCGCCGGGCTGCCCGGGCTGCCGGGGCTGCCCGCCTAACGTTGGCGGCCGTGGCCGCGCTGGTGCCGACGTGCGTCTGGCGGGCCCGGGCCGAGGTGGTGGTAGCGCTGGACGAGAGATTCGGGCCGCCGGTGGACGCCTACGTCAACGGTGCCCAGGTGTGGCTGCGGGAGGACGGGCCCGGTGGGGCAACCGTGGAGTGGCGGCTGCACCCGGTGGCGGGGTACCGCCGCCCCGACGGGGTGGGCACCTACGAGGTGTTCGAGGCGGCGGCCGACGCCGTGGCCCGGGGCGAGCCGGGCCCTGCGCCGCTCGACCGCCTCTGGGACGGCCTGGAGGCCTTCCCGGCCTACGGCGACGAGATCGAGCCGGCGCCCCTGGCCACCGCCTGCGCCGCCGATCTCGGCCTGGCTCCCGACGCCTCGGGCCTGGCCGACCACGCCGCCATCGGCGACGAATGGGAGCGGACCGGCGGCCGCACGTCGATCGTGGCCGCCCTGCTGGCCCAGCTGGAGCCGGCCGGCGGTGGGCCGCACTGAACGTGGCCTGCCCAGGGGGCCCACCGGGTCGTGGGCTAGCGTTCCGGCCATGACGGTGGCCCCTCGTCGTACCCCTCGCGGGACGGCCGGGGAGGGGCCCTGCTGGCCCTGCTGACGCTCGTGGCGGGGGTCTTGGCCGCACCTGCACTGAGCGGCCCCGGTGGCTCCGGTCAGGCGGCGGCCCGGCCGCCGGCCGTGCTGGTGCTGGTTCCCGACCTGGCCTGGTCGGGAGCGCCCCCCGTCCTCGACGGGTGGGCCAAGGCCAGCCTGTCCGTGCGGTCGGCCCGCGCCCGGGGCGGCGCCGCCGACGGCTATCTCACGGTGGGCAAGGCGGCGCGGTCAGCCGCTCCCGGTGGCGGCCTCGGCCCGGTGGCGCCGGCGGGTGACGGGGGCGCCCGGCTGGTGGACTGGGGCCGCCTCCAGGCCTACGACCGGTCCCTGCACTACGGCGGGACCCTCGGGTCCCTGGGCCAGGCCCTGGCCGCCGCCGGTCGCCCCCGGGCCCTGGTGGCCGACGACCCGGCGGCGCTGGCGGCGGCCGCCGACCACGGGGGCGCCGTTCCCCGGGTCCTACCCGGCGGTCCCGCCGGCGTCCGGCTGGCCCTGGCCGGGGGAGCGGAGGCGGTGGTGGTGGCGGCGCCGGCCGCCGACCTGACGTCGGTGGTGGACGCCGCCGGGCCGGTGTGCGTGGTGGTGGCCAGCGTCTCGTCGCCCGCCTCCGACCGTCACCTCGGCGTGATGGCCACCTCGCCGGCGTGCGGGCTGGGCCGCGCCGGCCTGTCGTCGCCCGCCACCCGCCAGGCCCACCTGGCCACGCTGGCCGACGTGGCGCCCACCTTCCTCTCCCGCCTGGGGGTCGCCCCGCCGGCCGGCGCCGGGGGGTCGGTGGTACGGCCGTCGGGGCCGGTCACGGTGGCCGCCGTGGTGGCCCGTGACCGGCGCACGGTCACCGCCGACCGGGACCGCACCCCGCTGGTGCTCCTCTTCGTGGCCATGACCGCGGTCGGCGCGCTGGTGGCCATGCGATGGCCGCGGGCCCGGCCGGCGGCGGCGTGGCCGCTGCTGGCCGTGCCGCCGGCCAGCTTCCTGGTGATGCTCGTCCCCTGGTGGCGTTGGGGGCTGGCCGGCGCGCTGGTGGTGGGCGGGGCAATGGTCGCCGCCCTGGCCGCCGCCGCCGCCGCCCTGGCCCGCCGCCGCCCGGCGCTCGGTGTCGGGGCGCTGGCCGGCCTGGCGGCCGCCGTGGTGGGGGTGGACGCCGCCTTCGGCGGTCGCCTGGAGATCGACGCTCCCTTCGGCAACTCGCCGGTCGTGGCCGGCCGCTTCTACGGCGTCGGCAACATCGGCTCCGGGTTCTTGTTGGCGGGGCTCGTCGTGGCCGTGGCCCTGGCGTGGGAGCGGTGGGAGCGACGGGCCGTCCCCGCCTGCGCCGTCGCCCTCGGGGCCGGTCTGGTGGTGGGGGGCGCCCCGTCGTTCGGCGCCGACGTGGGCGGCGCCCTGGCCGCCGTGCCCACCTACGGCACCCTCGCCCTGGCCGCCTACCGGCGACGACCGTCGGCCCGCTGGGTCCTGGCCGTGGCAGGGGCGACGGTGCTCCTGCTGGCCGCCTTCGCGGCCGTGGACCTGTCCCGCCCCGCCGCCGCTCGCACCCACCTCGGCCAGGTCCTTTCCGGCGGCGACCTGGGCGGCGAGATCGTGCGCAAGGCCCAGCGGGCCCTGGCCACCGTCGTCAACCCTCTCAGCCTGGTGGCCGTCCTGGGCCTGGCCGGCCTGGCCGGGGCCCGGGTACGCCTGAGCCACCGCCCGGCCCTGTCGGCGATGGCCCTGGCCCTGGCCGTGGCCGCCGCGGTTGGCTCGGCGGTGAACGACTCGGGGCTCCTCGTGGCGTCGTCGGTGGTGGCCGTGGGCTGGCCCGCCCTGCTGCTGCTGGCCGGTGAGGCCGGGACGGTCGACGGCACCGGGGCAGTCGACAGCACGGGGGCGGTCGACGTCACCGGGGCGGTACGGCGGTGACCGCGCCCGGCGACCAGGCGGAGGTGGTTTTGCAGCCGGGTGACCACGCTGCGGCCGCCACCACCGACGACGCCGTGGTCACCGACGACGCCGTCACCACCGCACTGGCCGACCGCCCGCCCGCCCCCGGCAGCGCCGGGCACCGGCGGTGGTGGGCGGGGCTGGTGGCGGTGGCGGTGGCCCTCTCCTTGCTCGTCCACCTGCCCGGGCTGCTCGTCCACCTCTTCAACTCCGACGAGGCCAGCCTGGCCACCATGGCCATGGTCATCGACCGGGGGGGTCGCCTCTACCACGAGACGGCCGACCGCAAGCCGCCCGCCGTCCCCTACGTGTACGCGGCCGTCGCCCGCCTCACCGGCACCCGCGACCTGCGCCCGGTGCGGGCCCTGGGCGCCCTGGTGCTGGCTGCCACCGCCGCCTTGCTGGCCGCCGAGGCGGCCCGGCGCTACCGCAGCCGGCGCGCCGCCTGGGGGGCCGCCCTCCTGTTCCTGCTCGGCACGGTGGCCTTCTTCCCGGCCGACACCCAGGCCGCCGGCTTCGAGCTGTTCATGCTCCTGCCCATGACCGCGGCGGTCGTGGCCGCGTCGCGCCACCGGGCCGTGCAGGCCGGCCTGTGGTTGGCGGTGGCCTGCCTGTGCAAGCAGACGGCGGCCGCGACCGCCCTCCCGGTGGCCTGGCTCCTGTGGCAGGGCGGCGGCTGGCGCCCGGCGGTGCGGGCGGCGCTGGCCGGCGGGGCGGTCATCGCCGCCACCGCTCTGGCCTTCGGGCCGTCGCAGTTCCTGCTCTGGACGGTCACCGGCAACGGCGGCTACCTGGCCCTGCGGGGATCGGTGGGCGCCACCCTCGGGCGGGCCATGGGTATGACCTGGGCCTTCATCGGCATCAACCTCGCCCTGGTGGGACTGGCCGCGTGGGCCGCCCGCCGGCGCACGGCTACCACCGACCAATGGCTGTGGCTGGCCGGCTCGGCCTTCGGCGTGCTCGTCGGCCTGCGCTTCTTCGGCCACTACTACCTCCAGCTCCTGCCGCCCCTCGCCCTGCTGGGGGCGGGCGTGCTGCCCGGCCTGGCACCCGCCGCCCGCCGGCTGGCCGTCGGCTTCACGGCCGTGTCGGCGGCCGTCATGTGCGCGGTGGCGTTCCTGCCCGCCGACGAGCGGGGACTGCTGCCCTACGGCGCGGTGGCCGCCCAGGTGCGCCGCTTGACGGCTCCCACCGACACCGTGTTCGTGTGGGGCGAGTTCCCCGAGATCTACTGGGCCTCGGACCGCGAACCGGCCACCCGGTTCATCCACACCGGCTTTCTCACCGGGCACACCGGCGGCCGGCCGGCGGGCACCGAGCAACCGTCCGACGGGCTCCCCGGAGGCTGGGCCCTGCTCGACCAGGACCTCCAGGCCCACCCCGCCGCGCTCATCGTGGACACCACCGGCGCCCGCATCCGGGGGTCGCAGTACTACCCCCTGGACCGCACCCAGATCTGGTCGCGCGTCAGCCGGCAGTACGTCCTGGTGGGCACCCTCGGCGGCGTGCGCTTCTACCGCTACACCGGTGTGAGCAGGGCCGGCACCGGCCGGCCCTGACCGTCAGCGGCGGACGCCCTTGCGCCGCCGGAACGGGTGCCATCCCCCCGAGTGCTCAGCACCCTCGGCGCCGAAACCCTTCGCGTCCTCGCCGCCGTCCACACCGCCGATGCCGTCCACACCTCCGATGCCGTCGCCACCGCCCGCACCCTCGTCGTCCTCCGCCGCCCCGCCCCCACCCTCGTCGTCGCCCGTTGCCCCGCTCCCACCCTCGTCGACCTCCGCCGCCCCGCTCCCACCCTCGTCGTCGCCCGTTGCGCCGACGTCTCGGGACGGGTCGGCCTCTAGCTCGTCCACCACATCGCCGCCGCCGGCCCCACCATCGGTGTCCACGCCGGCCACCACCAGGCCGTCGGGCCCGCCATCGGCGGAGGCCTCGCCGAGCTCCGCCGGAGGTACATCGCCGGCCGCACCGTCGCCGGGGTCGTCCGCCGTCGGGTCGTTTTCGCCGGCGGCCACGTCCGTCGACCACGCACCGGCATCGTGCTCGGCCCCGCTCCCTGCCGCAGACGTGGCTGCCGACGACAGGTCGGCCGCCAACCACTCCTTCCCGGGTGCCACGTCGCCCTCGTCCGTCGGGCCCGCCGACGGCCAGGCCTCGCCAGGTGCCGCCTCGGGCGTGCCGGCGGAAACGGAGGCCGGGCGGCTCCAGGTTGACGGCACGTCGTCGGCCGGCGGGCCGCCCACCAGGAACTCCACCGCCTGGGTCGGCTCGCCCCCGTCGTCGTCCGCCACCTGGCCGCCGTCGCCGGGAGTCACCAGGTGGAGGCCCCCGGGGGGCTCGGCCTCGTCGCTCGTGGGGCCGTCATCGGGGCCCGCGTCCTCGGGCGCCACCAGCCGCAGAGCGGGAGGCTCCTCGCTCCCCGCCCACCGGCGGTCGGCGCCGTCGTCCGGCCCATCTGCCTCCGGGGCGGCCACCAGGCGGAGCGAGTCGCCGGCATCGGAGCCGGCGACGGCGGCCAGGGCGGACGGGTGGTCGGGCGCCGGCTCGGCCGACGGGCCGGCGGGGGCGTCCACCGCCGGCGCCTCGGGGAGCGGCTGGACCAGGTCGCTGTAGACGCGGATCCAGCGGATGCGCCCGTTCTCGACGCCGACGATGAAGATCCCGGCCGCCTCGGCCGACGCCCCGGCGCCGTGCACCTCGACCCACACGGTGTTGCCGGTGGTGGACGCCCGCAGCACGGTGAGGCGGAAGCCGGGCTCCGCCTCGAAGATGGCTTTCCAGTTGCTGACCAGCTGGCCCGGGCCCCGAAAGTCGCGGGCCGGGTGGAGGGGCTGGAAGCTCTCGAATTCGGGGTGGACGGCGGCGTACAGCGCGTCGGAGTCGTGGTGGTTGGCGGCGTCCAGGAACCGGGTGACCACCGACATGGGGTCACTCGGGCCGACCCTCCTTCGCTTGGCCAGGCGCACGGGGACCTCCTCTCGGCTGCCGCCCCGGGGACCGAACCTAGCCCGCCCTGGTTACCGCCCCGGGGCCACCTCCCGCCAGGGAGGGTGGCGGGGGGCGTCGAACAGCACGTCCACCGGCTCGCCGCGGATGGCCCGGAAGGCCTGGAGCTGCCAGCGACCGGCGCCCGCCAGGGGCTCGGGCATGGCGTCCTCGGCGAACCAGCCCACGTCCCGGCATTCCAGCGGGTGGCCGGCCAGGGACCCCCCGAGCAGGCGGCAATGGAACACCAACGAGTAGAGGGGGATGCGGGTGAAGCCCAACCGCAGGCCGTCGAGCACGGCGATGAGGCGCACCGGCTCCACGTCCATCCCCGTCTCCTCGGCCACCTCCTTCACCGCCACCTCCGAAGCCGAATAGCCCACGTCGGCCCACCCCGTGGGGTAGAGCCAGGCGCCTGAATCACCCCGTTGCACCAGCAGGATCTCGTTGCGCTCGTTGCCGACGATGGCACCCACCGCCACCTTGGGCGTCACGTAGCCGGCCACCCCCTCGCCCACCCGCCGCAGCCACTCCTGCACTACCACCTCGGGCCCGGCGGCCAGGCCGGCGGCCACCTGCATGTCTGCCGCCACCCGCAGGATCTCCTCGAAGCGCTCCCGCTCGTACAGGCTGGCGGTGAACCCCAGGCCGGTACGGGCGATGCCGGCCAGGGCCTCGCTCCACCGCAGGAGGTCGTGGACGCTGGCAGCCGCCGGGTCGGGGCCCCGCTCGCTCATGGCCCCTCCGACGCTACCGGCCCGCGGTCCGGCCGACTCCGCCGGCGCGCATCGGCCTGCGGCGGCCGGCCCCTCAGGCCAGCAGGTCCCCGAGGCGGGAGAAGAAGGCCGAGCGGGCCAGGACCGTCCGGCACCCGGCGGCAACAGCCGACTCCATCAGCGCCCGCTCGGTGTGGTTGGCGAAGCCGATCACCGGGGGGCCGAGGGCCGGCACCACGTCCAGCACGCCGGGCCGGGTGAGGTCGACGACGACAAGGTCGGCTCCCGCGCTCGCATTGGCCAGGGCCCCGGGAGTGGCCACGAAGGTCACGTCGGCGGGGCCGGCCGAGATCCGGGACCGGTCCATGAGGTCGGGCGCGTAGGCCACGACCCGGGTCACGGCGCCTCCCGGCGAGCGTGGCGCCGGCGGGAGACCCACGCCTTGGCCGCGCCCCATGCCAGCCCCGGGTCGGCCAGCGACGGGTCAACGTCGGCGAACGAGGCGGGGGCCAGGTCGTAGACATCGGCCGGGAAGAGGCGTTGCTGCACCTCGTCGCGGGCCACCGGCGGGACGCCGGCGTCGGCCAGGACGTCGGTGGCATAGGTCACCGCCGAGCGCAGGATGGCGAGGGGCGTGGTGCGCTGCTGGTCGACGTCGGCCGCCAGCAGGGCCCGGACGCGCGGCCCCACCTCGGCCCGCGCCCGCGCCCCGGCGGCGGCGGCCGCCGCCGTCACCTCTGGTGGGGCGACGGGCAGGCGGCGGGCCACCGAGCGCTCGACCCAGCCGGCCAGCGCGCTGTCGATGACGTCGGCCAGCACCGTGGCATGCTCGTCCACACCGATGCCGTCGTCCTCCTGCCCTTCGCCCCCGGTGTGCACGCCGATCCCGTTCGCGCTGGCCACAGCCTCCATGCTCCCGCATCCGCCCGCCGCGGTGGCGCCATGAGACCCGAGCCCGTCGTCCCCAGGCCCGGGCAGGAGTCCGTGTGGGACTACCCCCGGCCCCCTCGCCTGGAGGCCGTCCGCCGCCAGGTGGAGGTCATCCTCGGCGGGGAGACCATCGCCCTGACCCTGGAGCCCATGCGTGTGCTGGAGACCAGCCACCCGCCCGTGTACTACCTCCCGGCCGACAGCATCGTGCCCGGTGTGCTCACTCCCACCGGTCGCACGTCGTTCTGCGAGTTCAAGGGCCTGGCCACCTACTTCAGCGCCCACATGAAGGGCCAGACGGCCACCGACGCGGCGTGGACCTACGCCGAGCCGTCGCCCGGCTACGAGGCCATGGCCGGCTACGTGTCGTTCTACCCGGGGCGCATGGAGGTGTGCCTGGTGGACGGCGACTACGTGGAGGCCCAGCCCGGCGGCTTCTACGGCGGCTGGATCACGTCCGAGGTGGTCGGGCCCTTCAAGGGCGGGCCCGGCACCGAGGACTGGTAGCCCTCGAGCGGTCCGCTCAGGACTCCACCACGTCGCCCAGGCGGTCCACCTGGACGCCCTTCTCCTGGAGCCAGCCGATGGCCGCCTCCACCCCATCGGGTTGGCCGGCCAGCTCGCACACGATCCAGCCCACCTTCTCCTCGATGTTGGCCCGCCGGATGTTGGGCAGCACCTCGAACTGGCGGTCCAGGCGGCCCAGCAGGGGCTCGCGGATGAGCTGCTCGGGAAAGGTCAGCTTGACCCGGACGGTGGGCATCGCCGAAGCATGCCATCCCCGTCCAGGGCGGCGTTGAGGTTGCCGGAGCGCAGGCCTTCCAGGTCGAGGGTGACGTAGCGGTACCCGGCGGCCGCCACCGCCGCCACCACCTCGGCCCGCCGGGCCACGGCCCGGCCCAGGTCGGCCTGCTCGACCTCCAGGCGGGCCAGGTCCCCGTAATGGCGCACCCGGACCGCCGCGAACCCGAGGTCGTGAAGGGCGGCCTCCGCCCGGCCCACCCGGTCGAGAGTCGTCAGGGTGACCGGGGTGCCGTAGGGGAGCCGGGACGCCAGGCAGGCGGCCGCCGGCTTGTCCCAGGTGCGCAGTCCGAGCCGGCGGGACGCGGCCCGCACCCCGGCCTTGGTGAACCCCGCCTCCACCAAGGGGAAGGCCGCGCCCCCGGCGGCGGCCGCCGCCTGGCCCGGGCGGTGGTCGCCGAGGTCGTCCACGTTGGTGCCGAGGACCACCGTGGCCCCCTCGGCCGCGGCCAGGGGAAGGAGGGCGTCCATCAGCGCCGACTTGCAGTGGAAGCAGCGGTCGCCGTCGTTGGCCACGTAGGCCGGGCGGCCCAGCTCGTCGGTGGCCACCGGCGCCCAGCGCAGGCCCCACTCGGCGGCCAGCGCCGCGCAGTCCTCGGCCTCGGCCGGGGCCAGGGAGGCGGAGACGGCGGTCACCGCCCAGGCGGCCGCCGGACCCAGCGTGTCGGCCGCCACCCAGGCCAGGAAGGCGGAGTCGGCGCCGCCGCTGAAGGCCACGACCACCCGCCCGAGCCGCCGCAACCCCGCCCGAAGGGCGTCGAGGTCCCCGCCCGCCGCCGGCGCCGACTCCGGGCCCGACGGCGCCGCCGCCGGGGAGCCGGGGATGGCGGTGGCGGTCATCGCCCCGAGGCTACGTCGCCCCCGAGGTAGGCGGCCCGCACGTCGGCGTCGTCGAGGAGGTCGGCCGCCGCCGCCTGCTTCACCACCCGCCCCGTCTCCAGCACGTAGGCCCGGTGCGAGCGCTGCAACGCCTGCACCGCGTTCTGCTCCACGAGGAGCACGGCGGTGCCCTGGCGGTTGATCTCGGTCACGATCTCGAAGATGTGGGTCACCAGCTTGGGGGCCAGGCCCATGGACGGCTCGTCGAGGAGCAGCACCTTGGGGTGGGCCATGAGGGCCCGGCCCATGGCCAGCATCTGCTGCTCGCCGCCCGACAGGGTGCCCCCCGCCTGGGAGCGACGCTCGGCCAGGCGGGGGAACAGCCCGAAGACCCGGTCGAGGTCCCCAGCCGCGGTGTCCTTCGCTCCCTTGCGGGCGTACGCGCCCATGGACAGGTTCTCCAGCACCGTCATGCCCGGGAAGATGCGCCGGCCCTCGGGCGACTGGGAGACGCCGAGGCGGACCCGCTCATGGGCGGGGACCCCGGCCAGGTCCCGGCCCCGGAACCGGATGGCCCCCGAGGTCAGGGGCCGGAGGCCCGAGACGGTCTTGAGGGTGGTGGTCTTGCCCGCCCCGTTGGCCCCGATGAGGGCGACGACCTCCCCGTCGGCGACCTCGAACGACACGCCTTTGAGCGCCTCCACCTTGCCGTAGTGGACCCGCACGTCGTCGAGCGCCAGCAGGACGCTCATCTCAGCCGCCGTCGGGCCGGCGATGGACGTCTCGGGCCTCGTCGTCGGGGCTATCGGCCGGTGCCCCCAGATAGGCCTCCACCACCCGCGGGTCGCCCTGCACGTCGGCCGGCGCCCCCTCGGCGATCTTCTCCCCGAAGTTGAGCACCGCCACCCGGTCGGAGATCCCCATGACCAGGCGCATGTCGTGCTCGATGAGCACCACCGTGAGCCCGGTGGCGCGCAGCTCGCGGATCAGGGCGATCAGGCGCTCCTTCTCCACCGGGTTCATGCCCGCCGCCGGCTCGTCGAGGAGGAGGACGGCGGGGCGGGTGGCCACTGCCCGGGCGATCTCCAGGCGCCGCTGGTCGCCGTAGGGGAGGTTGCGGGCCAGGTCGTCGGCCCGGTGGGGGATGCCGACCCGGGCCAGCAGCTCGGCCGCCTCCTCCCGGGCCGCCCGCTCCTCCCGCCGGGCCCGGGGCAGCCCCAGCAGGGCCCCCGGCACGCTCGTCCGGTGGCGGGCGTCCACCCCCACCATGACGTTCTCGAGGGCCGTCATGTTGGGGAACAGGCGGATGTTCTGGAACGTGCGGGCGATGCCGGCGGCAGTGACCTGGTGGGGGCGGCGGCCGGTGACCGACCGCCCGGCGAGGCGGACGTCGCCCCCCGAGGGGGAGAAGACGCCGGTGACGAGGTTGAACATCGTGGTCTTGCCGGCGCCGTTGGGCCCGATGACGGCCACGATCTGGCCCCGCTCGACGGTGAGGTCCACACCCTGGAGGGCGGCCACGCCGCCGAACTCCATGCGCAGGCCGTCCAGCTCCAGGACGGGGCCGTGCCCGTCCCCGCCGGGGCCGTCGACCTGGCTCGACCGCCGGCCGTCGCCGGCCGGGTCGTCCTGGGCCCGTCCCACGACCGGACCGCCGGCTTGGGCCGTGCCGCCACCGTCGCCGCCCGCACCGTCGTCGCCGCCGGCACCGTCGCCGGGGTCGCCGTCGCCGGGGTCGCCGCCGCCGGGGTCGCCGGGCGCCGCCTCGTCCACGGCCACGCCCATGGAACGACCGGCGGTGGCCTCGGCCAGCTCGGCCGCCCGCTGGCGGCTGGGCAGGAGGCCCTGGGGCCGGAAGACCATCATCACCACCAGGGCCACCCCGAACAGCAGGACCCGGTACTCGGTGATGCTGCCGGCGTGGCCCCCGATGAGGGTGTTGAACCACCGGGTGAGGGTGGCGCCGAACGCCACCTCGCGCAGGTACTCGGGGATGAACCCGATCACCAGGGCGCCAGCGATGACCCCCGGCACCGATCCCATGCCCCCCAGCACCACCGCCGACAGGATGATGACCGAGAAGAAGAACGGGAAGTTGTCGGGGTTGATGAAGCTGACCTTGCCGGCGTACAGCCACCCCCCCAGGCCGCCGGTGGACGCCCCGATGGCGAACGCCCACAGCTTCATCTTGAAGGTGGGCACCCCCATGGCCTCGGCCGCGTCCTCGTCCTCCCGCACCGCGCTCCACGCCCGCCCGACTCTCGACCGGCTCAGCCGGACGAGCATGAACACCGCCAGCACCACCGCCGCCAGCGTCAGGTAGTAGTAGGGCAGCGGGTCGAAGGCGAAGCTGGCCCCGAACGCGCCGGTGGGATGGGGAATGCCGGTGATGCCCCGCGCCTGCCCGAGGGACTCCGTGTTCTGGGCCACGATGCGGGCGATCTCCCCGAACCCGAGGGTGACGATGGCCAGGTAGTCGCCCCGCAGGCGCAGGGTGGGGGCGCCCAGCACCACCCCGGCCACCGACGCCAGCAGCACCGCCGGCACGAGCGCCTCCCACGCCGTCCAGCCCGCCGAGGTGGTGAGCATGGCCGTCGTGTAGGCGCCCACCGCGTAGAAGGCCACGTACCCCAGGTCCAGGAGCCCGGCCTGGCCCACCACCACGTTGAGGCCCAGGGCCAGCAGGGCGTAGATCCCCACCGGGAAGAAGAGGACCGCCTGCCACGTGGGCGACAGCCCGATGGGCAGAACCACCGCCGCCAGGAGGGCGAGCAGGGCCACGCCGGCGCGCTCCGACCGGGACCGCCGGCCCCACCACCGGGCCACCGCGTCCACCGTCGGCCGCCGCCGGGCCGCCCGCCCGAAGCCCCGGACGCGGGCGGTGGGGATCACGCCCGGGCCTGGCCCAGGCTCTCCCCCAAGAGCCCGGTGGGGCGGAACATGAGGACCAGCACCAGGATGCTGAAGGCGAACACGTCCTTCCACTGGGCGCCCAGCACGGCCGATCCCCAGTTCTCCAGCAGCCCGAGCACCATGCCACCCACCAGCGCGCCCCGGATGTTGCCGATGCCGCCCAGCACGGCGGCGGTGAACGCCTTGATGCCGGGCAGGAAGCCGATGTTGTAGCGGGCCTGTTCGAAGAAGATGCCGAACAGGCTGCCGGCGGCGCCCGCCAGCAGTCCGCCCAGCAAAAAGGTCAGCATCACCACCCGGTCGATGTTGACGCCCATGAGCGCGGCCGTCTCCGGGTCCTGGGCCGTCGCCCGGATGCCCCGACCGAGGCGGGACGTGGCCACGAACCGGTCGAGAGCCACCATGAGGACCACCGCGGCCACGACCACCAGGACCTTGTCGGTGCGCACGTCGGCGCCGAACACTGTGAACAGGCGCCGCTTCTCGAGGACCCGGGGAAAGCCGAGGGCGTTGCGCCCGTAGCGCAGGGCGAACAGCTCCTGCAGGGAGAGCGAGATGCCGATGGCGGTGATGAGGGCGGCCAGCCGGGGGGCGTTGCGGCGCCGGAGCGGGCGGTACGCCACCCGTTCCATGACCACCGCAGCGGTGCCCGACGCCAGCATGCCGGCCAGCATGGTGACGCCGACGACCAGGACCAGGGTGAGGCCGGCCTTGGCCGGGTCGCCGTCGGCGATGCCCAGGGCGTGCATGGTGAACAGGCTGGCGAAGATGCCCACCATGAAGATCTCCGAGTGGGCGAAGTTGATCAGGCGCAGCACGCCGTAGACCAGCGTGTAGCCCAGCGCGATCAGTGCGTAGATGGACCCCAGGGTGAGGCCGTCAACGGTCTGGGGCCCGAACTGGTCGACCAGGCAGTGGAAGCAGGCGTGGATGGAGTTCTCCTGGCCGCGCCGGGAGGCGCTCCGGGGTGGGGCGGGCCTCGCTAGCCGGTGACGTCGATCTGCTGGAGCGGTGCGATCTTGCCCGACTTCACCTGGAAGACGAAGAACGTCTTGGACTGCAGGTTCCCGTTGGGCTGGAAGTCGATGGACTTCGAGACGCCGTCGTAGTGGCCCAGGGTCTCCACGTAGTTGAGGAGCTTGGGGCGGTCGGTGTTGCCGGCCTTGATCCCGGCGACCAGGATCTTGGCCGCGTCGTAGGCCTCCGACGAGTACAGGCCCGGCTCCTTGCCGATCTTGGCCTTGTAGCTGTCATAGAAGGTCTTGAGGGCGCCGGTGGAGCTTTCCAGGGCCAGGTTGCAGGGGCAGGTGAGGCGGGAGCCCTCGGCCGCCGCCGCGCCGGCGGCGGTGATGAAGCCGCCGTCGAGGGACCCGTCGCCGCTGATGAACTGGGCGGTGACCCCGGCGTCGGTGAGCTGCTTCTTGAGGAGGCCGGCCTGGGGGTAGTACCCGCCGTAGAAGATGTGGGACGGGCTGGCGGCCTTGAGGGCGTTGACGGTGGCCGAGAAGTCCTGGGACTTGGGGTCGATGGTGGCCGAGGTGGCCTTGGGCAGGCCCTTGGCGGTGGCCCCTTTTTCCACGTCGTCGGCCAGCGGCTTGCCGTAGTCGGAGTTGTCGTTGACGTAGGCGATCTTGGTGGGTTTGGGCGTGAGGCCGTTGAGGTAGGCGACGATGCCGTCGGCCTGCAGGGTGTCGTCGCCGATGACCCGGTGGAACACCGAGGCGTTGGGCACCACGGTGGGCAGGTCCTTGTTGGTGGCCGAGGCGCTGATCATGACCAGGCCCGCCTCCTGGAGCGACGGCAGCAGGGCCTTCGTCTCACCGGAGAACGCAGGGCCGACGATGCCGACCACGCTCTTGTCGCCGATGAAGCGGTCCTTGATGGTGGACGCCTGGGCCGGGTCGCCGGCGGTGTCGAACTCCTTGAGGTTGATCTGGGTCCCGCCCTTGGCGTTCTCCTCGCCGACGGCCACCTTGATGCCGTCGCGGATGTTGGTGCCCAGGTTGGCGCTGTCTCCGGTGAGGGCGCCGACGAAGCCGATGGTGACCGAGCCGGCGGCCCCACCGGCGGTCGTGGCGCTCGACCCGGAGCTGACGCTCTTCTTGCTGCTGCTGCAGGCCGCCACGACCATGGAGGCGGCACCCAGGAGGGCGACGACCCTCCAGCCGGACCGGGTCACACGGGACATGTCGCGCTCCTTGCTCTGCACGGGTTCCAGGTTCTCTCCCGCCCGACGGGCGGCGACAGGCTATCCGGGCCGTGCTACCTCACGCCGAAGCGACCCAGGGCCTCCTCCACCGGCACCACCAGGCCCACGAGGAAAGGGCCGAACTCGGCGTACACGGAGGACGCCTCGTCGAACCGGAGCTCGTGGACGCACTCCTTGATGGCCACCGGGTCGTCGGCGAACAGCGTCACCGCCCATTCCCAGTCGTCCAGCCCGGTGGAGCCGGTCACCAGCTGCACCACCCGCCCGGCGAACTCCCGGCCCTTCTTGCCGTGGCCCAGCATGAGCCTCTCCCGCTCCTCGTAGGGCAGCGTGTACCAGTTCCCGGTCAGGTCCCGGCGCTTGGACATCGGGTAGAAGCACAGGACCCGCTTGCCGGCCGGGGGAAGGGTGGGGTGGAGCCTGGGCTCCAGCCGCTCGGGAGGCATGCCCCGGGCGTACTCGGAGACCTCGGTGAGCGACAGGTAGGAGGCGGTGAGGTCGAGCCCGGCGGCCAGCAGGTCGGCCTGCAGGCGGTGCACCCGCCACAGGTCGGGCCCGAGGGCCATGACCCCGAGGTCGGCCTTGTGGCCCAGGACCACGAAGCACACTGCCTGGTGGTCGTCGCCCTCGAACGCCTTGACCGCCGACGCCACCGCCTGGGCGTCCAGGGCAGGCGTGATCCGCCAGAAGAGGTGGAGGACGACCCAGCCCTCCGAGGGGGCGACCCGGTCGGCGTCCTGCACGCTCATGCACGGCGACTCTAAACGAGACCGTGTCCCTGTTCCCCTCGTGCTGGTCGACACCTGACGCTCAGCGGGGCGCAGCCCCTCCACGTGCCGCGGGCGCCCCCCGCCATGTGGGCGCTACACCCGCAGCGTGTCGGCGATGGCGGGCAGCGAGGGGCTGGTGCCGGTCAGGGTCACGATGTACACGATGTCGTTGGCGGTCACCAGGTCCTGGATCTCGGAGATGACCCTGGCCGGCGACGTGGCGGTGGCCGCCAGCTTCAGGTCGAGGGCGATCTGAAGGCCGGTGTGGCCGGCCAGGGGAACCGAGCGGCTGGCGGTGACCGTCCCTCCCACCTTGGTGTACTGCGCCTCGAGGGCGCTGGCCGCCCCCGCCAGGTCGCTGTCGCGGGCGCCCACCGCCGCCTTGGTCACCACATTGACGCTGGAGGCGGTGGCCGGGTCGGCGGCCAGGAACTTGATCCCCTGGGCGGCCAAGTCGCCCGAGCTCAGCAGGGCCGAGAAGGACGGGTTGGCTTTCACCAGGTCCTGCACCGCCTGCGTGGCGCCCGGGCTCGACGGGTCGACCTGGCGCCAGCTGGCGGGGACGGCGATGGTGAAGTGGTCGGCGGTGCCGGTGAACCCGGTGTAGCCGGCGGGGACGGATGCGGCCAGGGTGGTGGCGGTGCTGGCCGGCGCGGTGGACGGCGTCAGGACGGTGGCCTTCGACCCACTGCTGCAGGCGGCGGCCAGTCCCAGCAGGACGGTGAGGGCCGCCGCCCGCCGCACGACCTACCCGCCGATGCGCTGGCAGTCGGTGTAGCCGTACTCCTTGGCGGTGGCGGCGGCCTGCTTCTTCACCGTGGCCACCTCGCCGAACGACTTGGTGGCCCGGGCCTGGTCGTTGACGGCCAGGGCCTGGAAGGCTGCGCTGTAGCCCAACCCGATGTTCTCCACCTGGGTCACGAACTGGCGGGCCTGCTCGATGCTCTCGGTCGGCATCTGGAGGCCGCGGAGGCGGTCCGACCAACCCTGGTAGACGTCGGCCAGCTTCTGGGCCGTGGGCTGGTCCTGGGTGCTGCCGGCGGACGACACCTGGCCGAGGAAGTCGCGGCAGATGGCGTCGGACTGGACGATGTACTTCTGCTTGGCCGCCCCCGGCTTCTCCTTGCCGCCGCAGCTCGCCAGCAGGACGGGAACGAGGACCGCCATCGCCAGACCGTTGGACACTCGAACCCTCACCTGTTCTCCTCCCGTTGCACCAACAGGGCGCGGGATGGTACCAGGACGGGCGGGACGCGGGACGGGACGCCGGCGGTAGCCGGCGTCCCGTCTCCAGTGGGGGTGCGGTGCGGTAGCTGGAAGGTGCGATCGGGCTAGAAGTCGTCCATCCCGCCGCCGCCACCGGCACCGGCGCCCACCGCCGACTTCTCCTCGGGCTTGTCGACGATGACGGCCTCGGTGGTGAGGAACAGGGCGGCGATGGAGGCGGCGTTCTGCAGGGCGGAGCGGGTCACCTTGGCGGCGTCGATCACGCCCGCCTTGACCAGGTCCTCGTAGTCGCCGGTGGCGGCGTTGAGGCCCTGCGTTCCGTCCATGCCCCGGACCCGCTCCACGATGACGCCACCCTCCATGCCGGCGTTCACCGCGATCTGCTTGAGCGGCTCCTCCAGGGCCCGGGCCACGATGCGGGCACCGGTGGCCTCGTCCCCGTCGAGCCCGTTGGCCGCCTCGCGGACCTTGGCCTGGGCCCGCAGCAGGGCGACGCCACCGCCGGCGACCACGCCCTCCTCGACGGCCGCCTTGGTGGTGCTGACGGCGTCCTCGATGCGGTGCTTCTTCTCCCGCAGCTCGACCTCGGTAGCGGCACCGACCTTGATGACGGCCACGCCGCCGGACAGCTTGGCCAGGCGCTCCTGGATCTTCTCCCGGTCGTAGTCCGAGTCGGTGTTCTCGATCTCGGCCTTGAGCTGGCTGACGCGGCCGTTGATGTCGGCCTGGTCGCCGGCGCCCTCCACGAGGGTGGTCTCGTCCTTGGTGACGGTGACCTTGCGGGCCCGGCCCAGCATGTCGAGGGTGACGTTCTCCAGCTTGAGGCCGACCTCCTCGGAGATCACCTGGCCGCCGGTGAGGATGGCGAGGTCCTGGAGCATGGCCTTGCGCCGCTCGCCGAAACCGGGGGCCTTGAGGGCCACCGACTTGAACGTGCCCCGGATCTTGTTGACCACCAGGGTGGCGAGGGCCTCGCCCTCCACGTCCTCGGACACGATGACCAGCGGGCGGCCCGACTGCATGACCTTCTCGAGCACCGGCAGCAGGTCGCGCACGGCGGAGATCTTCGAGCCGACGAGCAGGATGTAGGGGTCGTCCAGGACGGCCTCCATGCGCTCGGAGTCGGTCACGAAGTAGGGCGAGATGTAGCCCTTGTCGAGGCGCATGCCCTCGACCAGCTCCATCTCCATGCCGAAGGTCTGGGACTCTTCGACGGTGATGACGCCGTCCTTGCCCACCTTGTCGATGGCCTCGGAGATCATGTCGCCGATCTCGCGATCGGCGGCGGAGATGGCCGCCACCTGGGAGACCTGCTCCTTGGCCTCGATCTCCACCGAGCCCTCCTTGATGGCCTCCACCGCCACCTCGACGGCCCGCTCGATGCCCCGCTTCAGGACCATGGGGTTGGCGCCGGCGGCCACGTTGCGCAGGCCCTCGCGGACCATGGCCCAGGCCAGCACGGTGGCGGTGGTGGTGCCGTCACCGGCGACGTCGTCGGTCTTCTTGGCGACCTCCTTGACCAGCTCGGCCCCGATCCTCTCGTAGGGCTCCTCGAGTTCGATCTCCTTGGCGATCGACACCCCGTCGTTGGTGATCGTGGGGGCGCCCCACTTCTTGTCCAGCACCACGTTGCGGCCCTTGGGGCCGAGGGTGACCCGTACCGCGTCGGCCAGCTGGTTCATGCCCTTCTCCAGCGACCGGCGGGCCGTCTCGTCGAAGGCGATCATCTTCGGCATGCGTTTCCTCCGTCCCGGCTCGACTGCACCGGCTCGTTAGCACTCTCGTCCTGTGACTGCTAACGATACAACCAAAGGCGCGGGTCCCGCGCAAGTGGGCCCCCGCCCCGCCGGCCACCCGGAGCTCGTGTGGCGGAGCTAGCCGCCGGCGACGGCGGGGATGATGGAGACGGTCGTCCCGTCGGCCACCGTCGTCTCCAGCCCGGAGAGGAAGCGGACGTCCTCGTCGGCCACGAACACGTTGACGAAGCGGCGGAGCTGGCCGCCGTCGTCGAACAGGCGGGCGGAGAACCCGGGGTGGGCCGCCTCCAGGGCACCGAGCACGTCGCCCACGGTGGCGCCCTCCACCATGACCTCCGACGCCCCGCCCGACAGCGACCGCAGCTGGGTCGGGACCCGCACCCGCACGCTCATCGCCCGCCCCCGCTCAGAGGGCCGCTCGGGCCGCCGTCCCCCCACGGCTCCACGTCGACGGCGGCCGAGAACGCCTCCAGGGTGGGGGCGATGGTGGCGGTGGGACCGACGACGGGGCTCACGGCGTCGATGGTCTTGAGCCCGTTCCCGGTGATGTAGGCCACCACCCGCTCGTCGGGGCGGACGGCGCCGGCTGCCGCCAGCTTGGCCAGGGTGGCGACGGTGACGCCGGCCGCCGTCTCCCCGAAGATGCCCTCGGTGCGGGCCAGCAGCACCATGCCCTGCACCAACTCGTCGTCGGTCACCGCCGCCACCCGGCCGCCGCTGGTCCGCACCGCGTCCAGGGCGTAGATGCCGTCGGCCGGGTTGCCGATGGCCAGGGACTTGGCGATGGTGGCGGGCTTGACCGGCCGCACGTAGTGGTCCCCGGCGGCGAAGGCGGCGGCCACCGGCGAGCAACCCTCGGCCTGGGCCCCCGACACCCGCACCGCCGGCTCCTCGTCGAGCAGGCCTACGGCGTGGAGCTCGGAGAAGCCCTTGGCGATCTTGGTGAGCTGGGACCCCGACGCCACCGGCACCACCACGTGGTCGGGCGCCTGCCAGCCGAGCTGCTCGGCCGTCTCGAAGGCCAGCGTCTTGGACCCCTCGGCGTAGTAGGTGCGCAGGTTGACGTTGACGAAGGCCCAGGTGGGGTGCTCCGAGGCCAGCTCCGCGCAGAGCCGGTTGACGTCGTCGTAGCTGCCGTCCACCGCCACCAGGCTGTGGCCGTACACGGCGCTGGTCACCACCTTGGCCGGTTCCAGGTCGGCGGGGATGAACACGAAGTGGCGCATCCCGGCCCGGGCCGCGTGGGCGGCCACCGAGTTGGCCAGGTTGCCGGTGGAGGCGCAGGCGGCCACCTTGAAGCCCAGCTCCCGGGCCCGGGCCAGGGCCACCGAGACCACCCGGTCCTTGAAGGAGCCGGTGGGGTTGACGGTGTCGTTCTTGAGCCACAGCTCGCCCAAACCCAGTTCGGCGGCCAGGCGGTCGGCCCGCACCAGCGGCGTGAAGCCCGCCCCCAGGTCCACCGCCCCGTCGTTGTGAGCCGGCAACAGGTTGGCGTAGCGCCACAGCGACAGGGGGCCGGCGGCGATGCTCTCCCTGGTGGTGGCGGCGGCGATGGCCTCGTAGTCGTAGGTCACCTCCAGCGGCCCGAAGCAGAACTCGCACACGTGCAGCGCTTCTGCCGGGTAGGCGCGGCCACACTCTCGACATCGCAGTCCCTCGACGAACGGCACCGATCCTCCTCGTCCCTCATCGGTCCGGGCATTGGCACCTGATCGCCGCCGCTCCCGGAGGAGGCGGAGGCAACTGGTTGTCGCGGCGTCTACGGGCCCGGTCCCTCAGCCGCTCTTGATGACGCGTCAAGCGTACCGCACCCGGCGACCGGCCTCCGGGCCGGACGGCGTCCCATCGCGGCCGCCGGCCGGTGGGCGAGAATGCCCGCCTTGGACATCTCCCGTTGCTTCCGGGCCGCCGACTTCGAGGCCACCGACCTGGTGGTGGCCAAGGGGTCGCGGCGGGTGTCCGTCTGCCTGCCGGCGCGCGACGAGGCGGCCACCGTGGGCGACATCGTCTCCGTGGTCGTGCGCGAGCTGGGAGACGGGCTCGGCCTGGTGGACGAGGTGCTGGTGGTGGACGACGGGTCAACCGACGCCACCGCCGCGGAGGCCCGGATGGCGGGGGCCACGGTGGTGGGCGCGGCCGACGTGTTGGTGGGAGCCGGCCCGGGCCGCGGCAAGGGCGAGGCGCTGTGGAAGGCGGTGGCGGCGGCCACCGGCGACCTCCTGGTGTTCTGCGACGCCGACCTCCGAGGGTTCGACGCCCGCTTCGTGACCGGACTGCTGGGCCCGCTGCTGGTGGCGGACGCCGGCGTGCAGTTGGTGAAGGGCTTCTACGACCGCCCCCTCGACGGGGTGGCGGGGGCCGGTGGGCGGGTGACCGAGCTGGTGGCCCGGCCTCTCCTGGCTCTCCTGTTCCCCCACCTGGCCCACGTGCTCCAGCCCCTGGGCGGGGAGTTCGCGGCCCGCCGGGAGGTGTTGGAGGCGATGCCCTTCGTGCCCGGCTACGGGGTGGACCTGGCCCTGCTGGTGGACGTGGCCGCCCGGTTCGGGCCCGACGCCATCGCCCAGGTCGACCTCGGCACGCGGGTGCACCGCAACCGCCCCTTGGGCGAGCTGGCCGCCTCGGCCGAGGCGGTGTTGCGCGCCGCCCTCGGGCGGGCGGGCGTGGCCGTCCGCGCCCCGGGGCCGGACGGGCCCGACCGGCCGCCCCTCGCCGAGGTCAGCGGCTACCGCCGGCCCTGAGCTGCCAGGTGGTCGGCCACCACCGCCTCCACGCAGCCCAGGACGTCGCCCCGGCCCCGGTCGCCGCCGAACCGCTCGACGAGGGACACGACCCGTACCCCCGATCCCGACCATCCGGGCGGCACGGCGTCGCCCTCCACCTCGCCCGCCACCACCAGCACCGGCACGCGGGACCGGGCCGCCAGCGCCACCACGCCGCCCACCGCCTTGCCGGCGAACGACTCGGCGTCCAGGCGTCCCTCGCCGGTCACCACCAGGTCGGCGCCGTCCAGGCGGCCGGCCAGGTCCACCTCCTCGGCCACCAGGTCGAAGCCGGGGACCAGGGTGGCCCCCAGGGCGGCCAGCCCCCCGGCCAGCCCCCCGGCGGCGCCCGCGCCGGGCATGTCGCGAACGTCCACCCCGAAGTCGCGCTCGTAGACCTGGGCCAGGCGCTCGAGCCGCCGGCGCAGCAGCGACACCTGGGCGGCGGACGCCCCCTTCTGCGGCGCAAAGTGCTCGGCCGCATCCACGAATGTGGTGGTGACGTCGCAGGCCACCACCACGTCGGTGCGGGCCCAGGAGCGCCCGCGCCGGCGCTCGGTCCGCAGGGCGGAGATGGCGCCCAGCCCGCCGTCGGTCGTGGCCGAGCCGCCCATGCCCACCAGCACCCGGTCGGCGCCGGCGTCCAGGGCGGCGGCCACCAGCTCGCCGGTGCCGTAGGTGGTGGCCCGCAGCGGGTCGTTGCCCGCCGGGCCGCCCACCAGCTGCAGGCCCGAGGCGCGTGCCATCTCCACCACCGCCTCCCCTTCGCCCCGCCACCGCCACTCGGCCGACACCGTCCCGCCCAGGGGCCCCCGCACGGTGGCATGGCGGGCGTCGCCCCCCAGGGCCTCCAGCGTCCCCTCGCCGCCGTCGGCCACCGGCACCTCGTCGCACCTCCATCCCCGGGCGCGGGCCGCCCGGCCCACTGCCCCCGCCACCGACGCGGCGGCCGCCGTCCCGCGGAACTTGTCGGGCGCCGCCACCAGCCGGCGGGCGGGCCGGGACGGCCCCGATGAGCGGTCATCGCCGCAGGTCACGTCCGTTATGGTGGCGCATTCCCGACCAGGCTCTCCCAACGGTCGTCGTCTCCAACCGGGGGCCGCTCTCGTTCTCGAAGGGCCCCGACGGCAGCCTCCAGGCGCGGCGGGGGGCCGGCGGCCTGGTGTCGAGCATCGGCCCGTTGGCCCGGGAGATCAAGGCGCTGTGGGTGGCGTCGGCCATCAGCGAGGCCGACCGGGAAGCCGCCGCCGAGGGCGTGCTGGAGGAAGAGGGCTTCCGCATCCGCCTTCTGGCCATCGACCCCGACGAGTACCGCATGGCCTACGACGTGGTGTCCAACGCCACCCTCTGGTTCCTCCACCACGGCCTGTTCGACCTTCCCCGCCGGCCCCGCCTGGACCGCCGGTGGCTGGACGCGTGGGCCGCCTACCGAGCCATGAACAACGCCTTCGCCCGGGTGGTCATCGACGAGGCGCCCGAGGGCGCCATCGTGCTGGTGCAGGACTACCACCTGGCCCTGGTGGGCACGTGGCTGGCCCAGGAGCGGCCCGACCTCCACGCCGTGCACTTCACCCACATCCCGTTCTGCGAGCCGGGGGCGTTGCGGCTGCTGCCCCTCGAGGCGGCCGAGGAGTTGCTGGTGGGCATGAGCAGCCACAGCTCGTGCGGCTTCCACGCCCGGCGGTGGGCGGCCAACTTCGAGGACTGCTGCACCCAGGTTCTCGGGTGGAAGCCGTCCACCTTCGTGTCGCCGATGACGCCCGACCACGACGACATCGCCGGTGTGGCGTCGTCGCCCGAGTGTGCCGAGGAGGCGGCCACCCTGGAAGAGTCCCTGGGCGACCGCCGCCTCATCGTCCGGGTGGACCGGATCGAGCTGTCCAAGAACCTCCTGCGGGGGTTCCTGGCCTACGACGACCTCCTCCGCACCCATCCCGAATGGCGCGGGAAGGTTGTGTTCGCGGCGCTCGTCTACCCGTCGCGGGAGGGACTGCCCGAGTACCTGGCCTACCGCCAGGAGGTGGAGACGCTGGCCCGCCACATCAACGAGACGTGGTCCACGCCCGGCTGGACGCCGGTGATGATGGACACGTCTGACAACTTCCCCCGGTCGGTGGCCGCCCTGCGTCGCTACGACGTGCTCCTCGTGAACCCCATCCGTGACGGCCTCAACCTGGTGGCCAAGGAGGGGGTCATGGTCAACGAGCGTGACGGCGTGCTGGCCCTGAGCAGGGAGGCGGGGGCGTGGGAGGAGCTCGGGGGGACGGCACTCGAGGTCAACCCCTTCGACATCGCCGGCACCGCCGACGTGCTGGCCACCGCCCTCACCATGAGCCCGGCCGAGCGCACCGCTCACGCCGAGGCGCTCAGGAAGGCCGCCTCCGTCCGCCAGCCTCGCGACTGGCTCGACGACCAGCTGCGCTACGCCCAGGACCCCGACTTGTTGCGCTGAGCCCGCGGGCCCGCCGTCGCCTCGCCGAGCGGGCGGCGCCGGCCGGGACGCGACGTCAGGGCGAGAGGCGGCGGAGGAGGCGGACCACGGCGGCGGGGTCGGGGAGGACGAGGTCGGCCCGGTCCAGGAGCGCAGGCGGGGACTCGTCGCTCTCGACCGCCACCCGGACGGTGGCGACGCCCCCGGCGGCGAGCGTGTCGAGGGCGTCGAAGGCCGAGAGGTCGCCGTGGTCGTCCCCCAGGAAACAGGCGGCGGTGAGGCCGGCGGCCATCGACGCCACCACGCTGCCCTTGGTGGTGGGTAGCGGCGGCCGCAGCTCCCACGACAGGCGGCCGGGACTGGCCTCCAGCCCGGTGGCCGCCGCCTCCTCCTCGGCCAGGGCGCCGACCGCGTGCCCGGCGCCCGGCGCGGCCCGGTAGTGGAAGGTGACGACCACCCCCTTGGGCTCCACCCGCAGCCCGTCGATCCCCCGGCGGCGGGCCCGGCCGGCCACCTCAGCCACGACCGGCTCCCAGTTCCGGGCCGCCGACGCCACCTCGACCTGGCCTCCCACCACCCGTTCCAGGCCGTACAGGCCGGCGAGGACGGCGCCCGTGCCGCCCAGGTGCTCGGCGAGGAAACGGCCGGGTCGGCCCGAGATGACGGCCACCCGGCCCATGGCGGCGGCCAGGGCGGCGAGGGCGTCGACGGCGCCGGCCGCCGGGCGGGCGTCCGCCGGGTCGTCCACTATGTCGGCCAGGGTGCCGTCGAAGTCGCAGAACACCCCGGTGGCGGCCCTGTCCCGGGTCAGCGTGGCGGCGGCTGCCGCCTCGGCTCCCTCGAGCGGCCCCCGCACCCGGGCGACCCTACCCTCGACCATTGGTAGCGTCGCCCGTCGTGCGCCGGGTGGCTGCCGCGATGATGGTCGCCGTCGCCCTCTCGGGGACGCTGGCGGGGTGTCGGCGGGACGCGGTACGGGTGGCGTTCCGGCCGCCGGCGGGTGCCCGCTACCGCTACGAGGTGCGGGTGCACTCCCTCACCACCACCCGCCTGGGCACAGGCCCCCCGCAGGTTTCGGCGGAGGACGTGGTGCTGGAGACGGTGGACACCGTGCTGCAGACGGGGCCCGGCGACGTGCGGGTGGAGGTCCGCCTGTCCCAGCAGGGCGTGCCCGATCGCACGTTCGTCGTGCGCCTCGACCGGGCCGCCCAGCTGGCGGGGGTGGACGCCGTCGAGGGCCTGCCCCCGTCGGTGCTCGGCGCCGAGGGCCTGCCCGAGATCCTGCCCGGCGCGCCCGGCGCCCCGCCCGACCGCCCCCTCTCTCCCGGCCAGCGGTGGACGATCGACGCCCCCACCGGCCTGGCCGGAGCCGGTGACGCCCGCCTGGTGGGATCCGGGCGCCTGGTCGGGCTGGGCGTGGCCGGCGGCCGCAAGGTGGCGTCGACTCGTTCCCGCACCCGGCTCCCCCTCACCAGC
>JBHELO010000131.1:0-2650 GCA_046263055.1 Acidimicrobiales bacterium | reverse complement strand
GGCATGGCACCGCCGGGGCCGGCACCAGCAGAGCCAGCAGCCGACGCACCCGACGCAGCGGTCGCGCCCACGCCCCCGGGCGCGGCGCGAAGGTCGGCCCCGCCCTGCCGGTCGTCGCCGCCCACCACGGCCGGCGGGGGCGGTACGACGGACAGCGTGCCGTTGCCGCCATGGGTGGTGCGGGGCAGCGAGCCGCCGCGTTCCGGTGACAGGCTCGGGGCGCCCGGCCCGGAACGGGTCACCGGTTCGCCGGGAGAATGGGAGTGGGCCGGCGCCACGGGATGCGCCGGGTGGGCGGCGTCGTCCGGGAAAGGCGAGTCGGCCGACGGCGTGCCGGTGGCGGCGTCGAGGACGGGGCGGGCCTCGGCGTCGGCCACCGTCAGCTCGGCGGTGGCCTCGTCGACGGTGCGGCGGACGACGCCGTAGGCCTCCAGCAACCGCGAGCGGGCCAGGCGGAGCTGCTCGATCTGCACTTCGGCCGTGCGCCGGCGGCGGGTGAGATCGGCCAGCATCCGCTCCCGGACGGAGCGGGCCTCGCCGACCATCTCCCGCCCCTGGGTACGGGCCGACTCCACCTCGGCCTCGGCCTCGGCCCGGGCCCGTTCCCGAAGGGCGCGGACCTCGGCCTCCACCGACTGACGGAGGCCGGCGGTCATGCGTTCGGCCTCCTCGGAACGGCGGGCCAGCAGGCTGTCGGCCTCGGCCCGCACCCGCGCGATGCGGCCCTCGGCCTCCCCGATGATGCGCGCCGCCCGCGTCTCCGCCTCGGAGACGATGTTGGTGGCCGCCTCCCGGGCGTTGGTGAGCAGGCGGGCGGCGTGCTCACCCAGGGCGCGGGTGAGCGTGTCCTCGTCCAGACGGGGATGGGCGGCCCGCACCAGCGCCTCCTGGAGCGACTGGCGCAGCTTCACCTCCCGCTCGGTGGCCGCCACCAGCTCCTCGGCCACCCGCTTGAGGAAGCTGCGAACCTCCCCCTGGTCGTAGCCGCGAAAGCCACTGGCGAAGGATCGGGTGGCCACCGACTCGGGCGTCAGGGCGACGCCGGAGGAGATGACGATGCGGTCGTCACCCATGGGGGCAGGTTACCGCCGCCCCTTCCGCCAACGGTGGAGGGTGGCAGTGCCGGGACCACGGCGACGCCGCGCCCACCGCCGGGCCGGGCCGCCGGCAGTGGCCGCTCAACCCCTGCCGGGGCCGCCGAGCAGGCCGCTCAGGAGGTTGACGAGGGAGTTGACGGTGTTGTCGATGAGGGGCACGCCCGTGTCGGCGGGCCCCACCGCGGCCGGCGGGTTGGTGGCGGTGGGCGTGGTGGTGGGGACGTTCGACCGGATGGTGGAGCCCGGGGCCCGTGAGGCCGGCACCGTGGTGGCCGTGGTCCTCCTCGACGAGGACGGCGACGACGAGGACGTCGGGGGGGCGGCGGCCGCCGACGCCGCCGGCTGGCGACCTAGGGCGTCGTCGATCCCGGACAGGAGCGGGGCGCGATCGACGCCCTGGTCCTGCACCACCAGCCCCCACGCCGCGCCCTCGTCGTGGAACGAGAACACCTCCCGCACCCGGTCGGCGAAGGTCTCCCGCCTCCCCTGCACGGCGATGGCCAGGCCGACCAGGATCTCGCCCGGGGCCCGGTCGGCCCCGACCGGAGAGAGGTCCACGAACGCCGGCTCCTGTGCCAGGGCGGGCAGGATCTGGCGGTAGAAGCCCGGGGTGTGGCCTTCGTCGGGACGCAGCTGGCCGGTGAAACCCCGGCTGCGGGCCACCAGCTGGGTGCCCAGCTCGATGGCATCGCCCAAGAACCGCTGGTCCCACCCGTCCTTCGGGTCGTAGCTCAGCGGGATGGGCCGGTTGGGGACGACGCCGGCGGCGGCCACCGTCACCTGGCGCAGGGCGGCCACGTTCACCGATCGGCCCGCCGACGCCACGCTCGCCCCGCCCGAGTAGGCCGCCACCGTGACGCTGAGCCCGCGGGTGACCTTGGCCGAGCCACCGCTGACGGCCACCTCCACGTCTCCGGCGGTGACCGACGTAGTGACCCCCTCGGGGGCCGTCACCAGGAGGGCGCCGGCGCCGAGGGCGGGGTGCAGGCCGGTGGACCCGCCCGCTCCGAACGCCACCTGGGTGGTGGCCCGCAGCTCGAGCTGGCGGCCGCCGTCCAGGCGGACCTGGGCCGACCCCGACGTCACCCGCACGCTGTCACCCGTGTGGAGGGCCCGGCTCCCGGACAGGGTGGTGGTCGAGCCGCCGCCGGCCGTCACCTCCGCCTTGCCGTCCACGGTGAGGCGCGCCGACGAGCCACCCCCGCCACCGCCGCAGGCGGCGACCACGAGGGTGACGAGCAGAACACCGGTCACCAGACTCCGTCTCATGTCTCACTCCGGGGATCGGCAGGCGGGCGGGGGGGCTCGGCGCCCGGGACCTCGCCGGCGCCCAGCGGGAGGATGATGGCGAACCGGGACCCCTTGCCCTCCTCGGTCTCGCAGACCAGCTCCCCGTGGTGGGCCTCCACCGTGCGCCGGACCACGGACAGGCCCAGGCCCAGGCCGCCGAACGACCGGGTGGCGGAGCTGTCGGCCTGGGTGAAGTCCTCGAAGATCCGCCCCAGCTCGTCCTCGGCGATGCCGATGCCCAGGTCGTCCACCGAGATCTCCAC
>JBHELO010000130.1:0-53348 GCA_046263055.1 Acidimicrobiales bacterium | reverse complement strand
TCGAGGGCACGCCGGGGCGGCACTGGGGCATCATCCTGATGCTGGCCTCGCTGGCGATCTTCGTCATCGCCTTCACCATGGGCGGGTTGAACTACGTCACCACCGTGCTGCAGGCCCGCACGCGCGGCATGACCCTGATGCGCATGCCGTGCTCGGTCTGGGGCATCTTCGTCGCCGCCATCCTCGGGTTGCTGGCGTTCCCGGCCCTGTTCGTCGGGGCGATCATGATGATGCTGGACCGCCTGCTCGGCACCAGCTTCTTCATGCCGTCGCTGGTTTCGATGGGGCAACAGGCGCACTTCAACGGCGGCAACCCGCTGCTGTTCCAGCATTTGTTCTGGTTCTTCGGCCACCCCGAGGTCTACATCGTCGCCCTGCCCTACTTCGGGGTGGTGACCGACATCATCCCCGTCTTCTCCCGCAAGCCGATCTTCGGCTACCGGGGCTTCGTGTTCGCCACCCTGGCCATCGCCACTCTGTCGGTGGGCGTGTGGGCCCACCACATGTTCTCGACCGGCGCCGTCTCCCTGTCCTACTTCTCGGCCGCCACCTTCCTCATCGCCGTGCCGACGGGGGTCAAGTTCTTCAACTGGATCGGCACCATGTGGAAGGGCCACCTCACGTTCGAAGCGCCGATGCTGTTCTGCGTCGGGTTCCTGCTCATCTTCCTGCTCGGGGGACTGAGCGGGCCCATGCTGGCCAGCGCCCCCTTCGACCTCCACGTCACCGACACCTACTTCGTCGTCGCCCACATGCACTACGTGCTGTTCGGCTCGGCGGTGTTCGGGTTCTTCGCCGGGCTCTACTACTGGTTCCCCAAGTTCTTCGGCCGCCTGCTGGGCGAGGGCCTGGCCAAGGTCCACTTCTGGCTGATGTTCGTCGGCTTCAACGTGGCCTTCTGGCCGCAGCACCTGCTGGGCCTGCGAGGCATGCCCCGCCGGGTGGCCGACTACGGCGCAGGCCAGGGCTGGACGTTCCTCAACCTGGTCTCCTCCGTCGGCGCGTTCATGATCGGCCTCTCGATGCTGGCCCTGCTGGCCAACATCTGGCGCTCCCTCCGCCACGGCCGCCCGGCCGGCGACGACCCGTGGGGCGGCTTCACCCTGGAGTGGGCCACCTCGTCGCCCCCGCCCGAGCACAACTTCACCCAGCTGCCCCTCATCCGGTCCGAGCGGCCGGTCTACGACGCCCGCCAGGCCGCCGCCGGAGCAGCGACGGGCTCGGCACCCGGGACCGGCGGGTGAAGGCCGAGTGGCGGCTCTTCGTGGGCGGGGCGGTGATCGTCGGCGCCACCTCCGCCCTTTACTGGTTCATCACCTACGAGGACGCCGGCAGCGTACTGCTGGCCCTCATGTTCGCCGCCCTGCTCCTGGTCGGCGGGTGGCTGGCCCTCCAGGCCCGCCGCCTCGACCGCCCCCGCCCCGAAGACGGCGACGGGTCGCCGGCGGCCGACGACCAGCTGGTGGGCTACTTCCCGTCCAGCAGCATCTGGCCGTTCGTGGGGGCCTGCGGGGTCGTCGTGCTCAGTGTCGGCCTGGTGTTCGGCGTCTGGCTCTCGCTGTTCGGCGGGATCCTGCTCGGCCTCGCCACCGTGGGGTTCGCCGCCGAGGCCAACGCCAAGCGCTGAACGGGACGAGCCCGCCCCCAGCTCAACCTGCGTCGGCCGCCTCCTCGTAGCCGCCCCGGGCGGTGCGCACCACCATCGACCCCACCGGTCCCTCGGTGGGGTGGGCCCCCGAGCGGGCCAGTCCCCGACAGACGCTGCGGGTCACCACGAAGGCGGTGACCGGGGCGACTACCAGCAGCACCCGGAACACGTTGGTGACGGTCTCGGGGGCGATGCCGAAGATGCTGGAGAGGATGTCGTTGCCCCCCGCAAAGAAGAGCACGCCGTAGAACGCCATCACCGCGGCGCCGGTGCCGGTCCGCACCGGGGCGTCGCGCGGGCGGTCGAGGAGGTTGTGGGAGGCGCGGTCGGCGGTCAAGCGCCGCTCGACGAACGGCCAGAGGTACAGGCCCAAGAAGGTGAGCCCGGGCAGCAGGGCGCCGGGGAAGAACGGGTTGGCGATGGTGTGTCCGAAGGCCCGTACCTCCCACCCGGGCATCACCCGGAGGGCGCCGTCCAGCCACCCGACGTACCAGTCCGGTTGGGAGCCGGCGGTGGCGGCCGACGCCTGGGCCGGGTTGTACGGGCCGTACAGCCAGACCGGGTTGATCTGGGCAAGACCCCCGAGCCCGGCCAGCACGCCGGCCACGATGGCGAACAGGCCGGTGGACTTGAGGGCGTAGGTCGGCCACAGCCGGGACCCCACGATGTTGTCCTCAGTGCGCCCGGGGCCCCGGAACTGGGTGTGCTTCTGGCGCCAGAGGATGGCCATGTGGGCCCCCAGCAGCCCGACGATGAGGGCAGGCAGCAGCAGCACGTGGAGCACGAAGAACCGGGTGATGAACTGCACGGCGGGGAACTCGCCGCCGAAGAAGAGGAACGCCAGCCATGAGCCGATGACCGGTATGGACAGGGCGATGGAGTACCCCACCCGCACGCCGGTCCCCGACAGCAGGTCGTCGAGCAGCGAGTAGCCGAAGAACCCGTTGGCAATGGCCAGGATCAGCAGCGTGACGCCGATCAGCCAGTTGATCTCCCGGGGCCGGCGGAAGGCGCCGGTGAAGAACACCCGGCAGAGGTGTACGACCAGCGACGCCACGAACACGAGCGCCGCCCAGTGGTGCATCTGGCGCATCACCAGCCCGGCCCGCACGCCGAAGCTGATGTCGAGGGCGGACTTGTAGGCCGCCGACATGCTCACCCCCCGCAGGGGCGCATAGGAGCCGTTGTAGACGACTTCGCGGGAGGCGGGCACGAAGAAGAACGTGAGGTAGACGCCGGTCACCACGAGGATGACGAAGCAGTACAGGGCGACCTCGCCCAGCATGAACGACCAGTGGTCGGGGAACACCTTGTCCAGGGCGGTGCGGGTGAACGAGGACGCCCCCAGGCGGTCGTCCACCCAGGCGATGACGCGGCCGATCATCGGGGCGTCGCCCTCCTCACGCCCGGTTCCAGAAGCCGGGCCCGACGGGCTCGTCGAAGTCGTGCTGGGCCACCAGGTAGCCGTCGGGGTCGACGGCCAGGGGGAGCTGGGGGAGCGACCGCGTGGCAGGGCCGAAGACGGGGCGGGCGCCGTCGAGCACGTTGAACGTGGACTGGTGGCACGGGCACAGCAGCTCGTGGGCCGACTCCTGGTAGAGCCCCACCGGGCAGCCGACGTGGGTGCAGATCTTGGAGTAGGCGACGTTGCCCATGGGCGCCCACGTCTCCCGCCCCCGACGGGGCCGCAGGGCGCCCTGCTCCACCCGGACGAGCACGGCCTGGGAGTCGCCGGCGTCGGTCCTGCCCTCCGGGAAGACGGTGAGGATCCCGCCGACGGTCAGCTCGTCGGCGCGGACCAGGCGCCCCTGCTGGTCCACCAGGCGGATGCCCGGGCCCCAGGCGGTGCGGTTGAGGCGGTCCCCGGGGCTTGGGCCGAGGGACCGCACGGGGAACAGGGCGGCCAGCCCCAGGGCGGCGGCGGCCCCGGTGAGCAGGCGGCCCAGGAACCTGCGGCGCCCGAACATCCCCACCTCCCCGGCCAGCGTGTCCTCCACCGCCTGGCGCTCCTCGGCAGTGGCCTCCAGGTCGTGGCGGTTGTCGGTGACCTCCTGGTCAGCCAGCAGATGGCGGCCCCACAGCACCAGGCCGGCGCCGATGCCGACCAGTGCCACGCACAGCAACGCCCCTTCGGCCTGGGGCTGGCCGCCGGCCACGTACACCCCGGCCAGGGTCAGGGCGGCGAGCGTGCTGACCACGAAGCAGACGGCGATGCGCCGCTCGGCGGCGGCCGCCATCGGCGGCGGCACACCGCCGGCCTCAGGCGCCGCCGGGGGCGGCGTCGAACCGCCGGCGTCGGCGGGCTCGGGGCCGGCGGACGGCTCGGCCTCGGTCATCAGTCGGTGGTGCCGATCCAGCGGATGGCCACCATCATCGCCCCCAGCCCCACCAGCCAGGCCACGAACCCCTCGGGGATGGGACCCAGGTGGCCGAGGCTGGCGCCCCCGCGGTCGCGGGGGTGCTTGAGGTACTCCACGTAGCGCACGATCGACGCCACCTGGTGGTCGTCCAGGGCGTCGGCGCCGAACAGAGGCATGGCGCCGGGGCCGATGCGCACCGCTTCCGCCACCTGGGTGGCGGTGGCGGCCTTGAGGTTGGGCGCCACCACCGCATGGCCCAGGGCGCCGCCCGCGCCGGCCGAGCTGTGGCACGGCGCGCAGTTGTTGGCGAACAGCTGGCCGCCCTCGGCCAGGTCCCCTGTCGCGGGGTCCAGGCGGGGGATCGCGGGGCCGGGGGCCAGGGAGGCGACGTAGGCCACCAGCTGGTCGATCTGGGCGCGGGCGTAGGCCGGCCGCTTGCGGCCCACCTGGGCCTCGGGTCGGTCGGCCGGCATGCGCCCGGTGGACAGGTAGAAGTCAGCGGTGGCCGCCCCCACGCCGACGATCGACGGCCCCCGGTGGGCGACGCCGCGACCGTCCGCCCCGTGGCAAGTGGTGCAGGCGATGGCGTAGAGCTGGCGGCCGGCGTCCACCTGGGGGTCGGCCGGGGGCGCCGCCGGGGGCGGGGCTTGGGCCGGGGGCGGGGGCTGAGCGGGCGCCGGGGCGGGCGGTGCCGGGGCCTGGGCCGCCGGGGCGGGCGCCGCCGCCGCCGACCACGCCACCCGGGCCGTGGCCACCGCCAGCAGGGCGCCGGCGGCCAACGCCGCCCCACCCAGCCGGCGCACCCACACCACGCCTCGCGCCCCGCCGCCGGGGGCTTTCACCGCAGCAGGAACAGGGTCGCGTACAGGGCCACCCACACCACGTCGACGAAGTGCCAGTAGTAGGAGACCACCTCCACCGCCGGCGTCTCGGCGGCACCGAAGCGGGGGCTGGCGGCCCGGCCGAGGAGTACGACCATGGCCACCATGCCGCCCAGGACGTGGATGCCGTGGAAGCCGGTCATCAGGTAGAAGGCCGACCCGTAGGCGTGGGAACCGACAGTGAAGTCGAAGGTGGCGTACTCCCGGGCCTGGTTGGCCAGAAACACGGCGGCCAGCAGCAGAGTGAGTCCCACCCACCGCCGGAAGCGACGCCGGTCGCCTCGTGCCACCGACCGCACGGCCAGCTGCATGGTGCCGCTCGACGCCACGAGGGCGACGGTGAACAGGCCGGCCACGCCGGGGTCGAGATGCACGCCGGCCGGGGGCCACGGCCCCCGGCCCAGCGCCCGCAGCGTGAAGTAGGCGGCGAACAGGCCGCTGAAGAACATGAGCTCGGACGCCAACCACACCACCGTGCCCACGGTGAGCACGGGTGGGCGCCCGGGTGGGACGACGGTGGTCGCGGTGTCCAACGCCCTCGGTCTAGCCCAGCCCGCCCGGGAACCGGGAATCCGGCGGGGCCCCGGTGGCCCGGGTCAGCCGACGTTCAACCGGCCCTGCATTCCGTCGGCCTGGTAGTTCTTGTCATAGAAGGTGTAGTAGTTCAGGCCCTTGGGCGGGTTGGTGGTGTGGAACTTGACCTGCACGGTCTGGCCGGGCGGCACGTCCTGGTCCACGCCCAGGAAGCTCAGGGTGAAGTTGTGCACGACCTTGCCCTCGTTTTTGAGGGTGAACGACACGTCGCTGTTGGCGGACGCCTTCAGGGTGTTGGGATCGAAGTGGGGCGTGGGGCTGTCCTTGGCCACCACGTCGGCCGTGCCGCTCCCCACCGACTTGGCGCTGCTGCCGCCACAGGCGGCCAGGCCGACGACCAACGCAAAGGCCACCAGGCCCGAGCAGACGCACCGCTTGACCTGCATCACTACCTCCGTTGCACCGTGTCACGCTTTTTGCGCACGGGTCTCGCCGATCCCCGGCCAGCGGTCGCTGGCCGGCGTCATCGTATGCGAAACCCGCGAGCACCCGCCGGGTCCTCCTCGTACACGTCCACGCCGTCCACGTCGGCGTGACGCGGCCCGTCCCTGCACCAGTGGACCAGCCGGTCGACCGCCGCCCGCGGCCCCTCGAACCAGGCCTCCACCGTCCCCTCGGCGGTGTTGCGAACCCACCCGGCCACCCCGAGCGCCGCCGCCTGCTCCCGGCACGAGTCCCGGAAGAACACGCCCTGCACGCGGCCTGAGACCACCACCCGCCGGGCCACCGCCGCGCCACCCTCCGCCACCCGGCCTCAGCCCGCCGCCTCGTCGGCGCCCGACCAGCCGGGGTCGAGCTGGGCCACGAATTGGGCGCACCGGGCCTCCTCGTCGGCCTCGCCGAGAGCACCCGCCGCCCTTCCCAGCCCGGCCAGGGCCCGCAGGAACCCCCGGTTGGGCTCGTGGCGCCAGCGTACGTGGCCCGACCCCCGCCACCCGGACTGGCGGAGGCGGTCCAGGCCCCGGTGGTAGCCGACGCGGAAGCAGGCGTAGGCCTCCACGTCGTCTCGGGCCAGCTGGCCCAGGCGGGCCCAGGCGTCGAGGAACCGGGGCCAGCGGGCCACCACCGCGGAGACCGCCGCCCGCCGCTCGCCGGCCGGGCCGCCCAGGGCGTCGGCCAGGGCGGCCAGGGCGTCGGCCGGCTCGGGGTCGAGGACGGTCTCGGGCAGGCCGCTGTGCAGGGTGACGGGGTCGCTCACGGGGTGCTCCTCTCCGGAGGCCGGTTCACGGCGGCCCCGGGCCGGGGACCCGGGACCACGGGTAGTCGGCGAGGGCCGACCACTGCTCGGCGTCGATCGACTGCCAGACCCAGAACGAGGCCCCCACCGCCCCGCCCCGTCGGGCGACGTCCAGGAAGCGGGCCGTCTCGGTGGCACTGGGTGCACCCACCCGCCCCCCCTCGTCGGCCATGTCGTAGCCCTGGCCGATGAGGTGGACGGGGCGCAGGGTGGACAGGCGGTCAATGGCCTGGCTGGCGGCGTCACCGGGCTCGGTGCAGCCCCAGTAGACCATGGGGGCGAAGGCGTCTACGTAGGGAGCCATGGCCGCATACGGGTAGATGGCCCACAGCCGGTCGGTGGGCCGGTAGACGGTGGCCACGACCAGCCGCCGGCCGGCCGCCTGGCGCACCAGGCCCAGGTAGACACGGGCCCGCAGGTCGGTCAAGGCGACGCCTTCGGTGGCCATCTCCACGTCGGGGCTGAACCCGTCCAGGGCGGTGCCGCCGGCGCCCCGCCAGGCCAGCGCCTGGGCGCTCCAACCGGCGTCGCCCACCGGGTCGTACAGGTACGGGAACCCCCAGCCGATCACCGCCAGGCCCCTGGCGTGGGCCTTGGGCACCAGGGTGGCCAGGACGTCGGCGCCGTAGAACCCGTCCTGGGAGTCCCCGATGCGCACCCACAGCTGGTGCAGGCCGGCGGCCACCGCCTTGGCCACCAGGGCGTCGGCGTCACCCCCCTCGCTCTGGCGGAACTTCCACACCCACATGCCCTTGCCGGCCAGGGGCGACAGGTCGGCACCCGGCCCGGTCGGCGGGTCGGCGGGAGGCGGGAGGCGGGACTCGGGCACCAGCACCGAGGGGTGCCAGGGCGCCGCCCCCGGGCCGGTGGCGGGCGGGCGCGGGGGTGGCGGGCACCCGGGCAGGGGCAGGGCGAGGGCGCCCACGGGATCGGGCGGGGGCGCAGCGGTCGTGGGCGGGGTGGTCGTGGGCGTGGGGACGGCGGCGGCCGAGCCGGCCCCCGCGGGGCGGGCGGCCACCACGCCGCCGGCCGGGCCGGGGCTCCCGCCGACGGCGGCCACCGACGCCACCCCGGCGCAGAACAGCCCCAGGGCGGCCAGGCCGATGGCCGGGCGAGCGCCTCTCAGGTCACCGCCGGCGCCGCCGCGGGCCGGAGGCCGCTGCGCTCGAGGTAGGCCAGCCGCCGCTGGAGGACATCGTGCCACGCATCGAGGTCGAGCACGAAGTGCTCCCGGTCGCCGTCCTCGAAGGCGTGCTCCAACTCGTCGAACGCCGCGTCCTCGGCGTCGAGCAGGGCCCGGTACCGGGCCAGGAAGTGCTCGTTGACCACCTCTTCCAACGCCATGCCCACACCCCTGTGCTCGTCTGGCACCGACGGTAGCCGATCGCTTCGCCAGCCACCGGGGCGGGAGCGGCCGGGCTGCCGCCCACCCGGGGCCGCGAGCCTCACACAACCGCCGGCCGCCCATCACACCTTCCTCACATCCCCATGGCTTGCTGGGAGGGTGGCCGACGACATCCGCAGCCGGATGGCCCACCTCTGGCGGCGGGCGGGCTTCGGGGCCCGCCCCGACGAGCTGGACGCGGCGGTGGCCGCCGGCTGGGACGCATCGGTGGACCGCCTGGTGGCCATGGACCGCTCCGACCCCGGCGCCGATGCGGTGGCCGTTCCCGCCCTGCCCGGCGGTGCAGCCGACGCCGAGGCCATCCGCACCCAGTCGGCCGCCCTGGTGACGTGGTGGCTGGACCGCATGGTGGCCACCGCCAACCCGCTGCGGGAGAAGCTCACCCTGTTCTGGCACGGCCACTTCGCCACGTCGGTGCAGAAGGTCCGCCAGCCGGCGCTCATGTACCGCCAGAACCAGCTCCTGCGCACGGCGGGGGCCGGGAACTTCGCCGACCTGGCGGTGGCGGTGGCCAAGGACCCGGCCATGCTCATCTGGCTGGACGCCAACCAGAACCGCAAGGCCAGCCCCAACGAGAACCTGGCCCGGGAGATGCTCGAGCTCTTCACGATGGGCATCGGCCACTACGGCGAGGACGACGTCAAGGCCGCGGCCCGGGCCCTCACCGGCTGGCAGGTGGACCGCCGGACAGGCGCCTTGGCGATGGCCCCCGCCCAGCACGACCCAGGGCCCGAGACGTTCCTCGGCCACACCGGCGCGTTCACCGGGGAGGACGTGGTGCGCCTGGCCGCCTCCGGGCCCGACGCCGCCCGGTTCGTGGCCGCCAAGGTGTTCGGCCACTTCGCCCGCCCGGTGGCCGTCGAGGACGGCGTCGTGGCCGACCTGGCCGCCGGGTTCGCCCGCGACCTCGACGTCGCCCGGTTGTTACGGGCCGTCTTCGGCCACCCCGAGTTCACCGCCCCGGCCACCCGCACCGGGCTGGTCAAGCAACCGGTGGAGTACGTGGCCGGCATCCTGCGGGCCTTCGGCCTGCGGGCCGCCGACGTGCCCGCCGCGGTGGCCACCCTGTCGGGCCTGGGGCAGGTCCCCTTCGCCCCGCCCAACGTGGGGGGTTGGCCGCAGAACGGGTACTGGCTCAACACGTCCACCGCCCTCGACCGCCTGCGGTTCGCGGCGGCGGTGGCGGCCCGGGCCGCCGGCCCGGCGCTGGCGTCGGTGTGCCCCGCCGGGCGGGCGGCCGCCACCGCCCGCATCCTCTCGGTGGACGGGTGGGGGCCGGCCACCGCCGCCGCCCTGGCCGGCGCGGCCGCCGACCCCCGCACCCTGCTCACCATCGCCCTCGTGTCCCCCGAGTACGTCCTCGCCTAGGAGGGCTGTCGTCGTGACCCTCACTCGCCGCCAGTTCCTCGCCGGTGCCGCCGGAGCAGCAGCTGCCGGTGCCGCCGGTGTCGTCGTCGCCCGCCATCCGTGGGCCGGGCTCACGGCGGGCGGCTCGGGCCCGTCGCCGGTGTCGCTCGGCGGCCGCGGCACCCTCGTCCTGCTCACCCTCTACGGCGGCAACGACGGTCTCAACACCGTGATCCCCTCCGAGGACGGCCACTACCTGGGGGGCCGGGCGTCGCTCGGCTATCGGGCCGACGAGATCCTGACCCTGGGCGACGGGCTCGGCCTGCACCCGGCCATGACGGGCATGAAGGCTCTGTGGGACCACAACCGGCTGGCCATCGTGCGGGGCGTGGGCTACCCGGCGCCCAACCGCAGCCACTTCCGCTCCATGGACATCTGGCAGACCGCGGTCCCCGGCTCGGCCGCCCCAACCGGATGGCTGGGCCGCTGGCTGGACGCCACCGGGACGGACCCCATGCGGGCGCTGGCGGTGGGCACCAGCCTGCCCCGGGCCCTCGCCGGGGAGCGGGCGGCGGCGGCGGCCGTGCCCGTCGGCCAGCTCGCCCTCCCCGGCGGCGACCCGGTGCGGGCCGGCTTCGGCGCCATGTCCGCTCCCAGCCCGGGGGACGCCCCGTTGGCCGCCCGGGTGGCCCAGGTCGGCACCGACCTGCTCACCGTGGACCACCAGGTGGCCGAGCTCCTGGCCGCCTCCCCCGCCCCGGCCGCCGGCAGCCGGGGCGGGGGCGGGGCGCTGGCCTCCCAGCTCGACCTGGTGGGCCGCCTGATCGCCGCCGGGGCGCCGTCGCGGGTCTACGGCGTGAGCCTGGGCGGCTTCGACACCCACGCCGACGAGAAGCAGGCCCACGCCCGCCTTTGGGGGGAGGTGGATGCCGCAGTCAGCGGCTTTTTGGCCGGCTTGGCCGGCTCCCGCCACGGCGAGGGGGTGGTGGTGGTGGCCTACTCCGAGTTCGGGCGCCGGGTGGCGGCCAACGCCAGCGGCGGGACCGACCACGGCACCGCCGCTCCGGTGTTCGTGGCCGGCCCGGCGGTGAAGGGCGGCTTCTACGGCGAGGAGCCGTCGCTCGCCGACCTCGACGACGGCGACCTGAAGTTCACGACCGACTTCCGCTCGGTGTACGCCACCCTGCTGGGCGACGTCCTGGGCGTGGATCCCGCCCCCACCCTGGGCGGGAGGTTCCCGCCCGTCCCCTTCCTGTAGGAGCCGGCTGGCCGGGCGGCCGCCGGAGGCGGTCCGGGGGATCGACGGCCGCGCCCTCAGGCCCTGGAGGCCGCCGGGTCCGCGGGCAGTCGGCAGCGGGCGCGGCTCGGGCCCTGCCGGTCACCGGCAGGGCCCGGGCGCTTGCACCCAGTGGCGCCACGACCCGCCCCGGCGAAGGGGACGGGTGTGGCCAGGAGGTAGGGACGGCCGTCCGGAGGACGGGCCCGGGGGTCGACCAGCGACGCGCCCCCGTGGCCCGCCACCCGGCGGTTCCGACCGATCAGCCCGTGAAGGTCACGCTGCTGGTGGCCGTCGGCGTGGCCACCGTGGCCTGCGGGACGGCGACCTCGCCACCGCCACCGCCGACGACGGGGTGCGGCCTGGGGGCCGGCGGGCGGGGCGCCGGCGGGCAGTCGGCACCGGAGGCGGTGGACAGGTTGACGGCCGTCGAGCAGCCGCTGGCCGTGGAACCGTTGGCGGCGTGGGCCGCGCCGGACGACGTCGAGCCGTTGACGGCCGTGCCGGAGCCCGAGCACGTGGACATGTTGGTGGCCACGCAGCCGCCCGACGCCACCGAGCCGTTGGAGGCGTTGGCCCCGCCGCTGGTCTGGCTGGTCGGGTCGGCCGCCGCCGGGCCCATCAGCAGGGCGGCGGCAGCCACGAGGCCGACCACGCCGGCCAGCAGCGATGCGCCCTTCGCTCGTGCGCCGGTCGAGGATGACAGTGTCTTCATGAACCTTCCTTCTGGTCGTGGGGGATGCTGGTCCGCAGCCTCCTGGCTGCGCTGGGTGGGGGATCTATCGCTGCTCGTCGGCCTCCGCCTCCTCGGTGCGGCGCCGGCCGGCGCTGCCCAGGGCCAGCAGCAGGGCGCCCAGCGCCCCACTGGCCCCGGCCGCCCCGGCCAGCCCCCGGGCGTCGAGCCCGGTGAAGGCCAGGGTTGCACCCGCGGCGGCCGTGGTGGACGTCGTGGCGGCGCCTTCGGCGGCGACCGCCGCAGGAGCCCCCGCTTTGGCGGCCATGGGCCGGGCCGGCACCGGCGGGCATTCGCCGCCGGAGGCGGTGGACCCGTTGGTGGCGATGGAGCAGCCACTGGCCGTGGACCCGTTGGTGGCCAGCGCGCCGCCCGACGCGGTGGACCCCCGGTCGGCTCGAGCCGAGCCTGACGCCACCGAGCCGTTGGTGGCCCGGGCCGAGCCCGACGCCACCGACGTCAGGTCGGCGTTGGCGGTGCCCGACGAGGTGGGCGAGGCGGGGCCCGGCGGGAGCGGGTGGGGACCGGCGCTCCCGGCCCGCCGGGAATCAGCGCCCGCCCCGGTGGTCCCGGCGGCCCCGGCCGTCCCCGCCACGGTGGTGGCGGTGATGCCGGCGGTGCCGGCCGTCCCGCCGGCCGTCGACGAGTTGGTCCCCGTCTCCGCCGCGGTGCCCGAGCCGGCGGTCGTCCCCGCCGTCGCCGCAGGGCCGGGGTCGGCGGCCACGCCTCCCAGCAGGCCGGTGCTCGAGGTCGTGCCACCGGAGGTGGACGACCCCGACGACCCGCTGGCCGGCGTGGTGCCGGTGGCGGCGGTGGGGCTGACGGTGGAGGTGGAGACGGAGTCCCCGGTGTCACCCGAGTTGGTGGAGGACGACTCGGCGGTCGCCGCCCCCGAGGCTCCCGACGTGGCCGTGGGCCCGGAGGTCAGGGTGCCGTTGGCACCGGTACCCCCGGTGGCCGTCGAGGTCTGGACGGACGACCCGCCGGTGGCGACGGACGTGTCGACGGTGATCGTGTTGGCGGCCGCCCCTCCGGCCCCGGCCGTCGGGGTGGCGCTGCCGCCGGTGCCCCCGGCGCCACCGGTGGCGTCGGCGGTCGTGCCGTTGGTGGCCGTTCCCGAGGGACCGGACAAGGCGGCGGCGTCCGAGCCGGCCCCCGAGTTGGCGGCCGAGTCGGCGGCACCGCTGGCCGCCGCCCCACCCGAGCTCCCGGTGGTGCCCGTGCTCCCCGTGGTGGCGGGCTCGGCGGTCACCGTGAGGGTGCTGAGCAGGGTGGTGTTGGCCACCGACACGCCGGTGGTGGCGTTGCCGGTGGCGCCGGTCGGGCCGGAGGCACCGGAGGCCGAGGCCGGGTTGGCGACCGAGGTCGACACCGCCGCCCCGGTGTCACCGGTGTCGGTGGACGAGGACTCGGCGGTGGCCGAACCGGTGGCGCCCGACTCCGCCGTCGGGGTGGCGGTGGTGGTACCGCTGCCACCCCGGCCGCCGCCGGCGGCGGCGGTGGCGACGGAGGGCCCGCCGGTGGCGGTGGCTGCGCCGGTCACCGTGGCTGCCCCGGCGTTGGTGGCGGCGCCGCCGGCACCGGCGGTGGGCGCCGCCACGCCACCCCCGCCCCCGGCACCACCGATGGCGGTGGCGTCGAGGACGTTGGCCGCCGCACCGGACGCTCCGGAGGCGGCGGTGGCCGTTCCGGTGGCACCCGAGTTGGCCGCCGACGTGGCGGTTGCCGTGGTGTCGGCCGTGCCGGTGTCGCCGGAGTCGCCGCTGGCGCCCGACCTGGCCGCCCCGCCGACGGCGGTGGCCGATCCCAGGATGGCGCTGTTGGTGGCCGCCGGCACCGACGACGCCGAGCCGGTGGCCCCGGTGGCGCCCGAGGTGCCGGTGGTGGCGGTGGGGCTGGCCACGGCGGTGGCGATGGCGTCGCCGGTGTCACCCGTGTTGGTGGCCGACGACTGGGCGGAGGCGGCCCCGGTGGCGCCCGAGGTGGCCCGCGGCGTGGCGGTCAGGCTGGCCGCCCCGCCAGCGCCGCCGGTGGCGGTGCCGGTGGCCACCGAGGCCCCGCCGACGGCGGTGAAGCCTCCCGGGGCGATGATGGCCGTCACCCTGTTGGTGGCCGCCCCACCGGCGCCGGCGATCGGGATGCTCACGCCCCCGAGCCCGCCGTCGCCGGCGACGGCCAACGCAGTGGTGTCGTTGGTGGCCGGTCCGGAGTCCCCGGAGAGGGCGTCGGAGCTGGCGACGGCACCCGAGTTGGCCCGGGCCCCGGCGGTGCCGGTGGCGGTGGCGTTCCCGGTGTCGCCGGAGTCACCCGACGCCCCCGAGGTGGCGTCCCCGCCGGTGGCGGTGGCCGACCCCAGGGCCGTCGGGCTGTTGGCGGCCGACGGGTTGGAGGTGGCCGCTCCGGTGGCGCCGGTGGCGCCCGAGGCCCCGGTGGTCGCGACCGGGCTGGCGGTGCCGGTGGCGGTGGCGTTCCCGGTGTCGCCGGTGTTGGTGGCCGACGACTGGGAGGTGGCCGTGCCGGTGGCGCCCGACGTGGCGCTGGGCGAGGCGGTCAGACTGGCCGCCGCCCCCGGGCCGCCATCGGCCGAGCCGGTGACGACCGACGGCCCGCCGGTGGCCGTGACGGCACCGGTGGCGATGGTGGCGGTCACCGTGTTGGTGGCTGCCCCCCCGTCGCCGGCGGTCGCCACCGCGATGCCCCCATCCCCGCCGACGCCGCCCAGGGCGGTGAGGACCGAGGTGTTGTCCGCCCCGCCGGTGTCGCCCGAGGCGGCGGTCCCGGTGGAGACGGCGCCGGAGTTGGCGGCGGCGGTTGCGTCGGCCACGCCGGTGGCCGAGCCGGTGTGGCCCGAGTCCCCCGACGCCCCCGAGGTCGCGGCCCCGCCGATGGCGGTGGCCGTCCCCAGGATGGCCGAGTTGGTGGCCGTCGGGTCGGACGTGGCGTCACCGGTCCTGCCGGTGGCCCCCGACGCCCCCGAGGTGGCCCGGGGCGACGCCACGGCGGTTGCGGTGGCGTTGCCGGTGTCGCCCGTGTTGGTGGACGACGACTGGGAGGTGGCCGAGCCCGACGCACCCGACGTGGCCGTGGGCGAACCGGTGATCAAGGCCGGCGCGCCGGCCCCCCCGTTGGCCGTGGCCGTGGCCACCGACGGGCCGCCGGCGGCCGTGGTGTCCCCGGTGGTGATGGTGGCAGTCACCCTGTTGGTGGCCGCCCCCCCGGCCCCGGCGGTCGGGTCGGAGATGCCACCCACGCCGCCATCACCGCCCAGGACGAAGGCGTCGAGGGTGTTGGTGGCCGTCCCGGTGTCGCCCGAGAGCACGTCGGCGTTGGAGATGGCCCCCGAGTTGGCGGACGCGGTGGCGGTGCCGGCGGCGGTGGCGTCGCCGGTGTCGCCCGAATCGCCCGACGCCCCCGAGGTGGCCGACGGCGGGTCGGCGGTGGCCGATCCGAGGATGGCCGAGTTGGCCGCTGCCGCGGTGGCCGAGGCCGCCCCGGTGGCGCCGGTGGCACCCGACGCACCGGTGGTGGCGACAGGGCTGGCCACGGCGGTGGCGGTGGCGTTGCCGGTGTCGCCGGTGTTGGTGGCCGACGACTGCGAGGTCGCCGACCCCGAGGCCCCGCTGGTGGCACGGGGAGACGTCGACAGGGTGGCGCCGGCGCCGGCGCCGCCGTTGGCAGCGGCGGTGGCCACCGAGGAACCCCCGATGGCCGTGGTGGGCCCGCTGGCGATGACGGCGGTGACGGTGTTGGTGGCCGCACCGCCCGCACCGGAGGTCGGGACGGCCACGCCGCCGCTCCCGCCCACGCCGCCGAGGACGGTGAGGGTCAGGTCGTTGGCGGCGCCGCCGGTGGTGCCCGAGGTCGCCCCGCTGGTGCTGGCGGCACCGGAGAGGGCGGACGCCGAGGCGTCGGCGGCGACGGCGGCGTCACCGGTGGTCCCCGAGTCCCCCGACCCGCCCGAGGTGGCCGCCCCGCCGGTGGCGGTGGCGGTGCCCAGGACGGTCGCGTTGTTCACGGCCGAGGGGTCGGACGACGCCGCGCCGGTGGCGCCCGTCGTGCCCGAGCTCCCGGTGGTGGCGGTGGGGCTGGCCACCGCAGTGGCGGTGGCGTCACCGGTGTCGCCGGTGTTGGTGGCCGACGACTGGGCGGTGGCCGCTCCCGAAGCCCCCGAGGTTGCCGTGGGGCTGGCGGTGAGGGTGGCCGGGGCCCCGGCGCCGCCGTTGACGACAGCGGTGGCCACCGAGGAGCCCCCGATGGCCGTGGTGGGCCCGGAGGCGAAGGTGGCGGTCACCGTGTTGGTGGCGGCACCGCCGGGACCGGCGACGGGCACGGCCACCCCGGCGGCGCCGCCGTCCCCGGCCAGGGCCAGGGCGTCGACCGTGTTGGTGGCCGTGCCGGTGTCGCCGGACGTGGAGGTGGCGTCGGACGAGGCGCCCGAGCTGGCGGTGGCCGACGCCGACGACACGCCGGTGGCGCTGCCGGTGCGGCCCGATGCCCCCGAGGCGCCCGAGGTGGCCGGGCCGCCAATGGCGATGGCCGTGCCCAGGATGGCGCTGTTGACCGCGGTCGGGTTGGACTCGGCGTCACCGGTGGCGCCCGTGGCGCCCGAGTTGCCGGTGCGCAGGGTGCCGGACCCGCCGGCGGTGGCGGTGCTGGCGCCCGTGTCCCCCGTGTTGGTGGACGAGGAGCTGGCCCGGGAGGCTCCCGAGGCGCCGCTGCTGGCGGTCGGTGTGGCGGTCACCGAGGCGGCGCCGCCGGCACCGGCCGTGGAGGCACCGGTGGCCACCGACGAGCCGCCCACGGCCACCGGGTCGGACGTGCCGCCGGCGGCCAGGGCCACGGTGTTGGTGGCGTCCCCGCCGGCGCCCGCCACCGGGACGGCGCCGCTGGCCACCGACGAGCCACCCGTGGCAGTGGCCAGGACAACGCCACCGGCACCGGCGGTGATGGTGTTGGTGGCCGCTCCCCCAGCGTCCGACGTGGGCACGGAAACCCCGCCGGTTGCGCCGATGCCGCCGAGGGCGGTGGCCGTCAGGTCGTTGTCGGCCAGGCCGGTGTCGCCCGAGGTGGAGGTGGCCGACGAGGCCGAGCCCGAACTGGACCGGGCCGTCACCGGCGTCCCCACGAGGCGGGCGTCACCGGTGGCACCGGAGTTGCCCGAGGCGCCGGATGCGGCCGCCCCGCCGGTGGCAGTGGCGGTCCCGAGGACGGAAGCGCTGTTGACCGACGCCGGGTCGTCGGTGGCCGTGCCCGTGGCGCCGGTGGCGCCCGAGTTGCCGGTGACGGCCGAGCCCGAGCCGCTGGCGGTGGCGTCCCCGGTGGCGCCCGAGCGGCCCGAGTTGCCCGAGGTGGCCCCGCCGCCGGTGGCGCTGGCAGTGCCCAGGATGGCCAGGTTCACCGCCGAGGCGTTGTCCTCGGCGGCGCCCGTCGTGCCCGTGGCGCCCGAGTTGCCGGAGGTGGCAGTCGGGCTGGAGACGGCGGTGGCCGTGGCGTTGCCGGTGTCGCCCGTGTTGGTGGAGGACGACTGGGCGGTGGAGGCGCCGGACGCCCCCGACGTGGCCGTGGGCGTGGCCGTCACGCTGGCCGCCCCGCCCGCCGCCCCGTCGGCGCTGCCGGTGGCCACCGACGCCCCGCCGGTGGCGGTGCCGACGACCGTGGCGCCGGTGCCGGCGGCGACGGTGTTGGTGGCCGCCCCGCCCGCTCCTGCGGTCGGTAGGGCCAGACCGCCGGCGCCGCCGTCGCCGGCCAGGGCCAGCAGGTCGACGGTGTTCACCGCGTCACCGGTGGTGCCCGATGTGGAGTCCACCAGCGAGACGGCGCCCGAGTTGGCCTCGGCGGTGGCACTGCCGACGGCAGTGGCGTCCCCGGTGGCGCCCGAGCGGCCCGAGTTGCCCGAGGTGGCCCCGCCGCCGATGGCGGTCGCGCTGCCCAGGATGGCGGTGTTGACGGCCGCCGGGTCGGCGGTGGCCGTGCCCGTGTCGCCGGTGGCCCCCGAGTTGCCGGACGTGGCCCGGCCGCTGTCCACCGCCGTGGCGGTGGCGTTGCCGGTGTCGCCGGTGTTGGTGGCCGAGCCCTGGGCCGTCGAGGCGCCGGAGGCGCCCGAGGTGGCCGAGGTGGTGGAGGTCACCGTGGCCCCGGCGCCGGCGGCGCCGTTGGCCGTGCCGGTGGCCACCGACGGCCCGCCGGTGGCGGTGGCGGTGACGGCACTGGCCGGGCCGGTGACGGTGGTGGTGGCGGCGCCGCCACCGCCGTTGGTCGGAGCGGCCACCCCGCCGGTGCCGCCCACGCCGCCGAGGGCGGTGAGGGTGACGTCGTTGACGGCGTCGCCGCTGTCGCCGGACAGGGAGGAGGCCTGCGTGGCGGCGCCCGAGTTGGTCTGGGCCTGGGCGCTGCCCAGGGCCAAGGCGTCACCGGTGGCGCCCGAGGCGCCGGAGTTGCCCGACCTCGCCGACGGCGGGTCGGCCGTGGCCGAGCCCAGGATGGCGCTGTTGACCGCCGTCGGGTTGGCCTCGGCGGCACCCGTGGCGCCGGTGGCGCCCGAGTTGCCGCTGGTGGCGACGGGGCTGGAGACGGCGGTGCCGGTGGCGTCGCCGGTGTCGCCCGTGTTGGTGGACGAGGACTGGGCGGTGGACGCGCCGGTGGCACCGGTGGTGGCCGCCGTGGTGGTGGTGCCGGTGGCCGCTGCGCCGGCACCGCCGTCGGCCGCCGCCGTCACGACCGAGGGACCGCCGGTGGAAGTGGGCACGGAGGCCCCCGCCAGACCGGCCGCCCCGGCCCCGCCCGCCGCACCGGGGACGCCGACGCCCGCCACACCGGCGGCGCCGCCGATACCCGCAACGCCGATGCCGGGAGCGCCGGCCCCGCCGGCCCCGCCCGCACCACCGCCGGCACCGCCGGCACCGCCGGCCCCGCCGGCGCCGCCGAGGCCCCCCATGCCGGCCCCGCCGGCCCCGCCCGCCCCGCCCAGGCCGCCGAACCCGGCGCCGCCGGCGCCGCCGGCTGCGCCAGGGCCGCCGGTGACGGCGTTGGTGGCGGCGCCGCCGGCGCCGGCCGTCGGGGTGGCGATGCCGCCCGCTCCGCCGCCACCGCCGGCGACGAGGGCGTCCACCACGTTCAGCGCCGTGCCGGTGTCCCCCGAGGTGGAGACGGACTGCGACGCCGCCCCCGAGTTGGCCGACGTGAGCGCGCTGCCGCTGGCGAGCGCCGTGCCCGTGCGGCCCGACGCGCCCGAGTTCCCCGAGGTGGCGGCCCCGCCGGTGGCGGTGGCCGTGCCCAGGATGCCCGAGTTGGTGGCCGTCGGGTCGGCGGTGGCCGCCCCGGTGGCGCCGGTCCGGCCCGAGGTGCCCGACGTGGCCACGGGACTGGCCACGGAGGTGGAGGTGGCGTTCCCGGTGTCCCCGTCGTTGGTCGACGAGGACTGGGCCCGGGAGTCGCCCGAGGCGCCGGTGGCGGCACGCGTCGTGGCCGTCAGGCCGGCGGCTCCGCCCGCGCCGCCGTTGGCCGAGCCGGTGGCGACGCTGGGCCCACCGGTGGCCGTGGGGCTGCCTTCGGCGCGACCCCCGGCGCCCCCGACGCCGCCCGCGCCGCCGATGCCGGTGCCGCCGGCACCGCCGGCACCGCCGAAGCCGCCGAAGCCGGCAGCGCCGGCACCGCCGGCACCGCCCGCGCCGCCGGTCCCGAAGACGCCGCCGGCACCGCCGGCACCGCCGAAGCCGCCGAAGCCGCCGATACCGGCACCGCCGTCGCCGCCGTCGCCGCCGAAGCCGCCGAAGCCGGCACCGCCGGCACCGCCGATACCGCCGGCGCCGCCGGTGATGGTGTTGGTGGCGGCGCCGCCGCCGGCGACGACCGGGCTGGCCGCGCCGCCGGCGCCGCCCGCGCCGCCGGTGACCGTGAGGGTGACGTCGTTGACGGCGTCCCCGGTGGCTCCCGACAGGGAGTCGGAGGCCGAGATGGCGCCGGAGTTGGTGAACGAGGTTGCGGCCGACGCCGACAGGGCGTCGCCCGTGGCCCCCGAGGCGCCCGAAGCTCCCGAGGTGGCCGGGCCGCCCGTGGCGGTGGCGCCGGTGAACAGGCCGGTTCCTGTGGCGTCGGGAGTGTCGGTGGCCGTGGGGTTCGCCTCGGCGTCCCCGGTGCGGCCGGTGGCCCCCGAGGCGCCCGACGTGGCCTGCGGGCTGGCGGTGGAGATGGACGTGGCGTTGCCCGTGTCGCCGGTGTTGGTGGACGACGACTGGGCCGTGGAAGCGCCTGAGGCGCCCGACGTGGCCGTGGTGGAACCGGTCAGCCTCGCTGCGCCGCCGGCCGCGCCGGTGGCCGTCCCGGTGCCCACGCTGGGCCCGCCGGTGGCCGCCGGGCTGCCGATGACCGCGCCACCGGCCCCTCCGGCGCCGCCGGCACCGCCGGCACCGATGCCGCCCGCCCCACCCGGGCCGCCGAAGCCGCCGAAGCCGGGACCGCCGGGACCGCCGATACCGCCGGCGCCGCCGATCCCGAAGTCACCGCCGGGACCGCCGGGGCCGCCGAAGCCGCCGAAGCCGCCGGCACCGAGGCCGCCGGCGCCGCCCGGGCCGCCGAAGCCGCCGAAGCCGGGACCGCCGGCACCGCCGATACCGCCGGCGCCGCCGGTGAGGATGTTGGTGGCCGCCCCGCCGGCGCCCACCACCGGGCTGGCCGCGCCGCCGGCGCCGCCGGCGCCCGCGGTGACCAGGGCGTCCACGGCGTTGGCCGCGTCACCGGTGGTCCCCGAGGCGGAGAAGGACTGGGCGATGGCGCCCGAGGTGGCGAACGTGTCGGCCGAGCCGGCCGCCAGCGCACCACCGGTGGCGCCCGAGGCGCCCGAGGCGCCGGAGGTGGCGGCCTCGTCCATGGCCATGGCCGACCCGGTGTCGCCGGTCATGCCGGAGGCGCCCGATATGGCCACCGGGCGGCCGGCGGAGATGGCGGTGGCGTTCCCGGTGTCCCCGGAGTTGGTGGAGGAGGACTGGGCCGTAGAGGCACCGGAGGCACCCGAGGTGGCGCTGGTCGTCAGCCCTGCGGTGGCCGCGCCGCCGGCACCGCCGTCAGCCACACCGGTGCCCACTGCCGGACCGCCGGTGGCCCTGGGGCTGCCGGTGACGGCACCGCCCACACCCCCGGCCCCGCCGGGACCGCCGATGCCGATGCCGCCGATGCCGCCGGGGCCGCCGAAGCCGCCGAAGCCGGCACCGCCGGGACCGCCGGCACCGCCCGGACCGCCGTCGCCGAAGGCCCCGCCCGGACCGCCGGCCCCACCGAAGCCGCCGAAGCCGCCGGCACCCACGCCGCCGGCACCGCCGGGGCCGCCGAAGCCGCCGAAGCCGGCACCGCCGGCACCGCCGGCGCCCGCCGCGCCGCCCAGGAGGGTGTTGGTGGCCGCACCACCGGCACCCACGACCGGGCTGGCGGTGCCGCCGGCACCGCCGATGCCGCCGAGCACGGTGGCGGTGACGTCGTTGGTGGCCAGGCCGGTGTCACCCGACAACGAGTCGGCACTGCTCAGTGCGCCCGAGTTGGCGAAGCTGGTCGAGGTCCCCGCGGCCGTGGCCGCGCCGGTGCGGCCCGAGGGGCCCGAGGCGCCACTGGTGGCCGCGCCGCCCATGGCGTTGGCGGTGCCCAGCAGGGCGGTGGGGGCGTTGGTGGCGTCGGAGACCGACTGGGCGTCGCCGGTGGCGCCGGTGGCCCCGGACGCCCCCGAGGTCGCCTGCGGGCTCGAAGTGGACACGGCGGTGGCGTCCCCCGTGTCGCCGTAGTTGGTGGAGGAGGACTGCGCGGTCGAAGCGCCCGAGGCGCCCGAGGTGGCGGTGGTCGCGCCGGTCAGGCCGGCGGCACCACCTGCGGCGCCGTTCGCCGAGCCGGTGCCCACGCTCGGCCCACCGATGGCAGTGGGGCTGCCGGTCACCGCACCGCCGGCCGAGCCGGCACCGCCGGCCCCGCCCGCGCCCACGGCGCCCGCACCTCCGGGGCCGCCGAAGCCGCCGAAGCCGGCACCGCCGACCCCGCCGGCACCGCCGGCACCGCCGAGGCCGAAGGGGCCGCCCGCGCCGCCCGTGCCGCCGAAGCCGCCGAAGCCGCCGGCACCGACGCCGCCGGCACCGCCGGGGCCGCCGAAGCCGCCGAAGCCGGCACCGCCGGCACCGCCGGCCGAGCCGGCACCACCCGTGAGGGTGGCGGTGGCCGCGCCGCCGCCGGCCGTGGTCGGGCTGGCCGTGCCGCCGGCCCCGCCGTCGCCGGCGAGGACGAAGGCGTCGACCGTGTTGACCGCGTCGCCGGTGACGCCCGACGTGGACACCGAGTTGGACTGGGCGCCGGAGACCGCCGTGGTGGAGGCGTTGCCGGCGGCGGTGGCGGGCCCGGTGCGGCCCGAGGGGCCGGAGGCGCCGGTCGTCGCCGGGCCGCCGGTGGCGATGGCCGTGCCCAGGATGGCCGAGTTGGTGGCCGTCGGGTTGGACGTGGCATCGCCCGTGGCGCCGGTGGCGCCCGAGTTGCCCGAGGTGGCGACCGGGCTGGCCACCGAGACGGCGGTGGCGTCGCCGGTGTCGCCGTAGTTGGTGGAGGAGGACTGGGCCGTCGAGGCGCCCGAGGCGCCGGAGGCGGCGCTCGTGGTGCCCGTCACGGTGGAGCCGCCGCCGGCACCGCCGTTGGCCACGCCGGTGGCCACGCTGGGCCCACCGGTGACCGTCGGGCTGCCGGCGACTGCGCCGCCGGCACCTGCGGCGCCGCCGGCCCCGCCCACGCCGGCACCGCCCACGCCGCCGTCACCGCCGAAGCCGCCGAAGCCGGCACCACCGGGGCCGCCGGCGCCGCCGACGCCGCCGTCGCCGAACGCACCACCGGGACCGCCGGCGCCGCCGAAGCCGCCGAAGCCGCCGGCGCCGAGACCGCCGGGACCGCCGGCGCCGCCGAAGCCGCCGAAGCCGGGACCACCGGCACCACCGGCACCGCCGGCGCCGCCGGTGAGGGTGGCGGTGGCTGCGCCGCCGGCCCCCGCTGCCGGGCTGGCGATGCCGCCGGGACCGCCCACGCCACCGAGCACGGTGAGGGTGACGCCGTTGGTGGCCGCGCCGGTGTCGCCGGACAGGCTGCTGGCGTTGGAGGCGGCGCCCGAGTTGGCGAAGCTGTCGGTGGTGGCGATGCCCGTGGCCGCGCCGGTGCGGCCCGAGGCGCCCGAGGCGCCCGACGTGGCGGCGCCGCCCGTGGCGGTGGCGGTGCCCAGGATGGCGGAGTTGGTGGCCGACGGATTGGACTCGGCGTTTCCGGTGGACCCGGTGGCACCCGAGCTCCCCGAGGTTGCCCGGGGCGTGGAGGTGGAGATGGAGGTGGCGTCGCCCGTGTCGCCGTAGTTGGTGGACGACGACTGAGCGGTCGAGGCGCCCGAGGCGCCCGAACGGGCGGTCGTGGTGGTCGTGCCCGAGGCCGCGCCGCCGGCGCCGCCCGAGGCCGCGCCGGTGGCCACGCTGGCCCCGCCGGTGGCCGTCGGGCTGCCGGTGGCCGCCCCGCCGACGCCTCCCGCCCCGCCCGGGCCGCCGATGCCGGCACCGCCGGCGCCGCCCGCACCGCCGAACCCGCCGAAGCCGGGAGCGCCGGCGCCGCCGGCACCGCCGGCACCGCCGGGGGCGAAGTCGCCGCCCGCGCCGCCGGCACCACCGAACCCGCCGAAGCCGCCGATCCCGGCACCGCCGGCACCGCCGACACCGCCGAACCCGCCGAAGCCGGCACCGCCGGCACCGCCGGCACCGCCGGCGCCCCCGGTGATGGTGGCGGTGGCCGCCCCGCCGCCTGCGGTGGTCGGGCTGGCCGTGCCGCCGGCCCCGCCGTCACCGGCGAGGACGAAGGCGTCCAGGGTGTTGGCGGCCGGGCCCGTGGTGCCCGACGCCGAGTCCGATCCGGAGATGGCGCCCGAGTTGGCGTTGGACGAGGCCGACCCCACCGCAGTGGCGGCACCGGTCGCGCCCGAGTTGCCCGAGTTGCCCGAGACCGCGGGCCCACCGGTGGCGGTGGCGTGGCCCAGGATCCCCGAGTTGGTGGCCGACGGGCTGGCAGTGGCGGCCCCAGTGGAGCCGGTGGCGCCGGAGTTGCCGCTGGTGGCGACAGGGTTGGCCACCGAGGTGGCCGACGCGTTGCCGGTGTCGCCGTAGTTGGTGGAGGAGGACTGGGCGGTCGAAGCGCCAGAGGCACCCGAGGTGGCGGAGGGCGAGGCAACGAAGGTGGCTGCGCCGCCGGCCCCGCCGTTGGCCACGCCGGTGGCCACGCTGGCGCCACCGACGAGCGTCGGGCTGCCCGCCGCTGCGCCGCCGGCCGCGCCGGGGCCGCCGGCGCCGCCCACGCCCGCGCCGGCTGCGCCGCCGGCCCCGCCGATACCGCCGAAGCCGGGTGCACCGGCACCGCCGGCACCGCCGGCGCCGCCCGGGGCGAAGGCGCCGGGGGCGCCGGGGGCGCCCGGGGCGCCGGGAAGACCGTCGATGCCGGTGCCGGCGCCGCCCGGGGCCCCGGCCGCGCCGGGAACGCCGAACCCGGCCGCACCCGCGGCGCCCACCGCACCGGTGGCGCCGGTGACGGTGGACGTCGCCGCCCCGCCCGCGCCCGCGGCCGGGCTGGCGGTGCCGCCGCCGCCGCCGAGGCCACCCAGGACGGTGGCGGTGGTGTCGTTGGTGGCTGCGCCGGTGTCACCGGAGAACGACGTGGCACCCGACTGGCTGCCGGAGTTGGCGGTCGCGGTGGCCACGCCCACGCTGGTCACCGCACCGGTGCCGCCGGTCGCGCCGGACGATCCCGAGGTGGCGCCGCCGCCGGTGGTGGCGGCCGCCGTTCCGCTGGCCGGGCCGGCGCCGGCCGTGCCCGCACCGCCGGCCGTGCCCGAGCCCGTGCTGCTCTCGAAGGGGCTGCCGCCCGACGTCTCGGCCGAGCCGCCGGCGCTGGTGGTGCCGAACACGTTGGCGATGCCGAGGATGCCCGTGTTGAGGGCGAACGGGTTGGCGGTGGCCGGCCCCTGGTTGCCGGTCGGGCCGCTGGACCCCGAGGTGCCCACCGGGTTGGCGGTGGCGGACGAGATGGCGTTGCCGGTGTCACCGGTGTTGGTGGACGACGACTGGGCGATGGACGGGCCCGAGTCGCCCGAGGTGGCGGTGGGGTTGAGCGTGAGCGCGCCGCTGCCGCCGGCCGCCCCGTTGGCGGTCCCGGTGACCACCGATGCCCCGCCGGTGGCCGTGCCGCTGCCACCCGTGGTGGTCGCACCGCCGCCGGCCGGCGCCGCGCCGGCGCCACCCCCGCCCGCCGCGCCGCCCGCCGCGCCGCCCGCCGTACCGCCGCCACCGCCGGCGCCGCCCGTCACCACCGCGTCGGTGGTGTTGTTGGCGTTGCCGGTACCGCCCGAGTTGGCGGAGGCGTGCGAGGACGCGCCGGAGTTCGAGGTGGCGTGCGACGTCCCGGTGGCCGTCACGCCCCCGGTCGCGCCGGACGTGCCACCGGCAGGTTGCGACGCCGAACCGGAGCCCACCACGGTCGTGGTGGTGGCAGTCGTCGTCGACGTCTGCCCCACCGCCGGGCCGGCCCCGAGCGCGACCAGCACGGTCGCAACCAGGGCGCCCAGGAAGGCGCTCACACCGGAGAGGCCAGCCGTTCCAGCGGTCTTGATCTTCATGTCCATCCCTTGTCTGTCCAGGACGCCCTCGATGAGGGCCTTTGCAACTTGCAACGGGAGGCCGAGGATCGGCCTCCCGGGGTGAGGGCCGACGTCACCGGCGAGCACGAGGCTCTCCGAGGTCGTCGGACCGGACATCTTCCGGCCTGCCTCCCGCTCCTCCCCACGACCGCCGAACGGCGCCGTGGCGGCCGAGGCACGACTGGCGCCGGCGGTGGCGGGGGACGCCCGCTTCCCGACGGTGCCATCGTGTCCCGGGCGCACCGGCGACTCCCCGGCGGGCACGGTCAGGTGCGTCGATGCACCTGCGGAGGACCTCCGCCGCCGGGCCAGGGCCAGGAGGAGCCCACCCAGCAGCAGCAGCAGGCCGGCAGTGCGGAGGAGGCTGCCGGCCTCGAAACCAGTAAGCGCCAGCGTCGGGCCGCCCGAGCCGCCCGGCGACCCGGCAGGGGTCGGGCCGGCGGGCCGGGCCGGGGTGCCGGCGGGCGCCGAGGTGGTGACCACCCGAGCGGCGCAGACGCCTCCCGAGGCGGTGGAGCCATCGGTGGCGGTCGCGCAGCCCGAGGAGGTGGAGCCGGTGGCGGCGCGCCCGGCGCCGGAGGCCACCGAGTGGTCGGTGGCCCGGCCGCAGCCCGACGCCACCGAGGTGCCGGACGCCGTGGCACAGCCGGAGGCGGTGGGATCCGTGCTGGCACCGGCCGTTCCCGACACCAGGCCGGGCAGGGCCGGCCTGGCGGCGGTCGTGGCACCGCCGAGCGCGGCATCCACCGCCGCGGGAACGGCACCGGCGCCCGCCGCCGACCCGGTGCCCGTGGACGTGGTGGCGCCCGAGTCAGGCCCGTCACCGCCGGAGCCCGAACCGGCGCCTTCCGCCGCCGTGGCCGGGCCCGCCGCCGTGGCCGGGCCCGCCGCCGGAGCCGGGCCGGCCGCCGCCGGGCCGGCCGCCGCCAGGCCGGCACCCAAGCCGCCCTCGGCGGCCAGCGCCACTGCCGGCGCCGCCGTCACCGTGGCGGTACCCCCGATGGCGGAGTTGGTGGCCGTGGGGGCGAATGATACGGCGCCCGAGGGAGCGGTGGCACCGGAGGGGCCGGAGGCGGCGACCGGGTCGGCTCCTGAGGTGGAGACGGCGTTCCCGGTGTCGCCCGAGTTGGTGGCCGAGGACTGGGCGGTGGCGGCGCCGGAGGCGCCCGACGTGGTCGTGGGGGCGGCGGTGGTGGTGGCGGCCCCGCCGGCGCCGCCGTCGGCCGAGACGGTTGCCACCGACGAACCGCCGGTGGCACCGGAGGTGGCGGCACCGCCGGCGCCGGTGGTGGACATGGCAACGTCGCCCCCGGCCCCGCCCGCCCCACCGGTGGTGGTCAAGCTGGCGACGTTGGTGGCGTCACCGGAGGCGCCCGACGTGGCGTCGGCGCCGGCGTCGGCACCGGTGGTGGCGGTGGCGTCGGCGGTGCCGTCGGCGGTGGCCGGCCCCGAGGCGCCCGAGGCGCCCGAGGTGCCCGAGGTGACGGGTCCGCCGGTGGACGAGGCGGAGCCGAGGATGGAGGTGTTGGTGGCGGTCGGGGCCGACGTGGCCGCCCCGGTGGCGCCGGTGGCGCCGGTGGCGCCGGTGGTGGCCTGCGGGGTGGCGACTGCGCCCACCAGGGCGTCACCGGTGTCACCGGTGTTGGTGGCCGACGCCGAGGCGGTGGCCGCCCCCGTGGCCCCGGTGGTGGCGGTCGGGGCCAGGGTGGTGGTAGCCGCACCCCCGGCGCCGCCCCCGGCGGTGACGGTGGCCACCGACGAGCCGCCCGTGGCGGTGGCGGCGACGGGAGACCCGGCCACGGTGACGGTGGACGTGGGCGGACCACCGGCGGCGGCGGTGGCGCCCGAGGCGGCCCCGCCGGCCCCGCCCGTCCCGCCGGTTGTGGTGGCGACCACCAGGTTGGTGGCATCACCCGATGCGCCGGAGGTGGCATCGGCGCCGGCGGTGGCCCCGGTGGTGCCGGTGGCCACCGAGTTGCCGACGGCGGTGGCCGCACCCGAGGCCCCCGACGGGCCCGAGGCGCCCGAGGTGGCCGGGCCGCCGGTGGCGGTGGCGCTGCCCAGCACGGGAGAGGAGTTGGTGGCGGTGGGCGACGAGGTGGCGTCACCGGTGTGCCCGGTGGGGCCGGTGGCGCCGCTGGCGGCCACGGGAGAGGCGACGGCGCCGACGGTGGCCGAGCCGGTGTCACCCGAGTTGGTGGCCGAGGACGAGGCGCTGGCTGCCCCGGTGGCACCCGAGGTGGCGGTGGGGCGCACGGTGGTGGTGGCCGCCCCGCCGGCACCGCCGACCGCGGTGCCCGTGGCGACGGACGACCCGCCGGTGGTGGTGGCGGTGGCCGGGGAACCGACACCCGCCCCCGCAATCGTGGTGGTGGACGCCCCGCCGGGGCCGGCGGTCACCGCGCCGGCCAGCCCGCCGGCGCCGCCGGCGCCGGCGGTGGTGGTGACGTCCACGATGTTGGTGGCGTCACCCGAGCTCCCGGACGTGGCGGTGGCGATCGAGGTGGCACCGGTGGTGGCGGTACCGGTGGCACCGCCCACCGCGGTGGCGTCGCCGGACGGGCCGGAGGCGCCGCTGGCTCCCGTGTTGGCGCCCGCCGGGGCGGCCCCGCCCGAGGCGGTGGCGCTGCCCAGGATGGCGGAGTTGGTGGCCACCGGGTCGGAGATGGCGGCGCCGGTGGCGCCGGTCCCGCCCGTGGCGCCGGTGGTGGCCGACGGGTGGGACACCGCCGTCGAGGTGGCGTCACCGGTGGCGCCGGTGTTGGTGGCCGAGGAGGTGGCGGTGGCCGCGCCCGAGGCGCCGGTGGTGGCGGTGGGGGCCACAGTGGAGGTGGCCGCCCCGCCGGCACCGCCCCGGGCGTCGCCGGTGGCCACCGACGAGCCGCCGGTGGTGTTTGCAGTCTCGGGGGAGGTCCCGCCGGCGCCGGTGACGGTGGTGGTGGCGGCGCCGCCGGGGCCGGCGGCGGCGCCGGTGGCGGTGCCCCCGGCCCCCCCTGCGCCGCCGGTGGCGGTGACGGTGGTGATGTTCGTGGCGTCACCGGTGCTCCCGGAGGCGGCGGTGGCTGAGGAACTGGCGCCGGTGGTGGCGGCGGAGGAGGTGGTGCCGACGGCGGTGGCGTCGCCCGAGGCCCCGGAGCCGCCCGACGGGCCGGTGGTGGCCGGGCCGCTGGTGGCGGTGGCGTGGCCGAGGATCCCGTCGTTGGTGGCGGTGGGATCGGCGCTGGCGGCGCCGGTGCTCCCCGTGGCGCCGGTGGTCCCCGACACCGCCACCGGGGCGGACACCGAGGTGGAGCTGGCGTTGCCGGTGGCGCCGGTGTTGGTGGCCGAGGACGAGGCGGTGGCCGGGCCGCTGGCGCCCGACGTGGCGGTGGGCGACACGGAGACGGTGGTGGCACCGCCCGACCCGCCGGCGGCGTTGGCGAGGGCGACGGAGGAGCCGCCGGTGGTGGTGACGACCACCGGCGTACCGGCACCGGCCCCGGTGACCGTAGTGGTGGCGGCGCCGCCGGGCGCGGCGGTGGCGGCCGCCGTTCCCCCCGCCCCCCCGGCACCGCCGGCCGCGGTGACGGTGGTGGTGTTGGTGGCCGAGCCGCCCGGGCCGGTGGTGGCGGTGGCGCCGGACGTGGCGCCGGTGTTGGCCACCGAAGTGGCGTCCCCGACGGCGGTGGCGTTGCCGGAGGCGCCCGACGACCCCGAGGCGCCCGACATGGCGGGGCCGCCGGTGGCGGTGGCGGTGCCCAGGATCCCGCTGTTGGTGGCGGACGGGTCGGAGGTGGCCGCGCCGGTGGCGCCGGTGGCGCCGGTGGCGCCCGACACCGCCACCGGCGTCGACACCGCGTTGGACGTGGCGTTGCCGGTGGCGCCAGTGTTGGTGGCCGACGAAGAGGCGGTGGCGGGGGCGGGAGCGCCCGAGCTGCCGGCGGTGGGCGTCACGGTGACGGTGACGGCGCCGCCCGCTCCTCCCGCGGCGTTGGCATTGGCCACAGAGGAGCCGCCGGTGGTCGTGACGATGACCGGCCCGCCGCTGGCCAGGACGGTGTTGGTGGCGGCGCCGCCCGGACCGGCGGTGGCGGCGGCCACGCCGCCGGCGCCCCCCGCCCCGCCGGTGGCGCCGACGGTGGCCGAGTTGTCGGCCGCCCCGCTGCCGCCACTGGTGGCGGTGGGGGTCAGCGTGACGGTGGCGGCGCCGCCGGCGCCGCCGTTGGCGTTGGCGTTGGCGATCGACGAGCCGCCGATGGCGGTGGCCACGACCGGCCCACCGCCGATGCCGACCACCGTGTTGGTGGCCGCGCCCCCGGGCCCGGCGGCGGCCGTGGCCGTGCCGCCGGGACCGCCGGCGCCGCCGGTGGCCGAGACGTTGGAGACGTTGGTGGCCGACCCGCCCGCGCCGGTGGTGGCGTTGGCGGTGGAGGTGGCGCCCGTGTTGGCCACCGAGGTGGAGGTGCCGACGGCGGTGGCGTTGCCGGAGCCGCCGGATGCGCCGGACGCACCGGAGGTGGCACCCGCCGCCGGAGCGCCGGCGGTACCCGAGCCCCCGGTGGCGCTGTTGGAGGCCGAGGGGGTGGAGCCGGCTGCGCCGGGCGTGCCGGTGGTGCCGGAGGGGCCGCTGACTGCGCCCGGACCCGAGGAGGCGTTGGAAGTCGCTGCCCCGGTGCCGCCACCGTTGGTGGCGCCCGAGGAGGCCGACGAGGAGCCGGTGGCTCCACTCGTGGCTGTTGGAGCGAGGGTGGTGGTCGCTCCTCCGCCGCTTCCGCCGTTGGAAGATCCGCTGCCGGTGGAGGTTCCGCCCAGGGCGGTCCCTGTCGCTGCGCCACCGCCGATGGCTTCGGTCAGGTTCGTGGCACTGCCTGCAGTGCCCCCTTGATGATCACCCCCGACCGCGATGCCGTTGGCGCTCCGCCCCTTGCCCACCGCGACGGTGGTGTTGGTTGCGTCGCCGCCATTGGCCCCTCCGGTGGCGGCGCCGTCGGCGCTCCCCCGGATGGCGATGGTGGTGTTGAAGGCGTCCTTGCCCCAGCCGCCGGTGGCCGAACCGGATGCATTGCCGCCGATGGCGATCGTGGTGTTGGAGCTGTCACCGCCGGGGACGGCGGGTGCATTGCCGCCGTGGGCGTTGCACCCGGTGCCGATGACCACGGTGTACAGGTCGGCCACGCCGTGGCTGCCCGACACGGTCCGGCACCCGCCGGAGGTGGTGAGGGTGGCCCCGGCGGCCGGAGTGCCGGTGGCGGTGGCGGTGGAGCTGCCGTCGTCGGCGGCCGTCGTCGCGGCGTCGGCCGCGTGGAGGGCGGCGGTGGTGGTGGTGGCGCCGGGGGCGGCCGGACCGGAGGCCGGAGCGGCGACGCCGGCGGGGGCGCCGGTGGCGGTGGCCGGGGCGCCGGTGGGGGTGCCGGCGGCCGGACCGGGAAGGGCGGCGGGCCCGGCGGCGGCCGTCGCCGCCGGGGCGGCGGGACCGGGCGTGTTGGTGAGCGACGAGGAGGTGGAGGTGGTGCCCTGCGTGGGCTGGGAGGCGGTTGAGGTCGTGGTGTCGTGGGCGACCGAGGCGGCCCCCGGCGTGCCGGCGGTGGTGGGGCTGGCCACCACCACGACGGGCCCGGGCGTGGGGGGGGCGACCGTGGTGGGCGGAGTGGCCACCGTGGTGGGAGGAGCCTTGGGCGCCGCGGTGGTGGGGGGCGTGGTGGAGGCGGGGGCGTCGGCAACCGTGGTGGGGGGCGTGTCGGCACCGGCCGGGCCGGCGAGGACCAAGAGCACGAAGGCGGCGCCGACCAGGGCCAACGCAGCCCACACGGCTGCGTTCACCACCCCGGTGCGCTCGGCCCTGCCCATGGTCTCTTGCGGGTCCCTTCTGCCCGACGGGCGGGCGCGGCCGTGGGGGAGATCCCCCAGAGGTCGGCGTTGTCTATCACGCGCCCCCACCCAGCACAAGCATGCTTTGCCGTCTGACCTGCTGCTTCGCGTGGCGGCGAGGTGTTGGAACCGTGTTGGAGCACGTCACTCGCGGTGTTGGATCGGGCCCCCGGCGCCTGGGGCCGCAAAGCAGGCCCGGAACGGCCCGACGGGTGCGGCGCCAGGGCCGCTTCCAACCACCTGCCGGGCCCCTATCGCCGCCCCGCCGCCCGCCCGGCTCGGGGACGGCCGCCGCCCCGCCGCCTGTTGGAACGGGCCCCAGGGGCTGCCGGCCGGAGCCGGCGGGGCGACCGGGCGCCCCTCCCCCGGCCCGGGGACGGCACCCCGGGGCACGACGGGTGGGCCCGGCAGGGATCGAACCTGCGACCAAAGGATTATGAGTCCCCCGCTCTGACCACTGAGCTACGGGCCCTCGCCGGGGTCGTCCACCGCCCGAGACACCGCGGCGTGTTGGGACTCCGGTGCTCCGGGGGTGGGACTCGAACCCACAACAAACGGCTTAACAGGCCGCTGCTCTGCCGATTGAGCTACCCCGGAATGGGCCCGCCCCGTCCCGGCCGACCCTAGCAAAGCGGGCCCCTCCCCGGCCCGGGGTATCGCCGGGTCCCGGCTCGGGTAGGACATCGGCCATGAGATTCCGACTTGGTGTGATGACGGGTATGGCGGTGGGCTATTACCTGGGAGCGAAGGCAGGCCGGGAGCGCTACGAGCAGATCAACGAGGCGCTGGGCCGGGTGCGCCGCTCGGAGACGTTCGAGTCGGCGGCCGACAGCGCCCGGGCCACCCTGGCCGAGGTGTCGGAGACGGCCCGGGCCACGGTGGAGGACACCGTGGGCTCGGCGCGCGACCTGGTGGAGTCCCGGATCGGCAACGGCCAGACGTCGGACGAGGGCGGCCCGCCGGGCTCGTCCCGCTGATCCCGGCCGGCGGCCGGGGGGCTATTCCTCTTCCAGGTAGTCGCGCAGCTTCTGGCTGCGGATGGGATGACGCAGCTTGGCGAGCGTCTTGGCCTCGATCTGGCGGATCCGCTCGCGAGTCACCCCGAACTCCCGCCCGACCTCCTCGAGGGTGCGGACCTGGCCGTCGTCCAGGCCGAAGCGGAGGCGGACGACCTGGCGCTCCCGCTCGGTCAGCTCGTCCAACGCCTCGCTCACCGCCTCGGCCAGCAGGGCCCGGGCGGCGGCGTCGGCCGGCTCCACCGCCTGGTGGTCCTCGATGAAGTCACCGAGGGCACTCCCCTCCTCCTGGCCCACCGGCGTCTCCAACGACACCGGCTCCTGGGCGAGGCGTTGGATCTCCCGGACCTTGGCCGGGGGCATTCGCAACTTTGCCGCCAGCTCGTCGAGGCCGGGCTCCCGGCCCAGCTCCTGGAGCAGCTGGCGCTGGACCCGCAGCACGGAGTTGATCGTCTCCACCATGTGCACCGGGATGCGGATCGTCCGGGCCTGGTCGGCGATGGCCCGGCTGATCGCCTGGCGGATCCACCAGGTGGCGTAGGTGGAGAACTTGAATCCCTTGGTGTAGTCGAACTTCTCCACCGCCCGGATGAGGCCCAGGTTGCCCTCCTGGATCAGGTCCAGGAAGAGGAGTCCTCGACCCAGGTACCGCTTGGCGATGGAGACGACCAGCCGCAGGTTGGCCTCGGTCAGCTGCTTCTTGGCGTTGAAGCCGTCGGCCACCACCGCCTCGAGGGGGGCCAGGTCGGCCTCCGGCACCGGGGCCGGGGCGCCCGCCGGCCCCACCGGGGCGGCTGAGTCCTCCAGGGCGGCGATGCACCCGGCCGCCTCGATGCCCGCCTCGATGCGCCGGGCCAGGCCCACCTCCTGGGCGGCGGTGAGGAGGCGGATCTTGCCGATCTCCTTGAGGTAAGTCCGCACCGGGTCGGACGCCGACCCCCCCCGTCCGTCGTCCCGCCCCCCCGCCGGGGTGTCGGGAGGGGCCCCGTCGGCGGGCCCGGGGGAAGGGGCGCGCCCTGAGCCGCCGGCGGCGGTGGCGGCCGCCGGCCTGGGAACGGGGCCGGGCGCGGGCATCAGGGCGCCGGGAGGCGGTGGGGGACCGGCCAAGGGGACGCCCGACGGCGGGGTCGGCGGCTCGTCGGCGGGGTCCAGGCCCTCGTCCAGTCGAATGTGGTCGGCCGCCAGCCCGAGACGGACGGCGTCGATCAGCTCGGGGGTGAACTCCACCTGGCGGAGGGCGGCCACCACCTCGTCCACCGTGAGAGACCCGCGGGCCCGGCCCCGGGCCACGAGGACGGCGAAGGCCTCCGGCGACACCCCCTCCGGCACGGCCGAGGACCCGGCGCCCTCAGTCATCCCCACCAGTGTGCCTCTCGCCGGGCGTGGCCGCCGACCGCCGGCGGCCGGGACCGCCGGGGGCCGCCCGACCGTGACGGCCCGGTCGGGCGGCCCCCTCAGGCTTGCAGGCCGGCCAGCCACCGCAGGAGCCGGTCGGTGGCCTCGGCCCGGGTGGTCGGCTCCCGCACCTCCTCGATGGCGGGTTTGAGCCAGGCGATCAGTGGCCCGTAGGCGGTGGGGTCGTCGGCCTGGCGGGCGGCCGCCTCGAGGTCGCCCAGGGCGCGCTGGCCGGCCTCGTCCACCAGCCGCCCGAGGACATCGTCGGGGTCGGCGTCGGCATCCTCCACCGCCAGGCGCTGGAGGAGGGCGGCGGCCGAGGGGTCGGCGGCGGCGATGGCGTCGTGCAGCGTCGGGGTGGACGACCACGCCCGGTAGGCGGCTCGCACCACCGGGTCGGTGAACAGGGCCTCGTGGAGACGCCCGGCGAGGGCGGCGCGGGAGTGGACGGCCACCCGCATGGCCTCCACCTCGGGGCCGCCGCGAGCCGGCCGCCGAAGCCCGGCGGGAGCCGGCGCCGGGCGCTGCTCCCCGGCCGGCCGGCCGCCCCGCGGGCCATCGGCGAGGAGCCGGCGCAGGCGGTCGGCGTCGATTCGGGTGCGGTCGGCCACCTGCATCAGGTACTGGTCGCGCACCAGGTCGCTGGGGTGCTCGGCCACCACGGCCACGGCCGCGGCGGCGGCCCGGGCCCGGCCCTCGGGCGAGCGCAGGTCGGCACCGTCGAGGGCCCGGTCCAGGCGGAAGGCCAGGAACGGACGGGCCCCGGCCACCGCCGCCCGGAGGGCGTCGGGGTCGCGCCGGGCCAGCTCACCGGGGTCGAGGCCGCCGGGGAGGGAGGCCACCGCCAGGTCGAGCTCGTAGCGCTGCTCCCACTGGTACAGGCGCTCGGCCGCGGCCTGGCCGGCGGGGTCGGCGTCGAAGGCCAGGACCACCCGCCGGGCGAAGTTCTTGAGGGTGTGGAAGTGCTGCTCGGCCAGGGCCGTACCGCAGGTGGCCACCGCCTGGGCGACGCCGGCCCGGTGCAGGCCGATCACGTCGGTGTAGCCCTCGCAGACCACCACCTCGGCCCTGGCCACCACCGCCGCCTTGGCCCAGTTCAACCCGTACAGCACCCGGGACTTGGAGTACAGGGGCCCCTCGGCCGAGTTCTTGTACTTGGGGCCGTCGGCCCCGGGCAGGGCCCTCCCCCCGAACGCCACCGGGTCGCCGGCGGCGTCGAAGATCGGGAACATGATGCGGGCCCGGAAGGTGTCCTGCTGGCGGTCGATGCGATTGAGGAGCCCCAGGCCGGTGTCCCGAAGCACGTCCACCGGCACCCGCAGGGCCCGGCAGAGGGCGTCCCATTCGTCGGGGGCCCAGCCGATGCGGTACGAGCGCACGACGTCGCCGTCGTAGCCCCGCTCCCCCCGCAGGTAGGCCCGGGCCGCCGCCCCGTCCCGGCCGGTGAGCAACCGCTGGTGGTACCAGTCGACGGCCCGGGCCATGACCTCCACCAGGGCGGCCCGGCGCTGGCGGTCCCGGCCCACGGCGGCGTCGTCGTAGGAGATGGAGATGCCGGCCCGGGCGGCCAGGCGCTCGACCGCCTCGGCGAACTCCAGGTGCTCGACCTCGCGGACGAAGGTGATGGCGTCGCCCTTGGCCCCGCAGCCGAAGCAGTAATACAGCCCTTCCGCACCGTTGACGGAGAACGACGGCGTCTTCTCGGCGTGGAAGGGGCAGAGCCCCACCCACCGCTGGCCGACCCGGCGCAGGGCCAGGTGCTCGCCGGCCACCGAGACGAGATCGGACGCCGCCCGCACCCGGGCGATGTCGTCGGCGACGATCCCCACCCCGTCACCCCCGCCGGCGGGGGCGGCTACCCACTGGCCCCGCCGGTGACGTTCCAGGACGCCAGGCTCAGGCTGGGGACGACGGCCGCGCCGTCGCGCAGGCGGGCGTCGCTGCCCACCCCCACCACGTTGCCCGGGGCCAGGGCCCGGGCGTAGGACTGGGTGAAGCGCAGGTTGCGGACACTGTTGCTGACCTGCCCGTTCTCGATCAGGAATGTCCCGTTGCGGGTCAGGCCGGTCACCACCGAGGTCTTCGGGTCCAGGATCCGGGTGTACCAGAGCTCGGTGACCAGCAGGCCCCGCTCCACCCCCGCCACCAGGTCGTCGAGGGTGGCGGTGCCCGGCCCCACGAACAGGGTGGAGGGGGCGGGCCCGTACGACTCGCCGCCGGGGGTGGCGTGCCCGGTGCTCTCCACCCCGGCCCGGGCCGCCGTCCGCCGGTCGTGGAGCAGGCCGACGGGGATGCCCCCGGCCACCAGGTCCACCCGGCGCCGGGGGGTGCCCTCGGCGTCGAAGGGGAGGTCCACCGAGCGGGGGTCGGTGGCGTCGTCCCACAGGGAGACGGCGGCGTCGAGCTGGGGCTCGCCGAGGCGGACGAACGACCGCCCCTCGGCCACCGCCTGGGCCGAGAAGCCGTGGGCCACCAAGAAGTCCACCATGTCGGCCACGCACGCCGGCTCCAGCACCACCGGGTAGTGCCCGGGAGCCAGCTCCACCGGGTCGGGCCCCGCACCACCGCGAGCCTTGGCCGCCGCCGTCCGCCCGGCGGCCGCCCCGTCGAGCTCGGCCAGCCGCCCGGCCGTCTGCCAGCCGCTGCCGTCGGCGGTGGAAGGCCGGGGGTCGGGTCCGGCCGCCGCCGGGCCTGGCGCCCGGACGATCCCGTCGACGGTGGCGGAGCTCGTGCGAGCCGAGACCCGGCGCCCTGCGGAGTTGGCGAACGCCACGTCGGCGCCGGAGCTGGAGCAGTACCCGGCCGCCTCCAAGCCGCCGGCGGCGGCCACGAACGCCTCCACCACCGCCGCCCGCTGGTCGGGCGGGGCTTCCCGCGTGGCGCCGTCGTAGCGTTCGGCGGCGGGGAGGGCCAGCCCGACGCCGGCCGGTCCCACCCCTGGCCACTCGGGGTCGAGGGGACGCAGGGCGGCCGCCTCCAGGGTGGCCGCCACCAGCCGTTGGAGGCCGTTGGAGTCGACCCGGGTGGACGACGAGGCCGCCACCCGCCCTCCAACAGCGACGCGAAGCCGCAGGTGGACGGCATCCTCGGCCACGTTCTGGTGGATCCGGGAGTTGGCGAAGCGGGTGAGGGCGCTGCGCCCTGCGACGGCTGTCACCTCCGCCTCGGCCCGCGTGCCGACCAGTTCCAACACCCGGTCGCACAGCTCCAACAGCATCAGCCACGGACCCCGACACGGACGTTGCGGAAACGGGCGGGGACGGCGGGGTGGCCGGTGTGGCCGACCTGTTGGGGCTGGCCCTTGCCGCAGTTGGGGGTGCCCCAGAAGATCCACTCGTCCGGGCCTCCCAGGCGGTCCAGGGAGGCCCAGAAGCGGGGGGTGATGCCCGTGTAGGTGGGGTTGCGCACGAGCCCGCCCAACTTGCCCCGCTTGATCTCCCGCCCCACCTCGCAGCCGAACTGGAAGTTGAGGCGGCGGTCGTCGATGGACCACGACCGGTTGGTATCCATGTAGATGCCGTCGTCGGTGTCGGCCACCATCTCCTCGAGCGACGACTCGCCGGGGAGGATGCCCACGTTGGTCATGCGCACCATCGGCAGGCGGCTCCAGCCGTCGGCCCGCGCCATGCCCCCGGGAGGCAGGCCGGCGGCGGCGGCCGAGTCCCGGCCCGAGAGCACTCCCACCCACACGCCCTCCCGCACGATGTCCACCGAGCGGGCAAGGGTGCCCTCGTCGTCGTAGCCGAAGGTCCCGAGGGCGCCGGGCAGGGTGGCGTCGGCCGTCACGTTCATCAGCTCGGAGCCGTAGCGCAGGCTGCCGAGGCGGGCCAGGTCGAGGAACGACGTCCCTGCGAAGGCCGCCTCCCAGCCGAGGATGCGGTCCAGCTCCACGGCGTGGCCGACCGACTCGTGGATCTGCAGGGCCAGCTGTTCGGAGCCGAGCACCAGATCGGTCTCCCCCACCGGGCACTCCGGGGCGGCCAGCAGGGCGACCGCCTCCTCCCCCACCCGGCCGGCGTTGCCGGCCAGGTCGGCGTCGCGGACCAGCTCGTAGCCCCGGGTGCCGAACCGGCCGCCGATACCGCCATAGGAGCGGCGCTGGGTCTCCGCCTCGCCGACGGCGGTGGCGCTCATGGAGGCCCCGCTCTCCACCAGGTGCTGGGAGATGCGCGAGCCGGAGCTGGACACGAACCACTTCCTGGTGTCCCAGAACGTGAGGAGGGCCTCGGCCAGCGCCACCCCGGCCACCCCGGCCATGGTGGAGGTGGCCCCCACCACCAGATCGGCCTTGGTGGCCAGGGCCACGTCGGCCCAGTGCTCCCGCCACCCCGAGTCCCAGTGGTCGGTGACCACCGCCACGTCGGCCAGCTCCAGCGGCGGCCCGGGGACCCGGGCCGAGGCGCGGGCGATGGCCACCGCCTCCTGGCCGGCCCGCCGGGCCGCCGCCCCGTCCAGGTCCGAGGTGGCGAAGAACCCCCACGACGACCCCAGCAGGGCCCGCACCCCCACCCCCGCCGACTCGCCCCGGCGCAGCCCGGTGAGGTCCCCGTTGCGGGCGTGGAGCACCTCAGTGGCCGTCTCGACCCCCCGGGCGTCGGCGTACGTCGCCCCCGCCGCCAGCGCCCCCTCCACCGCGGCGGTGGCCAGGTCGAACATGGGGGCGACCGTAGCGCCGCTCCGCGGAGGTCGTGCCCGGGGAGCGTGCGGGCGACCGTAGCGCCGCTCCGCGGAGGTCGTGCCCGGGGAGCGTGGGGGCGACCGTAGCGCCGCTCCGCGGGGGTCGTGCCCGGGGAGCGTGCGCAGCACGGGAGGGCGGGGGCCTGGCCGAGCGGGCGCGGCACGCAGGGTGGGACGTCCGGCCGGGTCCGGCCGCGCGTGCTGCACTTCGGCGACCTGCACCGGCCGCCCGGAGCTCCGACCTATTCGGCCGAGGACCTCGGCTCCGGGGCTGACAAGATGGCTTGGGCGGCCGCCAGGCGGGCGATGGGTACCCTGAACGGCGAGCAGGACACGTAGTGGAGGCCGGCCTCGACGAACAGGGCGATGGACTCGGGGTCGCCGCCGTGCTCGCCGCACACCCCGAGCTTGATCCCCGGCTTGGTGGCCCGGCCTCGCCGGCACGCCTCGAGGACCAGCTCCCCGACCCCGCCCCGGTCGATGGTCTCGAAAGGATTGCGTTTGAGCAGGCCTTTCTCCAGGTAGGCGGGCATCATCCGGCCCTCCACGTCGTCCCGGCTGAAGCCGAACGTCATCTGGGTGAGGTCGTTGGTGCCGAAGGAGAAGAAGTCGGCCACGGTGGCCAGCTCGTCGGCCCGGATGGCGGCCCGGGGCGTCTCCACCATGGTGCCGATGGTCACCTCCGTCGGGTGCTCGACGCCGGCGGTGGCCTGGGCGACGGCTCCCTCCACCCAGCTGCGGGCCAGGGCCAGCTCCTCCCGGGTGACGGTGAGGGGGATCATGACCTCCACGACGGGCTGGCCTCCGGCCACCACCCGGTCGGCGGCCGCCTCCAGCAGGGCCCGCACCTGCATGGCGTACAGCCCGGGCTTGAGGACGCCGAGGCGGACGCCCCGGGTGCCGAGCATGGGGTTGAACTCGTGCCACGTCTCGGCCGCCGCCAGCAGGCGCTGCTCCTCGGCGCTCAGCGGCGTCGCCGGGTTGGCGGCCTTGACCTTGAGGTCCTCGGTGCGGGGCAGGAACTCGTGCAGGGGCGGGTCGAGGAGGCGGACGGTGACGGGAAGGCCGTCCATGGCCTCCAGGATCTCGGTGAAGTCCGCCTTCTGGGCCTGGCGCAGCTCCTCGAGGGCGGCCGCCTCCTCGTCGGGCGTGGCGGCCAGGATCATGCGCCGCACGACGGGCAGGCGCTCGCCCAGGAACATGTGCTCGGTGCGGCACAGCCCGATCCCCTCGGCCCCGAAGCGGCGGGCGTTGGCGGCGTCCGGCCCGGTGTCGGCGTTGGCCCGCACGGCCATCTTCCCGGCCCGGATCTCGTCCGCCCACCCGAGGATGGTCTGGAACTGGGGCGGCGGCTCGGCGACCGAGAGAGGCACCTCCCCGAGCATGACCCGGCCGGTGCTGCCGTCCACCGAGATCACGTCCCCCTCGGACACCGTGTGGCCGCCGGCCGCGAAGCGGCGCCCGGAGATCACGACCGACTCGGCGCCCACCACCGCCGGCTTGCCCCAGCCCCGGGCCACCACCGCGGCGTGGGAGACGAGGCCGCCCCGGGCGGTGAGGATGCCCTCGGCCACGATCATGCCGTGGACGTCCTCGGGCGACGTCTCACTGCGGACGAGGATGACCTTCTCGCCCGCGGCGGCGGCCGCCGCCGCGTCGTCGGCGGTGAAGTACACCCGGCCGACGGCGGCCCCCGGCGAGGCGGCCAGCCCGGTGGCCACGACGGTGGCCTCGGTGGCCCCGAACTGCGGGTGGAGCACCGAGTCCAGGTGGTCGGCGGTGATGCGCTGCACGGCCTCGGCCCGGCTCAGGCGGATGTCGTCGTCGGTGGTCATGTCCACCGCCATCCGCAGGGCGGCGGTGCCCGTGCGCTTGCCCACCCGGGTCTGCAGCATCCAGAGCTTGCCGTCGTCGATGGTGAACTCGGTGTCGCACATGTCCCGGTAGTGGCGCTCGAGGCGGCCGAAGACGGCCAGCAGCTCGTCGTGGACGGCCGGGAACAGTGTCTTCATGTCGGCGAGGGGCAGCGTGTTGCGGATGCCGGCCACCACGTCCTCACCCTGGGCGTTGACCAGGAAGTCCCCGTAGGCGCCCTGGGCACCGGTGGCCGGGTCGCGGGTGAAGCCCACGCCGGTGCCCGAGTGGTCGTTGCGGTTGCCGAAGACCATGGCCTGCACGTTGACGGCCGTCCCCAGCTCGTGGGGGATGCCCTCGCGCACCCGGTAGGTGACGGCCCGGGGCCCGTTCCAGGACCGGAACACGGCCTCGATGGCGCCCCGCAGCTGGTCGGCGGGGGCCTGGGGGAAGGGCTCGCCGGTATGGCGCGCCACCGCCGCCTGGAAGTCCCCGACCAGGGACCGCAGCAGGTCGGCGGGGACCTCGGCGTCGCTCTCGGTGCCCGCCTTCTCCTTGGCCGCCTCGAAGAGGGTGTCGAAGTCCTCCCCGGGCACGCCGAGCACGATGCGCCCGTACATCTGCACGAACCGGCGGTAGCTGTCGTAGGCGAAGCGCTCGTCGGAGGTCTGGGCGGCCAGGCCCTCCACCGACCGGTCGTTGAGACCCAGGTTGAGAACGGTGTCCATCATCCCCGGCATCGAGAACTTGGCCCCCGAACGCACGCTCACCAGGAGGGGGTCGTCGGCGTCACCCAGGCGCGTCCCCATGGACGACTCCAGGCGATCCAGGTGGCCGGCCACCTCGTCGGACAGGCCCTGCGGCCACCCCCCCACCATGTAGGCCCGGCAGGCGTCGGTGGTGATGGTGAACCCGTGGGGCACCGGAAGGTCCAGCACCGAGGTCATCTCCGCCAGGTTGGCCCCCTTGCCACCTAGGAGGTCCTTCAGGCTCATCGGCGGCCGATCATGCCGGTGGTCGAAGGCAAAGACGTAGTTCACGCGGGTTCTCCTGGCCGAGTGGCGGGCAGGACGAGACTACCCGCCGGGGTTCGCAGCCCCCGGGTGGCCGCCGAGGCCGTGGCCGGGCCAGGCGTGGCCGGAGGACCCTCGGACCCGCCGCTACGACAACCCGGCCAGGCGGTCGGCGGTGGCGGCGTCGTCGGCCAGGACGAGGTCCACGCGGGCGCCCGACTGCACCACCCGGCCGGTGCCGGCGCTCCCCGAGAAGCGCCCGCCGCTTGCCCGACCCTTGGACCACGCCGGTCCCCAGCGGGCCAGGGCGGCGGCCAGACGGGTGGCCGCCGCCTCGCTGTCGGCCTGCCACCGCTCGACCATGCCGAGCGCCGACCCGCAGCGCACCGTCTCGAAGGCGTCGCCGTTCCAGCCGGCGGCGGCCGCCGTGGCCGCGCTGGAGCCCAGCTCCGACCCGAGCAGCTCCTCCATCTTGAACTCGCCGAGGGCGTTGCGGCGGGTGACCTGGCAGGTGGTGGCGGTGGCCAGGTCGGGAAGGGACGGCGGCGTCCACCCCTGGGCGGCGGCGTACAGGTCGGGGTGGAGGATCTGCTCGGTGGAGGTCGGCGGGCGGCGGTAGGCGTCGTCCACGCCGGCGTTGCCCCGCGTGGCGGCTTCCGCCTTGACGAAGTCCAGGCCCGAGGTGTACGGGAAGTAGAGGTAGTCGAGCAGAAACTTCGGCGTCTTGGCCAGCTTGGCGGCCAGGGCGTCGTCGCCCCCGCCCAGCCCGCCGAGGGCGTAGGCCAGCTGCTCCTCCTCCGAGAGGTACGTGTCGGCGTACACGGATTCCAGGCGCTTGGCGTCGCCCTCGATCAGGGCGTCGTAGGCGTCCACCTCCTCCTCCCGGTCGGCGTCGTCGAGAGCCTTGGTCGCGGCCCCGAAGTCGAACCACTGGTCGGTCAGGGCGTGGTCCAGCTCGTGGGCCAGGGTGACCTTGGTGCCGGCGTCCACCTGGCCCCCGCTGTCGCCCACCACCAGCTCCTTGGTCTCGGGGTCGTAGAACCCGAGGACGAGGCCGGAGTACAGGTCCTCTACCGTCTTGGCGTAGTCCACGTCCCGGGGGACGAGGTGGAGGAGGTGGAAGGTGTCGCCATCCCCGGCCAGGCGGTCGGGCTTGGCGTCGCGCTCGGTGCCGGCCCGGTAGCGGCGGGCCAGCTCGTCCTTGGACACCACGGCCACCGCCAGCGGCCGCTTCCAGGCCAGGCCCCGCAGGCCCGCCACCTGCTGCTTGATCTCGGTGATGTACCCCGGTTCCGGGAGCACCGTCGTGGTGGTGGCGGTGGTGCCGGGGACGGCCGGGCCCGCCATGGTGGGAGGTGCGGCCGCCCGGGGGGCCGACGAGCGGGCCGACCGGCCGGCGCGAGCCACGGCCACCCCGGTGGCGACGGCCAGCAGCAGGACCACCAAGGCCCCCGCCACCAGGGCCGGCAGGCGCCGGTGACGCGGATCGGGCAGGGCGGCCACCTGGGCCCAGGGTACCGGCGGCGCCCGCCCCGCCGGCCGCGGGCTCAGCCCCCCAGGCGGGAGCGCAGCTCGCCCACCAGGTCGTCGATCGGGACCCGGTCCTGGACGAGGGTGTCGCGATCGCGGATGGTGACAGCCCGGTCGTCCAGGCTGTCGAAGTCGACGGTGACGCTGTAGGGGGTGCCGGCCTCGTCCTGGCGCCGGTAGCGACGGCCGATGGACTGGGTCTCGTCGTAGTCGCACATGAAGTGGGGCTGGAGGCGCTTGAGCACCTCGCGGGCGGTCGGGAGCAGGGTGTCCTTCTTGGACAAGGGCAGGACCGCCACCGTGTAGGGCGCCAGCCGGTGGTGGAGACGGAGCACGGTGCGGGCCTCGCCGCCCACCTCGTCCTCGTCGTAGGCGGCCAGCAAAAAGGCCATCATCGAGCGCCCGACACCGGCCGCCGGCTCGATGACGTGGGGCACGTAGCGCTCGCCGCTGGCCTGGTCGAAGTACTCGAGGCGCTGGCCGGAGAAGGCGGCGTGCTGGGTCAGGTCGTAGTCGGTGCGGTTGGCGACGCCCTCCAGCTCGCCCCACCCCCACGGGTAGAGGAACTCCACGTCGGCGGTGCCGGTGGAGTAGTGCGACAACTCCTCGGGGTCGTGGTGGCGGAGGCGGAGCTGGTCGGCCGGTATGCCGAGGTCGGTGTACCAGCGCAGCCGCTCCTCGCACCAGTACTCGAACCACTTCTGGCCCTGGTCGGGTGGGACGAAGAACTCCATCTCCATCTGCTCGAACTCGCGGGTGCGGAAGATGAAGTTGCCGGGGGTGATCTCGTTGCGGAAGGACTTGCCCTGCTGGGCGATGCCGAACGGCGGCTTCTTGCGGCTGGTTTGCACCACGTTGGCGAAGTTGACGAAGATCCCCTGGGCCGTCTCCGGGCGCAGGTAGGCCACCGCCCCCTCGTCCTCCACCGGGCCCACGTGGGTCTTGAACATGAGATGGAAGGGCCGGGCCTCGGTGAGGTCGTGGGACCCGCAGTTGGGGCACGTGCCGTCACCCCCGTCGGCCACCGAGGCGGCGATCTGGTCGGCCCGCCAGCGCTCCTTGCAGGTGCGGCAGTCCACGAGCGGGTCGGAGAAGGTGGCCAGGTGGCCCGACGCCTCCCACACCTTGGGCGCCATGAGGATGGCGGCGTCGAGGCCGACGATGTCGTCGCGCTCCTGGACCATGGCCCGCCACCACGCCTCCATCACGTTGCGCTTGAGCAGCACCCCCAGGGGGCCGTAGTCCCAGGTCGAGCGGAACCCGCCGTAGATCTCGCTGGAGGGGAACACGAACCCCCGGCGCTTGGCGAGGTTCACCACCTGTTCGGTGCGGTCGACCATGACCAGAGGGTAGGCGAGGTGCGATGCTCCCCCGATGAGCATTCGCCGGGCCGGCGCCCTGGCCGTCGCCGCCCTCGGCTTGGCGGGTGCCGCCTGTTCCGGGGGCTCGGGGAGGCACGCGGCCACACCACCGGCCGCCCCGGCGGCCCACCCGGCCACCGTGGGCCTGTGGGGCGACATCCCCTACACCCGCGACGACCAGGCCCGGTTCCCCCATCTGGTGGCCAGCATGAACGCCGCCGACGTGGACTTCTCGGTGTTCGACGGCGACTTCAAGGGTGGCGGGCGCTGCGACGACCGGGTGTACACGCAGGCCATCGGCCGTTTCGACAGCTTCGACGCACCGGTGGTCTACGTAATTGGCGACAACGAGTGGACGGACTGCCACGGCGGCGGACAGAACGCCCTGGAGCGCCTGGCCCACCTGCGCCAGGTCATGTTCGCCAGCCCCGCCAGCTTCGGGAAGCGCACGATGGCGCTCGAGCACCAGAGTGCCCAGTACCCGGAGAACACCCGCTGGCAGGCGGGCGGGGTGGTGTTCGTGGGTGTCCACGTGGTGGGCAGCAATGACGACCACTTCGACGACGTGAACGCCCCCGATCCCGACCCCGAGCGTACGGTGGCCGACCGCCTGGCCGACAACGCCGAGCACGACGCCCGCGCCGCGGCCGACGCCGCCTGGCTGCACGACTCGTTCGACCTGGCCCGCCGCACCGGGGCGGCCGGGGTGATGGTGGTGGTGCAGGCCGATCCGTACTTCGAGATCGTGGGGCCGGCCGAGCGGGCGGCGAAGCCGGTGGACGGGACCGACGCCTTCGTGGACGCCCTGCGGGGCGAGACCGTCCGCTTCGCCAAGCCGGTGGCCCTGGTGCACGGTGACAGCCACCGCTACCGGCTGGACCACCCCCTGCTCGACCGCACCGGGAACCCCGTCACCAACCTGGTCAGGCTGGAGACGTTCGGCACACCCGACGTGTCATGGGTCAAGGCCACCGTCGATGCCCGCGACCCCCAGGTGTTCCACTTCGACGTCCAGCGGGTGACGTGAGGGCACCCCGGCGCCCGTGGGCGCATGGCCCGGCGGCGCGCGTCGAGACCACCACCGCTCCCGGCCCGCCTCCAGGGCGAAGCCTGCGGCCATCACCGCCAGGCCGCCGACGCCGTCCACGAGGTAGTGGTTGGCGGTGGCCATCACCACCAGCAGGGTGACCACCGGGTAGGCGACGAGCAGGGCCTTGGCCCACCGCCGGCGCAGCGCGGGGAGCAGGGCGACGACCGACCACGACGACCAGCCGATGTGGAGGCTGGGCATGGCCGCCACCTCGTTGTCGTCCTTGAGGTTGCCCCGGTCCAGGGCGCCCATCCCGCCGATGGTGGCGGCCGTGTCCACGAAGTGGTGGGGCGGGGGCAGCAGCCGCGGGGGCGCCAACGGCCAGAAGGCAAAGGCGGCCAGGGAGACGGCCAGCATGAAGCCGAAGGCGTTGCGGCACCGGCGGTAGCGGGCCCGGTCCCGGCGCCACAGGAGAAGGAGGGCGATGGCGGGCACCACGAAGTGCGCGGTGCCGTAGTACACGTCGAACGCCTCGACCACCGGGTGCCACGGCAGGAACCACCGCTGGACGGCGCCCTCCACGAAGACCCCGAGGAACCGCTCGGCCCGCACCACCTGGGCGGCGTGCCCGAAGGCGGGGCCGACCGGCTGGGGCAGCAGGCCCCGGGCCCGCTCGAACACCTGGTAGAGCACGAACACGGCGATCGCCTCGGCCCACGCCGGCCGGGGGCCGCCCATGAGGCGTCCCACCGCCCACCGCCGGGGCAGGGAGCGGTCGTCGCTGGTCAACGGCGCAGCAGGGCGACCGAGCGCAGGCGGCGCTCCACGTGGTGCTCGAAGGCTCGGGTGGCCAGGCGGTCGACCTCGGCGGCGGCCGGCCCTCCACCGGCGCCGAGGGCGCCGGCCAGGTCTCCGGTGAGCACCCGGCGCACCAGGCCCAGGGCGGCGGGCGACACAGGGGCGGCCGACGTCCGGCGGGCGCAGTCCCCGCACAGCAGACCTCCCTGGCCGAGGTCGAAGGCGGCGCTGCCGGCGACGGGCGCGCCGCACCCCGCACAGCCGTCGAGCATCGGCGAGGCGCCCTCGCCGGCCAGCACCTTGAGGAGGAAGGCGGGCACGAGGAGAGCCGAGTCGGCGGCGGCCAGCGTGCGCAGCGCACCCAGCAGCATGGTGAACAGGCGGGCGTTGGCCTGGCGCTCCTGAGCCACCTGGTCGGCGGCCTCCAGCAGGGCGTGGGCCTTGGCCAGCCGGTCGAGGTCCTCCCGCACCGTTCGGAAGCTCTCCACCGTCTCCGCCTGGGTGACCACGTCCAGCTCCCGGCCCTCGTACAGCAGGAGCGACACGTGGCCCAACGGCTCCAGGCGGGCGCCGAAGCGGCTCTTGGTCTTGCGCACGCCCTTGGCCACCGCCCGCACCTTGCCCCGGCCCCTGGTGAGCAGGGTCACGATGCGGTCCGCCTCCCCCAGCCGGATCGTCCGCAGTACCACCCCCTCGTCCCGGTACAGGCCCACAGGAGCAAGTATCCCCCAGGCCCCCCCGGCGGCGGTGTACCGCGCCGGGCCCGGTGCGCCGGGGACCGGCCGGACTGTGCTCCTACCTCGGGCCCGACGGGAGGGCCGGCGGCCGCCTACGGTTCGACGCCGCCGAAGCGGCGGTCGCGGCGCTGGTACTCGCGCACCGCCTCGAAGAGGTGCTCCCGGCGGAAGTCGGGCCACAGCACCTCGCTGAACACAAGCTCGCTGTAGGCCAGCTCCCACAGCAGGAAGTTGGAGATGCGGTACTCGCCCGACGTGCGCACCACCAGCTCGGGGTCGGGCATCGACGGCTCGTACAGGCGGGAGCGGATGGCTTTCTCGTCCACCTTGGAGGCGGGCACGCCGTCGCCCACGATGGCCCGCACGGCGTCCACGATCTCGGCCCGGCCGCCGTAGTTGAAGGCGATTGTGAGCGTCATAGTGCGGTTGGCCGCAGTGAGGGACAGCGCCTCGTCCATCCGCCGCACCAGGCGCCGGGGGACCCGCCAGTCGCGCCGGCCGAGGAACCGGATGCGGACGCCCCGCTGGTGGAGCTCGTCACGCCGGCGGACGAGCAGGGACTCGTTGTAGCCCATGAGGAAGCGCACCTCGTCGGCCGGGCGGCGCCAGTTCTCGGTGGAGAAGGCGTAGACGGTCAGCCAGCGGATGCCGAGCTCGAGGGCGCCCTCGACGACGTCGAACAGGGCCTCCTCGCCCGCCGCGTGGCCGTCGGTGCGGGCCAGGCCCCGCTTGCGGGCCCACCGCCCGTTGCCGTCCATGACCACCCCCACGTGGACGGGGACCCTGGTGGGGTCGATCTCGTCCCAGCGGAGCGTGTCGGCCACGATCGCCCAGCGTACAAGTGGCCCACCGCCGGGCTGGGTGCGGAACCGGCCCTCCGTCGGTCTATGCGGGCCGGTGAAGGAGAAGCTGCGGCGGCTGGGCGAACGGCACCCGTGGGCGGGCATGGCCCTGGCCTGACCGGCGGCCCGGCGGTTCAGGCCAGGGCCCGGCGCGTCTCGTCGACGTCGAGGGCCATCTGGGCCACCAGGGCCTCGACCGAGCCGAAGCGCTCCTCGCCGCGGAGGCGCACCAGGAAGCGCACGGCGGCCGCCTCGCCGTACAGGTCGCCGTCGAACTCCACCAGGTGGGCCTCCAGCACCGGCACCTCGGCGGCCTGGTGGAAGGTGGGGCGCCGCCCCACGGAGATGGCGGCCGGATGGGCCCGGCCGCCAGGGCGCACGTGCCAGCCGGCGTAGATCCCGTCGGCCGGCAGCAGGATGGCGGGGGGCACGTCCACGTTGGCCGTGGGGTACCCGAGCTCCCGGCCCCGCTTGTCGCCCGGGACCACAGTGCCCCGGACCTCGTAGTGGCGGCCCAACAGGGTGGCGGCACCGGCCACGTCGCCGGCAGCCACCGATCGGCGCACGGCGGTGGACGACACCGGCCCGGCCACGCCCGCCACCTCCACCAGGCCCAGCCCGATCACGTCGAAACCGAGGTCGGCGCCCAGGCGGGCCAAAAGGGCGACCGTGCCCCGTCGCCCCCGCCCGAAGTGGAAGTCCTCCCCCACCACCACCAGCCGGGCACCGAGGGTTCCCACCAGCACCTGGCGCACGAAGTCGTCGGGCTCCTGGGCGGCCCGGGCGGCGTCGAAGGTGACCACCACGGCCCAGTCCACGTGGCCGGTGTCGGCCAGGACCTCCAGCTTCTGGTCCAGGTCGGTGAGCAGCCGGGGGGCGGATTCGGGGCGCACGACGCTGGCCGGGTGGCGATCGAAGGTGACGACCACCGTCGGCAGGCCCGCCTCGTCGGCCCGCCGGCGGACCTCGGCCAACACCGCCTGGTGACCCCGGTGCACCCCGTCGTAGGCCCCGATGGTGAGGACCGAGCCGGTGGCCAGCTCGGGTACGTCGTCGGGGTCGGTGAGCACCTCCACGTCAGCGACCGGGAGCCGGCGGCGGCATGGCGCCGAAGCTACCGGGCGGCGGCCACGGCCGTCGGCGTCCGGTCGTCAGCCGCCGGCCACCACGACGGCGGGCTTGGCGTGGTGGTCGCCCCGTCCCTCGTAGACCGCCAGCAGGGTGCCGCCGCCGTCCACGACTGCCCATGGCCCGTCCCCCCCGAACGCCGCCTCGTCCCGCTCCAACACCGCCCCGTGGGCGATGCGGGCCGCCAGCTCGGGGCCCACGGCCACCCGGGGGAGGTGGGCGACGGCCGCCGCCGGGGGTCGGACGGTGGCCGGACCCACGTCGTCCAGGGCCACGGCGGCGGCGGCGGTGAAGGGGCCGACCGCCGTGCGCCGCAGGGCGCGCAGGTGGGCGCCGCCGCCCAGGGCCCGGCCCAGGTCGGCGGCCAGGGACCGGACGTAGGTGCCCGAGGAGCACTCCACCGCCACCCGGAGCACGCCGGGGGCACCCGTGGGCTCCACGTCGAAGCGGAAGACGGTGACCGGGCGGGGCGCCCGTTCGACCTCCTCGCCGGCCCGAGCCAGCTCGTGGAGGCGCCGGCCCCCCACCTTGACGGCGGAGACCATGGGCGGCACCTGGAGGATGTCGCCCACCAGGGCGGCGGCCGCCTCCCGCACCTGGTCGAGGGTGACGCCGGCCATGTCGAAAGTGGCCACCACGTCGCCGTCGGCGTCGAGGGTGGAGGTGGCGGCGCCGAGGACGACCTCGCCCAGGTAGGACTTGGGCAGGACGGAGAGGAAGCGCAGCAGCCGGGTGGCGGCCCCCAGGCCGACCAGCAGGACACCGGTGGCCGACGGGTCCAGGGTCCCGGCATGGCCGACCTGACGCTGGTCGAACACCCGCCGGCAGCGCCCGACCACGTCGTGCGACGTCATGCCCGCCGGCTTGTCCACCACCACCAGCCCGTGGACCCCCGCCGGCCGCCTCGGGCTCACGACTCGCCCCGCCTGCCCCGCCCGGGGGGGCGACGCCGCCGGTACCTCAGTGCGTGCGGGGCAGGGCGGCCCGGATGGCGTTCAGCACCTCGGGCACCGGCCGGTCCGAGTTGAACCCGGCGGCCGCCCGGTGGCCGCCGCCCCCGAAACTGGTGGCGATGGCGCCCACGTCCACGCCCGACACCGCCCGCAGCGACACCCGGGTGCCCTCGGGTGCCTCCTTCAGGACACATGAGATGTCGGCCTCCGACGTGCGCCGTACCAGGTCGATCAGGCCCTCGGTCTCCTCCAGCTCCACGCCGTTGCGGGCCAGGTCGTCGGCGGTGACCCAGGCGGCCACGAAGCGCCGGTCGGGGTCGAACTCGGCCCGGGCCAGGGCGGAGGCGGCCAGGCGGATGTAGGCCAGCCGGTGCTCCTCGAAGAGCTGGCGGCTGATGGCGGCGATCGGGAGGTCGAACCCGGCCAGCTCGGCGGCCAGCCCGAACACCTCGGGCGTGGTGTTGTCGTACTGGAAGCGGCCGGTGTCGCAGACCAGGCCGGTGTACAGGCAGATCGCCGCCTCCCGGTCGAGGGCCCAGCCCAGGCGGTCGAAGAGGCGGCGCACGATGACGGCGGAGGCGGCGGCCATGGGGTCCACCAGGTCGATGGTGCCGTAGCCGTCGTTGGTCACGTGGTGGTCGACCACGATGAGGGTGCCGGCGGCCCGGGCCGCCTGCCCGAGCTCGCCCAGGCGCTCCATGGAGCCGCAGTCGAAGGTGACCATCACCTCGGGGGCGGGTGGGAAGTCGGCGGGCGCGGTGGCCAGGTCGAGCCCGGGGAGGAACGAGTAGTGGGGGCCGGCCACGAACGGCTCCGGCCACGACGCCACCGAGGGCTTCCCGGCGGCCAGGGCCAGGCGGTGGACAGCCAGCATGGAGCCCAGCGCGTCACCGTCGGGCGTGACGTGGCAGGCCAACGCCAGCGAGCCGGCAGCGGCGATGGCCTGGGCGGCGGTGTCGAGCGCGGATCCGGGGTCGGGCAACGGTCCGGGGTGTCGCTCGTTCATCGTTCGTCCCCTCGCGGCCCGGGCTGGTCGGCCGGTGCCACCCCTGCCTCCGGCGGCCCGTGCAGGTCCCGAAGGATGCTCTCCACTCTAGTGCCTACGGCTATAGCCGGGTCGGGTTCGAAGGAGAGCTCAGGCGTATGCTTCAGCCGCAGTTGGCGCCCGACCGCCGCCTGCATGCGGACCCGGTGCCCGGCCAGCAGCTCGGCCGCCTCGGCAGGGTCGTCCACCGGCGACGACAAGGCGGAGAACCAGACGCGGGCCCGGCGGAGATCGGGGTCGACGGTCACCCCGGTGACGGTCACCAGGTCGAGGCGGTCGTCGCCGATGCGCTCGAGCTCGTCGGCCAGCACCTCGCGCAGGGCCTCGTTCACCCGGTCCAGCCGGGACCACCCGCGGGCCCGGCCCCTACCCGGCATCGTCCCACCCCGACCACTGGCGTTCGGTGGACGCCACCTCGATGCCCGGACGGCTCCAGACCCAGCGTTCCACCGACTCCAGGACCTCCACCGCCTGGGCGTGCGACGGCGACACCACGGCCACCCCGATGGCGGCCCGCTGCCAGGTGTCCTGGTGGGCGACCTCGGCCACCGACAGGGAGAACCGGTGCCGGATCCCTTCGACGATGGGCTTGACCACCGCTCGCTTCTCCTTCAGGGACCGGCTCTGGGGGACGTGCAGCTCGAAGCGCACGACGCCGACGTGCACCGCTCCCCCTACGTGCGCGGGATCTCGCGCTCCTCGTACGTCTCGATGATGTCGCCCCGGTGGAGGTCTTGGAAGTCGGAGAGGCCGATGCCGCACTCGTAGCCGGTGGCGACCTCCCGGGCGTCGTCCTTGAAGCGCTTCAGGGAGGTGATGGTGCCGGTCCAGATGACGACGCCCTCCCGGAGGAAGCGCACTTTGGAGCCCCGGGTGATGACCCCGTGGCGCACGTAGCAGCCCGCCACCCCCCCGACGCGAGGCACCCGGAAGACCTCCCGGACCTCGGCCTCGCCGGTGACGACCTCTTCGATCTCGGGGGCGAGCAAGCCGACCATGGCCTTCTCCACGTCCTCCAGCACCTGGTAGATGATCTGGTAGGTGCGGATCTCCACGTCGACCGCCTCCGCCAGCTCCCGGGCCTTGCGGTCGGGGCGGACGTTGAAGCCGATGATGGTGGCCGTGGAGGCCGACGCCAGCTGGACGTCGTTCTCGGTGATCCCCCCGACCGCCCGGTGCACGAACGACAGGCGGACCTCGTCGCGCTCCAGCTTGCGGAGGCTCTCGGTGAGGGCTTCCAGTGACCCGTGGACGTCGGCCTTCAGGATCAGGTTGAGGGTGGCCGCTTCACCCCTTTGGATCTGCTCGAAGATGTCCTCCAGGCGGACGCCACCGCCGCCGGCGGCGGCGATCGGGCGCAGGTCGCGCGACCGGAACCGCTGGGCCCGCAGCTCGGCCACGATGCGCGCCGTCTTGTCGTCCGGAGCGACCCGGAAGTCGTCGCCCGCGCTGGGGACGTTGTCGAGGCCCAGCACCTGGACAGGAGTGGAGGGCGGGGCCTCCTTGATGGTGTCGCCCTTGTCGTCGATGAGGGCACGGACCCGGCCCCACGCCGCCCCGGCCACCATGGGCTCGCCCACCCGCAGGGTGCCGCGCTGCACGAGGACGGTGGCCACCGGCCCCCGGCCCACGTCGAGGTTGGCCTCCAGCACCACGCCCTGAGCCCGGCGCTCGGGGTTGGCCACCAGCTCCTCCACGTCGGCCACGACGAGGAGCTGCTCCAGCAGCTCCTCGATGCCGAGGTTCTGTAGGGCCGAGATCTCCACCATGATGGTGTCGCCGCCCCACTCCTCGGGCACCAGGCCCTGCTCCGAGAGCTGCTGGCGGGTGCGGTTGGGGTCGGCGTTCTCCCGGTCCACCTTGTTGATGGCCACCACGATGGGCACGTCGGCCGCCTTGGCGTGGTTGATGGCCTCCACCGTCTGGGGCATCACGCCGTCGTCGGCCGCCACCACCAGCACGACGATGTCGGTGGCGTCGGCGCCCCGGGCCCGCATGGCCGTGAACGCCTCGTGGCCGGGGGTGTCGACGAAGGTGATCAGGCGACCGCTCTTCTCGGTCTGGTAGGCGCCGATGTGCTGGGTGATGCCACCGGCCTCGCCGGCCACAACGTTGGCTTCCCGGATGCGGTCGAGCAGGAGGGTCTTGCCGTGGTCGACGTGGCCCATGACGGTGATGACCGGCGGGCGGGGGCGCAGGTCCTCGTCGGCGTCGTCGTCGTCGGCCAGCATGGCCGCGATCCCGACCTCCTCCTCCTGGCCGGGCTCCACCAGAAGGACCTCGACGCCCACCTCGGCTGCGAACAGCTCGATGTGGTCGTCGGTGAGGGACTGGGTGGCGGTGACCATCTCGCCCGCCTGCAGCAGGTAGCGGACGACGTCGGCTGCGGTGCGGTTGAACTTGGGGCCGAGGTCCTGGGCGCTCACCCCCCGCTCGATGACGACCTCGCCCTCGGGCACCGGCGCGTCCGAGCGGCTGTAGGTGGTGGCCTCGGTGGGCGTCAGCTCTTCGAAGCTGCGACGACGACGCCGCCGGCGCTGGGGCCGCGGGCGCTGGCCCGGGCCGCCTCGGCCGGCGAAGCCGCCGGGGCCGCCCCGCCCGGGAGGGCCGCCGCCGGGACGGCCGAAGGCACCGCCAGGGCCGCCACCGGGGCTACCACCCGGGCGGCCGCCGGGACCGCCGCCGGGGCGCCCGGCGCCCAGGGGACGGCCGGCGCCGCCGGGGGCACCGCCGGGACGAGGGCCGCCGGGACCGCCGCCGGGGCGGCCCATGGCACCGCCACCGCCGCGAGGCGGCCCGCCCGGACGGGCGCCGGGAGGCCCGCCGCGGCTGCCACCGGGCGCCGACGCGGCCGGCCGGCCCCCCCTGGGGAAGCCGGGCGGCGGGGGGATGGGCTTGCCGCTCGGGGAGCGGGGGAAGCCGGGCGGGGGCGGGATGGGCTTTCCGGTGGCCGAGCGGGGGGGCCC
>JBHELO010000129.1:0-11259 GCA_046263055.1 Acidimicrobiales bacterium | reverse complement strand
TCAACCGGTTCTGGATGATGCGCTAGCCGGTTGGGAGCGCCACATGGGAGACGTCGACAGCCTGGCGTGGGTCCGCGATCAGCTCGAGGATGCCGCTGCAGCTAGCCAGGAGAAGAAGGCCGCAGGGAAGCTCCCCACCCCCAGTGCGGTCCTCTCGGCCATCATCGTGTTGGTCCTCGGGGCCTATCTCGTGGCCGCGGACGTTTGGGATCCGGGATTGCTCGGGCATCGGTCCACCCACATCCCGACGCTGATCCTTGGCGTGCTCGGGATCGTCCAGGGAGTCCGACTGCTCCTCGGCATGATCGGGACCCCGATCTCGCCATGGGTAGCTGACCACGGCACCTCGTTCTCCTTGCTCTTCTGGACCGTCCTGGGTGTCGGGGGCGTCTATGCGATCGCACGCGGGGACGCGTGGAGGATCGTCGCCGGACTTCTGGGTCTCCTGTTCGCCGGAGCGATGGTGACGGTCACTCTGAAGCGTTCGAGAAGAAGGACCCACTAAGCGATACGGGCACGGCAAGCATGAAAGTGATGAAGAATCTTTTGCGGCTCCAGGTGGAGGCCCGAGCGGACGAGCCCCGCTTCGAGGGTCGCCATGAGCTCAGCATCCTCATCGACGGCCGAGACGTGCTCGGCGAAGCCTGGGATGGGGTGGGGGCGACCCAGATGCGCTACTCGGAGTCGATTCCCCGTTGATTGCTACCGAGCAACTGCACCACGTCGCCGTGCAGCGTTGCGGTTGTGGGGAAGAAGGCTGCGGATCGCTGGTGGCGCGGATCCGTCGAGAGGGCGATGAGGTGGCGCGGGATGACTTCAGCTTGGGCTCGGAGGACCGACCGTCGCCTCGCAGACTCCCGCTCAGACCGTTCCGCTTCGAGCTCGAGAGGTACCAACAGAGGCTCCAACGAGCCAATCTCGACCGCACGTGGGAGTCTCCGGACCGCCGAACCCCCCGTCTGGTGCGCGAACGGCTACAACCCGACTCACAGCCGCTGGCTGCCCCCGGTTGGGTGTTCGACTTCGCGTCAGCGGGCGTCTCCGTGTGGCAGCCAAACGGATCAGCGAAGGCCGCACGAGGTGTCCGCGTGAATCTCCGTAACGGCGGGCGGCAGATCACCATCGACTTCCCAGGCCGCGACGGGACGCCCGAGCATCGAGCGAAGGCGATCATCGGGACCCTTGTTGACAGTGACCCCACGGAGTCGCGAGTCTCCTTCAAGGGCGGCATCTTCGCGGCTCGGTCCGACGAGGAGCGCGGCGAACTCGGGCCTGGCAGCCGCTCCGGAAGGTTTCGGGGTTGACCCGATGAGCGACCGAACAGGTCTCGGCCTGGTTGAAGCAGCCGTGCTGTCCGCGCTGAGGCGCGCCCAACCTCGGCCCGATGCCACCTACACGAAATGCGCCCGCGTGGTGAACCTTGCCGTCGAGGCAGGAATTGGTCCGCGATGGGCCTACGAAGCGCTTTGCCTGCTGGGCAGAACCAATGCGACGCCCGTGGGTCTGATCGACTTCCACGGCAACTGCGGCAGCAAGGACTTCGATCCTGCCCCACCTGAATTCACCGAAGCTCGACTGTCTCCAACGGGCGTCCTCGCTTTGGCGGCCGAGGAAGGTGCTCTTCCCCCCCTGCCCCTAGGACTCATCATCGGCGATACGTATCTCGACGGCCGGCGGCCTCCATTCGATGCGTTGCGGATGACGAGGGCGGTTTCTGCCCTCGTCGAGGACCCGTCGATCGGCGACGGACAGCTGATCGACCTCGTCGGCCCCCCGGTGTTTCCAGGTGGCTGTGAGATCGGTGGCGACCTCGATGCCCTGATCACCGGCGACCCCTGTGTTTTGGAGTTGACGTGTCGGATGGCGCTCAACGCCGACGGTTCGAGGTTGGAGCTGACGAATCTCCCGCCGTCGATCGGAGCGCATGAGCTCGAGTACCGGCTCGGCCCTGCTGGGGAAAGTGGCGGCGGGGATCAAGGTTGGCCATACAAGCCCGAGGCGCTGGTCGGCATCGCTGAGGTCTCGAATCGCAGCCAGGGCGACACCGAGCGCGTGGTGTGCGCGATCAAGCCAGGAGCCGACGTCGAGCGGTTGAGGACCCAACTCCGACGCCGTTGGGGAGTCAGCACGAGGGTCCCAGCACAACTTCCCGCGCCCCTCCCAGCCCTGCTTCGGACATGGGTCGACGAGCACCGCCATGAGAGCCTCGTGAAGTCGCTGGGGAAGCTCCGGATCGCGCTCGCGCATGGGAACCCGCCTCCGGCCAGCTGGATCGGCTGGATGAGCTGGCGCAACGACCAGTGATGGTGCGGGGGCAACATTGAGCGGCGGCAGGATCGCGGTGTCCCCGGCCAGTGCCCGACGCGGGTATCCGTCGCCGGGCCGTGATCCACCGTGCGATCTTCCTTCGTCTAACTGACTCTGGCGTCCGTGCTGAGCGGAGCGGCTAAAGAGGCAGGTTTCGTGAGACCTTCATCGTCGCGTAGTGATTCCCGACAGGATGCCGGCGGTTGAACCAGCAGGCTGCGATCGCTGCGAGAAAGCGCACAGAGTAACGGCGTTGCCTGGGCGCCGAAATCCCTCCGCCATAAGCCAACGAACCGCCCTTCGCTACGACGTCCACGCCATGCCCCCGATCGTGTAAGACCGAGCACGTCTTGCTCTCGCAAACAACAAGGTCGCCATTGCGGGAGTCACGTCAGCTCTGGCCGTCCGGGTCGTTGTCAGCTTCATGAGTCGTCGGGGATCGATACCAGCCGCTGTCGACACCCGCGGCCCCCGGGGTGGCTGCACGCCCAGGATGAGGCCTGTCTCCGTTTCGAGTCCTCTGGCGGATCGGCTTCGTCAGGTGGCGCAGGAACAGCCCCAGGAGGATCAACCCGACTACGAACATGGGGCCGCCGATGTAGGGCTTCGTGGTTGGGTCGTCATCGACGACGCTCCACGGACCGAGTACCAACAGCGACCCGGTCACCACGAAGTAGGCACACCAGAACCGGCTCAGCTCGAAGGGCTTCCGGTCGGGCGCGCCGAACGATCGCGATAGCTGGATGAGGCCGAACGCTCCGAACAGCGCGAGCCCTGGCAACTCGACGGCCCACAACCAAGGCGGCACATTGTGGTTGCTGATCCCTTCCCACTTCACGAATGCCGCGACCGCGGCCCAGACAAGGAAAGCGCCGATCTGAATCGCCACCGGGATGCGGTTCAGCGCCCTTCTCAGACCGCTGTCGTCATCGATCAGCCCCAGGTCACCCACGGACGATCAGCGATCCGGCTCGGGCGCCGGACCATGCGTTGTCGAGACTTCGATGTCGACGAGCAGGGTGTCTCGGTAGTGCCGATCATTGTCGTCCGTCCGCATCCGGCGGCGGTCACCGGTGGAGCGGACATCCACGGGAGATAGCTCTTCGACAGGGAACCAGGCACGGTCGCCGCGTCGCTCGAAGGCGATGGGAAAAAGGCGAACGCGTCGAACGTTCCCAGTGCACTCGACGTCGCCGAGCGAGACCCCTTCGGGACCCGGACCATGCCATTCGCTCGAGATCCGGCCGCATAGTAGTCGTCGCCCGGTTTCACGCAACCCCTTGACGCCGAGGCAGACGGGTCCGGCGTCCGCAAGTGCCATGGCCTCGTCGCCTTCGGCACCTCGCAGGACATCCACATCGAGCTCCATCACTCCGAGCGCGGACTCGCTCGCGCCTTCGTCGTCCTCCTCGGTCCACCAAGGCACCGGCGGATTCAGGAACAGACACGCGCTCCATGCCTGCCCGACAGTTGCTTCCGGCTGACAACACTCGAGCTCCCAAGCAGCCGCGAACACGGGAAGGACCACCCCCACATCGTAAAGGGTGAAGCAACAACGAGGCCCTCCCGACACGAGCATGATGAGATCATCTGGGCTGGCGGGTGGGTCATCGTCATCAAGTCGGCGGAGTTTCCGGTCTGCACGGCGCGGTAATGCGGTAATGTTTGGGTACAGAACGGCGAGATGGTGACGCCGCCACTGCTCAGGTAGTTCGGTCCTCGCGGTTCGGCGCGTCCCCGCCGTCGCAGACGCCGCAGTACGCCACCGTCACCGCCGGCCGCCACCTCCGCATTCTGCTCCGCCGTTCAGGGCGGAGCTGGGGGCCGAGCGCCGCGCTCACGGCCTCCCGACCCATCCGGGTGGGGCACACTCCCGGAGTGGCAGCCACCGTGGCGTTCCTGTCGTTCCGGCTCGGGCACCCCGACGGCGTCTCGGTGGAGGCGGCCAAGTGGGCGGGCGCCTTCGAGCGACTCGGCTTCGACGTGGTCACCGTGGCCGGGGCGGGGACGCCGGACCGGGTACTGCCCGGCCTGGCGATAGACGCCTCCTGCCCGCCGCCCACCCCCACGGACCTGGACACCGCCTTGGACGACGCCGACCTGGTGGTGGTCGAGAACCTATGCTCCCTGCCCCTGAACCGGCCCGCGGCGCGCGCGGTGGCCGCCGCCCTGCGGGGGCGGCCGGCCCTGCTCCATCACCACGACCTGGCCTGGCAACGGCCGCCGTTCGCCGACGTGGCCGGCTTCCCCCCCACCGACCCGCAGTGGGCCCACGTCACCGTCAACCACCTCAGCCGGGCCGACCTGGCGGCCAGGGGCGTGCCCGCCACCACGGTGCCCAACTGCTTCGACGTCGACGTCCCCCCCGGGGACCGGCTGCGGGCCCGGACGGCGGTGGGCGTCGCCCCCGGCCAGCGGCTCCTCGTGCACCCCACGCGGGCCATCGCCCGCAAGAACGTCCCTGCCGCCCTGCGCCTGGCCCAGGGGCTGGGGGCGGCCTACTGGCTGGTGGGTCAGGCCGAGGACGGCTACGGCCCGGAGCTGGACCGGCTCCTGGCCGCCGCCCCGGTGCCCGTGTTCCGCGGCCTGCCTGCCGGGCTGGGCATGGCCGACGCCTACGCGGCGGCCGACGCCGTCGCCCTCCCGTCCACCTGGGAGGGCTTCGGCAACCCGACGGTGGAGTCGGCCATCCACCGCCGGCCCCTGGCCATCGGCCCCTACCCGGTGGCCCGGGAGATCGCCGCCTGGGGCTTCCGATGGTTCCCGGCCGACCGGCCGGGAACGCTGCGGGCGTGGCTGGCGGCGCCCGACCCCGCCCTGCTGGACGCCAACCTGGCCATCGCCCGCCGCCAGTTCTCGCTCGCCGCCCTCGACGCCCGCCTGGCTCGCCTGCTGTCCGACCGGGGCTGGGCCCACTGGTGAGGCGGTGACGACCACGCCGCCGCCCGGCGACGACCCCGTCCTGGCCCGCCGGGCCCGGATCGAGGCGCTGGCCAGGGTCGGCTCGCGCCTGGGCTACTCGTTGCTGGCGGTAGCCATCGTCGCCTTCGTCGTGGGCGCGGCGCGGGGGTTCACGCCCGCCGCCGTCACCGTGGTGGTCGTGACCCTGGCGGCGGGGTCGGTGGTCCTCCTGCCCTCGATCATCGCCGGCTACGCGGTGCACGCCGCCGAGCGGGAGGAGCGGGGCGAGCCCAGCGGCCACTGACCTGCTATCGCCGGCGCCCCGACCACCGTCGAAGCGGTGACACCTTCGGGGCCACAGGCGCCGGAGTATCACTTGTCACCGGAACGGGATAGAAAGCCGGGCGTGACCCGGGCCGCCCTGCTCACCGCCCTCGGCCAACCCCTCGAGCTCCACGACGACGTGGAGGTGCAGGCTCCAGGCGCCGGCGAGGTCCGCCTGCAGGTGGCGGCCTCGGGCGTGTGCCACTCCGACCTGTCGATGCGCGACGGCATCCTGCCCGTGCCCCTGCCCGCGGTGCTCGGCCACGAGGGCGCCGGGATCGTCTCCGAGGTGGGCCCGGGCGTCACCGGGGTGGCCGCCGGCGACCACGTGGTGGTGTCGTGGGTGCCCCAGTGCGGGCGCTGCTACTACTGCGGGCGGGGCCAGCCCGAGCTGTGCCAGGAGGCCGACGCGGTGATGGTGACCGGCGGCCTCCTCGACGGCACGCCCCGAATGCGGTGGCGGGGCCGCGAGGTCTTCCAGATGTGCGCCTGCGGCACCTTTGCGACGGAGACGGTCGTGCCCGCTACCGGCGTCGTCCCGGTGCCCGGCGACCTGGACCTGAGCGTGGCCGCCCTCCTGGCGTGCGGCGTCCTCACCGGTGTCGGTGCCGCCCTCAACACGGCCCGGGTGGCCGGGGGCGACGTGGTGGCCGTCGTGGGGTGCGGCGGCGTGGGCCTCAACGTGGTGCAGGGCGCCCGGATCGCCGGCGCCGCCACCATCGTCGCCGTCGACACCAACCCGGCCAAGCTGGCCTGGGCGGAGGCTCTGGGAGCCACCCACGTGGTGGACGCCTCGACCACCGACCCCGTCTCCGCGGTCATGAGCCTCTCGGGCGAGCGGGGGGCGGACGTGGCCTTCGAGGTCATCGGCACCGGACCCACCATCGCCCAGGTACTGGCCATGACCCGCCGAGGCGGCCAGGCGGTGCTGGTGGGGATCCCGTCCATGGACGTCATGGTCCACGTGCCGGCCATGATCGGCCTCGTCCTGGCCGAGAAGACGGTGAAGGGGTGCTGGTACGGCTCGGCCGACGTCCGCCGGGACGTCCCCCGGCTGGTGGACCTCTACCGAGCCGGCGACCTGAAGCTGGACGAGCTGGTCTCCCGTCGGATCGACCTGGCCGACGTCAACGACGCCTTCGCGGCCATGACCGCCGGCGAGGTGGCCCGCTCGGTGATCGTGTACTGAGCCGCCAGCCCTGTTTGGTGTTGCGATCTTCACCCTCCAGGGTCGAGGGCGACGGGACGGGCGGGGTCACGCAGCCAGGGCGGCGCACACCACCATCACCGCAGCGCCGGCCAGGTAGGGCGACGGCAGGCCCACGTGCTCGAAGGCCAGGCCGCCCAGGACGGGGCCGACCACCCGGGCGAGGCCACCGGCGGACTGCTGGAACCCCAGCACGCCACCGCGGCGGGCTTCGCCGGCCACCGCCGCCACCGCCGCGGTGAGCGACGGGGTGGCCAGCCCCTGGCCCACCACCAGGGCGGCCAGGGCCGGCACCAGCACCGCCCACGAGTGCACGGCGGCCAGCAACAGGAGCCCGGCGGCGTTCACGGCCAGGGCCAGGCGCAGCGTCCGCGCCTCCCCCAGCCGGGAGACGGTGGGGCGCACCAGGCCGCCCTCCACCAGGGCCAGGAGCAGGCCGATGGCGGTGAACACCGCCCCCGTGGACGCCGGGTGGAAGCCGAGGCGGCGTTCCCCGAACAGGGCGAAGGTGGCCTCGAAGGCGCTGAAGGCCACCAACGACCCGAACCCCACCGCCACCAGTCGCCCAACGGTGGCCTGGGGGACGCCCTGCCGGCCTCCGGCGGCCCCGCCCGGGACGCCCGGGACGCCACCGGTGGCGGGCCGGGCGCCGTCGGACCCAGTGCCCCCCTCGATCCCGGTGGCAGCACCAGTCCCGGGCGCCCGGGCCGCCAGCCCTCGGTCGCTGGTGGCCGCGGCAGGGTCCAGGAGGCCCATGCCCTCGGCCCCGATCCCGTCGGCGACGGCCACCGCGTGGCGGGCGGCGTGGACGTGGCGGGGGTTGGTCTCCGGGAGACGGCGGACGGCAGCCAGGGCGTTGGCCCCGGCCAGGGCGGCGGCCACCAGGAAGGGTAGGCGGGGGCCGCCCAGGGCGGCCAGGGCGCCCAGCGCCGGCCCGGCCACGAAGCCCACCCCGAAGGCGGCTCCCAGGAGGCCGAACAGGCGAGCGCGCTCGGCCGGCTCGGCCAGGTCGGTGGCCGCCGCCTGCGCCACCGACACGCTAGCGCCCGAGGCTCCGTCCAGCAGCCGGCCGGCGAACAGCAGGGCGAGGGAGCCGGCCAACCCCGTGACCAGACTGCCCGCCGCCGTACCGGCGAGCGACAGCAGAAGGACCGGCTTCCGCCCCACCCGGTCGGACAGGGCCCCCCACACCGGCGCCAGCAGCAGCTGGGCCACCGAGAAGGACGCGAACAGGGCGCCGACGACGGCCGGGCTGGCCCCGAAGCGCTCGGCGTACTGGGGGAGGACGGGCAGGATGATGCCGAACCCGACCAGGTCCAGGGCCACGGTGGACCAGATGGTGCCGAAGCCGGCCGGCAGGGGCGCCCGGCGCGCGCCAGGGGCCGCGCCCCGCCGGCTGTCAGCGGGGCGTCGGCGCACGGCGCCCAGCGAAGGTCGCGGTGCGCCGGAAAATCAAATCCGGCCGGTGCGGGCGCACCGGCCGGATGCCGAAGGCCGGCGCAGCGACGCTGCCCCGGCCGGCGAGTTGGGAGCCGCTCAGGCCTGGATGGGCTTGACGTTGGCCGCCTGCAGGCCCTTGGGGCCCTTCTGCACCTCGAACTCGACCTGCTGGCCCTCCTCGAGGCTGCGGTAGCCCGAGGTCTGGATGGCGCTGAAGTGGACGAAGACGTCCTGGCCGTCGGGCTGAGAGATGAAGCCGAAGCCCTTGTCGGCGTTGAACCACTTGACGGTTCCGGTTGCCACGGTTGGTACTTCCCCTTACTCGAAAAACGGTTGCGTGGAATGGATGGTGAGGATCCGGAGATCCTGCGAGAGGGGACTGCTCAACCGTGCGGTGTTGCCGTACAGACGCCCAATCCCTCGGACGCCGACGCTAGCACCGACCCCCCGGCGCAGGTCAACGGTGCACGCGAGTCCCGTCCGGCCCGTCCTCCACCATCCAGCCGTCGGCTTCCAGGGCGGCCCGGATGGCGTCTGCCGCCGCCCAGTCGCGCCGGGCCCGGGCCGCGTCGCGCTCGGTCACCCGGGCCGCCACCGTGGGGTCGACGGTCCGGCCGCCGCCGTCGTCGAGCCGGAGCCCGAGCACCTCGGTGATCTCCCGCACGGCGGCGACCAGGGGGGCTGCCCCGCGGGCGTCACCCGACGCCAGGAGGGTGTTGGCCCGGCGTCGCAGGTCGGCCAGGTCGGCCACCACGGCCGGCGTGTCCAGGTCGTCGTCCATGTGCCGGCGGAACCGGGCAACGGCGCCGGCGTCGGGCGAGGCCACCGGCACGCCGGCGGTGCGGCGGCCGAAGTCGTCGAGGGCGGCCAACGCCCGGGTGGCGTCGCCCAGGGCAGCGGCAGTGACCTCCATGGGCTTGCGGTACGAGGACTGCAGGACGAGGAGGCGGTAGGTGCGGGGGTCGTGGGCGGCCAGGAGGTCGGTGAGGGTCGTGAAGTTCCCGAGCGACTTGGACATCTTCTCCCCCGCCACCTCCACGAAGGCGTGGTGCATCCACCGGCGGGCGAAGGGCCGGCCCAGGGCCACCGCCTGGGCCCGCTCGTTCTCATGATGGGGGAAGACGAGGTCGAGGCCGCCGGTGTGGAGGTCGAAGCCGTCGCCCAGCAGGTCGAGGGACATGACCACGCACTCGGTGTGCCAACCGGGCCGCCCGTCGCCCCAGGGCGAGGGCCACGACGGCTCACCGGGCTTGGCCGCCTTCCAGAGGGCGAAGTCGAGGGGCGACCGCTTGCCCTCCACCACCCCCACCCGGGCGCCGGCCCGCAGGCTGTCCAGGGGCTGGCGGGCCAACAGGCCGTAGCCCTCCACCGAGTCCACCGCGAGCCAGACGCCGTCGTCGGTGGCGTAGGCGTGGCCGGTGCCCACAAGGCGAGCCACCAGGTCCACCATGCCGTCCACGTAGGCGGTGGCGTGGGGGTCCTCGTGGGGACGGAGCACGCCGAGGCCGTCCACCGCCGCGTACCAGGCCTCCTCGAACTCGGCGGCCACGTCGGGCGCCGAGCGGCCGTCGCTGGCGGCCCGCTCGATGATCTTGTCGTCGATGTCAGTGACGTTGGAGACGTGGTGCACCTCGATGCCGCACCACTCCAGGTAGCGCCGGAGCACGTCGTACACGAGGAGCTGGCGGCCGTGGCCGACGTGGGGGAGGTCGTACACCGTGGGCCCGCACGCGTACATGGACAGCCGGCCCGGGTCGCGCTGCTCCAGCTCGAGCTGGCGGCCCAAAGCCGTGTCGTAGACGGAGACCACGCGGTTACCGTAACCGTGCCATGAGCCCGATCGTCCCCGAAAAGCCCAGCCTGGACGGGCTGGAACGCAGGTGGGACGAGCGCTGGCAGGCGGGCGGCACCTACCGCTTCGACCGCTCCGCCACCCGGGAGAGGATCTACGCGGTCGACACCCCGCCGCCCACCGTCAGCGGCTCACTTCACATCGGCCACGTCTTCTCCTACACCCACACGGACGCCGTCGTCCGCTTCCAGCGCATGCGGGGCCGGGAGCCCTTCTACCCCATGGGCTGGGACGACAACGGGCTGCCAACGGAACGCCGGGTCCAGAACTACTACGGCGTGCGGTGCGACCCGTCCCTCCCCTACGACCCTGCGTTCGAGCCGCCGGCGCCCGGGTCGAAGCCGGTGGCCGTGTCCCGGCCCAACTTCGTGGAGCTGTGCACCCGCCTCACGGCCGACGACGAGCGGGCCTTCGAGGACCTCTGGCGCTTCCTCGGCCTGTCGGTGGACTGGTCGATGACGTACACGACCATCGGCGAGGCGGCCCAGCGAGCCTCCCAGCGCAGCTTCCTGCACCTGCTGGCCAAAGGCCTCGCGTACCAGGCCGAGGCGCCCACCCTGTGGGACGTCGACTTCCAGACGGCGGTGGCGCAGGCCGAGCTGGAGGACCGCGAGCAGCCCGGCGCCTACCACCGCCTCCGCTTCCGGGGCCCCGACGGAGCCGACATCGCGGTGGACACCACCCGCCCCGAGCTGCTGCCGGCGTGCGTCGCCCTGGTGGCCCACCCCGACGACCCTCGCTACCGGGATCTCGACGGGCAGACGGCCCACACGCCGCTATGGCCCAAGCGGGTCCCCATCCGCCTGCACCCGTTGGCCGATCCCGACAAGGGCACCGGCGTGGCCATGATCTGCACGTTCGGGGACGTCACCGACGTCACCTGGTGGCGCGACCTCCACCTGCCGGTCCACACCGTCCTCGGGCGCGACGGGCGGTTCCTCCAGCAGGCCCCGCCCGGCGTCGAGGGGGCCGCCTGGGCCGAGCTGGTGGGCAAGACCGCCAAGCAGGCCCAGGCCCGCATCGTCGAGCTGCTCGGCGAGTCGGGCGAGCTGGTCGGTGACCCCCGGCCCATCACCCACCCCGTGAAGTTCTACGAGAAGGGCAGCCGGCCGCTGGAGATCGTCACCAGCCGCCAGTGGTTCATCCGCACCCTGGAGCACACCGACGAGTTCCTGGCCCGGGGAGCGGAGCTGGCCTGGCACCCGCCGTACATGCACGCCCGCTTCGA
>JBHELO010000128.1:0-30165 GCA_046263055.1 Acidimicrobiales bacterium | reverse complement strand
GGCCCGCCCCGAGCACCGCACCGCATCCACCCGCAGCTGCTGGCCCAGCTCCTGCCACCGCTCGTGCTGTTCGCTCATACCGACGCTGCCTCCCGACTGACTCACCGGCCGACGGACTCACCTGCCGACGGACTCACCTGCGTGTACGGCCATCCTAGGTGGGCGCACGGGTGGCCTTCGAGTGGGCACCGGGCCCGGCCGCCACCCTCGGGGCCCGAGGCAGTTACGGTCGGGCCATGGACATCCTCGCTGCCGTGTTCGTCGAGGGCATCAACCAGCGCCAGGTGCCGGGCCCGTCCACCAGGATCGACCTCACCGGCATCATGTTCTCCCTGGCCGCGCCCACCCCGCCGCCCGTCTCGCTGTCGCCCCACCTGGTCGTCCTGGTGCGCTGTGCGCCGGACGAGCCCGGGAACGGCACGCTCGAGGTGGAGTTCACCGACCAGGCCGGGGCTCAGGTGGCCCGCAGCGTCCAGCCCGTCAACGTGGAGCCCGGCCGCTTCGGCCGCCTGCTGGTGAAGGGCGACCTCACCTATCCCGAGTACGGGACCGTCGAGGCCCACTGCCGCCTCACCAGTGGATCCGGCGCCGGCTCCGAGGTGGTCGTGCCGCTCACCCTGCTGCCGGCGCAGTGACCCCCGCCGGCGACGCCCCCCCGCCGCCCGGCTCGGCGGGCGCCGCCGCCGGTGAGGGGCCCGCCGCGCCCTCCCGGCCCCCCGCCGCCGGCGGCAGTACCGGCGCCGCCTTCGCCGCCGCCCTCTCCGAGCACCCCGACGCCGCCGCCGCCACCGGCGAGGTCGTGGGCCGGGTGCTGGAGACGCTGGCCCCCGGCGGGCAGCCCCCCGACCTGGCCCTGGTCTTCGTCACCGGGCCCCACGTGGGCGCCCTGGGCGAGGTGGCGGCCACCGTGGCCGCGACCCTGCGGCCGGGCGCCCTCCTCGGCTGCACCGCGGTGTCGGTGGTGGGCGGGGGGCGGGAGGTGGAGCACGGCCCCGGCATCTCGTTGTGGGCCGGCCACACCGGGCCGGTCACGCCCTTCCGGCTCCAGGCCGAGCGCACGCCCGACGGGCCGGCGTTCACCGGCTGGCCCGACCCGGTGCCCGACGACGCCACCGCCCTGGTGCTCCTCGCCGATCCCTTCACCTTCCCGGCCGGGGACCTGCTCGAGCGCCTGGCCGCCGAGCACCCCGACCTGCCGGTGGTGGGCGGTCTGGCCTCGGCGGCGCCGGGACCGGGTGGCAACCGCCTGGTGGTGGGCGGCACCCGCCTGGCCGCCGACGCCATCGTTACCGGGGACGGCCCGACGGTGGCCCACGACGGCGCGGTGGCCGCCTTCCTGGGTGCCGGGGTGGAGGTGGCCACCGTCGTGTCCCAGGGCTGCCGCCCGGTCGGGACGCCGTTGGTGGTCACCCGGGCCGACGGCAACGTCATCCAGGAGCTGGCGGGGCGGCCGGCGCTGGAGCGCCTCCAGGAGGTGGCGGCCACCCTCTCCGAGGACGACCGCCGCCTCATGTCGGAGCTGGTCCAGCTCGGACGGGTGATCGACGAGGGCAAGGTCGACTTCGGCCGGGGCGACTTCCTCGTGCGAACGGTGGTGGGCGCCGACCCCGAGTCCGGCGCCTTGGCGGTGGGCGACGTGGTGGAGGTGGGTGCCACCACCCAGTTCCAGGTGCGCGACGCCTCGTCGGCCGACGAGGACCTCCGCCAGCTGGTGGCCGGGAGCTCCGCCGACGCCGCGCTGCTGTTCACGTGCAACGGCCGCGGGCGCCGCCTGTTCGGCGCGCCCGACCACGACGCCGGCGTGGTGTCCGCCGGCCTGGACGGTGCGCCGGTGGCCGGGATGTTCTGCGCCGGCGAGATCGGGCCCATCGGCGGCCGCAGCTTCCTGCACGGCTTCACCGCGTCGGTCGTGCTCCTCCGCCGGGTGCCCTCACCCACCCAGGAGGCGTAGCACCCCAGGTGGCCCCGGGTGGTGGAGCCCCCCGGCTACACCCGCTGCCGGCATCCCCCGCCTGGGCAGCTCGTCCCTCCACGACCGGTGGCGCCCGGCCGCCCCGGGTGCCATAGCATCGGTCGGCGCGCCGCCCGAGGCGCTCGTCGGTTGCCGGCGGGCGCCGAGACACGGGCGCCGGCCGGTCCCCAGCCCGCGAGGAGCACCCGTTGCCGCACCCAGCGCCATGACGGACGACAACCCGCTGCTGGAGCCGACGCTGGCCCGGGTGGCCCCGCCGGCGGTGCTGGTGGTGTTCGGGGCCTCGGGCGACCTCACCAGCCGCAAGCTCATGCCTGCCATCGAGCAGCTGGCCCTCCGCCACCTGCTGCCCGGCGGGTTCTCGGTGGTGGGCGTGGGCCGCACGCCGATGGACGACGAGGACTTCCGGGAGCGCATGCGCACCCTCGTGGAGGAGGGCGGCGGCGGGGGTGACGAGGCCAAGCACGTGTGGGACGCCTTCTCGGGAGGCGGCTTCCGCTACGTGGCCGGCGGCTACGGCGACCCCGTCACCTACGCGCGCCTGCGCGAGGTGTTCGCCGACCTGGATCGGGACCGGGGCGCGTCGGGCAACCGCCTGTACTACCTGGCCACCCCGCCCGCCACCTTCCCGGTGATCGCCGCCGCCCTCGGCGCGGCCGGGCTCAACCGGCCGGAGCGGGACGGCGCCTTCGTGCGCATCGTCATCGAGAAGCCCTACGGCCACGACGAGGCCAGCGCCGCCGCCCTGGACGGCACCGTGCACGCCGCCTTCGACGAGTCCCAGGTCTACCGGATCGACCACTACCTGGGGAAGGAGACGGTCCAGAACGTCCTCGCCCTGCGCTTCGCCAACGCCATCTTCGAACCGGTGTGGAACCGGCGCTACGTGGACCACGTGCAGATCACCGTCACCGAGTCGCTCGGCGTGGGCCACCGCGGCGGGTTCTACGAGACGGCCGGGGCCTTGCGCGACATCGTCCAGAACCACGTGATGCAGGTGCTCGCCCTCACCCTCATGGAGCCGCCCGCCACCTTCGACGCCGACGGCATCCGGGACGAGAAGGTGAAGGCCTTGCGGGCGGTGGACGTATTCGAGCCCGACCAGGTGGCCACCGAGGTCGTGCGGGGCCAGTACCGCCGGGGCTGGGTGCAGGGCGCCGAGGTGCCGGGCTACCGGGAGGAGGAGGGCGTCCACCCCCACAGCCTCACCGAGACGTACGTGGCCATGCGCCTGCACGTGGACAACTGGCGGTGGGCCGGCGTGCCCGTGTACGTGCGCACCGGCAAGCGCCTGCCCAAGCGGGTCACCGAGGTGGCCATGCAGTTCAAGGAGGTCCCCCACCTCCCCTTCGCGGCCAGCCAGGCCGAGGGCCTCGACTCCGACCTCCTGGTGCTGCGGATCCAGCCCGACGAGGGCATCACCCTCCGCTTCGGGGCCAAGGTGCCGGGCCAGGCGTTCACCGTGAGGTCGGTGTCCATGGACTTCTTCTACGGCGCCGCCTTCTTGGAGGAGACACCCGAGGCCTATGAGCGCCTGCTCCTCGACGCACTGGTGGGCGACCCCACGCTCTTCATCCGCGCCGACGAGGTCGAGCAGGCGTGGCGCATCTGCGACCCGGTGCTGGCTGCCTGGGAGGAGGGTGACGCTCCCCTGTCGCGCTACGAGTCCGGCACCTGGGGGCCGCCCGAGGCCGACCGCCTCCTGGGGGAGGACGGCCGCCGGTGGCGAACGCCCTGACCGTGGGCAGCGGCTCGGTCACCACCATCGGCTCGTGGGAGGCGGACGACGTGAGCGTCGGCCAGGTGGAGGCCGCCCTCTCCGACCTTCGCCGCCACGAGCAGCGGGCGGCGGTGCGCACGTCGGTCCTCACGCTGGTGGCGGTGGTGGACGACCACCTGCAGGCCGACGCCGCCCTCGAGGTCGTGTCCGACCTGGGCTCCCGCCACCCGTCGCGCACGATCGTCCTGGTGGTGGGTGACGACGAGAGGGCGGGCGACGAGAGGGGCGGCGACGGCGACCGCAGCGGGCTCGACGCCAACGCCTCCGTGCACGTCATGGAGCGCCAGGGCACCGCCATCTGCTACGAGGACGTGGTCCTGCGGGTGCGGGGCCGGGCCCGCCACCACCTGGACTCGGTGGTGGGGCCGTTCACCCTGCCCGAGGTGCCGGTGGTGGTCTGGATGCCGTCCCGGCTGCCGGCGCCCGGTGACCCCCTCCTCGGCATCACCGACCGCCTCGTGGTGGACAGCCGGGCCGTGCCCGAGAGCCACGACCTGCTGCGGCGCATCGCGTTCCTCAGCCGGGGCTCCTCGGTGGCCGACCTGTCCTGGGTGCGGCTGGCCCCGTGGCGGAGCCTGCTGGCCGGCCTGTTCGAGGGCGGCGTCAACCGCCCCTTCCTCTCGGGCGTCCGCCGGGTGACGGTGGCCGGCCACGCCGGTCCCCGCCACCTGCTCGGAGGGTGGCTCCAGCGCAGCCTGGGCCTCCCCCTCGGCGCGGTGACCCTGTCGCCCGCCGAGCACGTGTCCATCCGGCTGTCGGCCGAGGCCGAGGGCCGGTCCGGGGAGTTCGTGGTGGAGCGGCCCGGTCCCGACCGCACCATCGAGTCGTGCATCGACATCGACGCCGGCCCGTGCGTCCGCCAGGTCGTGCGCATGCGTCGCCAGTGGCCGGCGCTGTCCCTGGCCCAGGCCCTCACCGGGCCTCACGACGACCCCACCTACCGGCGGGCCCTGGCCGGCGCCCTCGACCTGGCCTCGGCCTGGGGGCCCGCCGGCGCCGCCTCCCCGGGCGCGGAAGGGGTCGGGTGATCGGCGAACTGGTGGTGGTCGACGACGTGGCCTCCGCATTCTCGGCCGCCGTCATCGACGCCTTCCGGGGCCGGGAGTCGGAGAGCTTCTCCCTGGTGCTCTCGGGCGGGCCCACCGCCGGGCGGTGCTACGAGCGGCTGGCGGCCGACGGTGCGGCGGCCGTGGACTGGTGGCAGGTGGACGTGTACTGGGGCGACGAGCGCTGCGTCTCCCCTGACCACCCCGCCTCCAACGAGCGCCTTGTGCGCCAGACGCTCCTCGAGCGGGTGGGGGCGGCCAACGCCGTCTACCCGATGCGCTGCGAGGACGGCCCCGATCCCTACCAGCAGCGCCTGGCCCAGGCCGGCCGCCTGGACCTCGTCCATCTCGGGCTGGGCCCCGACGGCCACACCGCGTCACTGTTCCCGGGTTCGGCGGCCCTCGACGCCGATCCCGGCCGCCTGGTGGTCCTCAACGAGGACCCCACCGGGGCCAACCCCCACCAGCGCATGACCCTGACCTTCTCCGCCATCGCCCGGGCCCGGCTGGTGGTGTTCACGGTGGCCGGCGCGGCCAAGCGCGAGGCGTTCGCCGGTGTGTGCCGCGACGACCCCGGCTTGCCCGCCACCCGGGTGCGGGCCGACCGGGTGGTGTGGCTGGTCGACCACGAGGCCGCCGGCTGACGGTCGGGCCCGTCCCCGCCCACGGGGCCCGACGGCCCTTATCCGGAGATGGTGCTGTTGACCCGCCGCAGGAGCTCCTGGGGCACCTGGTCCACCGCGCAGTCGAGGTGCAGCCGTCCGGGCACCGCCACCGCCTGGGTCACGCAGGGGAGCAGCGGCAGCTTCGGGATCGTCAACGGTGGGGCGGTGAAGCCGGCGGCCGACAGTCGCAGCACGTTGTCCTTCACCGTGGCCGTCACCCTCGCCCGCACGCTGCCCACGCTCACCGAGATGGTGCCGTTGCCCAGGACCACGGGAAGGCCGTCGAGGGCGCTCCGCAGGTCGGCCTGGGTCACGTCGGCGGTGGCCAGGCCCCGGCCGATGCCCAGGATGTCCACCTGGCGGTCCCGCAGGAGCCGGCCCCGGTCCAGCTGCACGTCGTGCAGGTCCACCGTGATGCTGTCCAGCCGCAGCCGGGAGACGGTGACCCCCGCCGCCGTGGCCCGTAACTCGGGCACGTGCCCGGAGACGGCCAGGCGGCCCAGGAAGGGGAACGACCGGATCGACACCGAGGCGGAGGTGGCGCCCGGGACCGAACTGCGGATGCGCGACTCGAGCTGCGCCTCGGCGGCGGCGCGGGCGCCCACGTCGGCCGCCACCAGCAGGCCGACCACGACGACGAGGAGAAGGAGCGTTCGCAGGCGGCGGCCTAGACGGGGCCGGACCGGCGGTGGGCGGCCACCATGCGCCGGGCGTCCTCCACCACCCCCGGCAACAACTCCTCGAGGCGCAGGCGGGCCACGCTCCGGGGTTCGGCGGCGGGAAGGAGCGGGGGCGACTCACCGAACGACAGGTCGACGGGCAGGGCCCACGGGTCTTCGGCGGCGGCCGGGACCACGGTGCCCCCCAGGTCCCCCACCAGGGCGCCCAGGATGTCCACGACCTGGGCCGCCGACGTGGAGGCCACCAGGGCGGACGTGGCGCGCAAGGCGAGGAGCACGGCCTCGTGGTCCGAGGACGCCTCCCACACCGCCACCCGCCCGGTGGCCACCAGGCGGGCGAACAGCCGGCTGCCCCCGCCATGCTGGCGCTCGGCCGCGAACTCCCACCGTCCGGGCGGCAGGTCGGTGGTGGACCGGAGCTCGCGAGCCACCCGGTATGCGCTGGTCTCCCCGTCGTAGGTGGCGATGGCGGCCCAGTCTCCCGGGCGCTCCTGGAGCGGCTCCAGGATCTGGGCCCACGGCGCCGTGCGCTTGCGACCCTTCCGGCCTGGCTCCTGCCACACCAGCCGGTACGTCACCATCCGCCCAAGATACCGCCCGGTTCCCGCAGTCCCCCCGGGTCAGCGGGCGGCGGCCAGGAGAGATAGGGCCTCGCCCGCCTCGTCGCCCAGGACCTCGGCGGTACTCCCGATGCAATGCGGATACGGCGGCCTGGGGACGCCGCCTCTCCGGGACGACGCCTCTCCGGGACGACGTGCTGGGCCCCGAGAGGCGGGGTACCCGCCGGGATGCTTCTAGGGTGAGGCGGTGACCGCGGACCGGATGGCCCCGTCGGCGCTGGCCGACGCCCCCCTGGGCGAGGTGCTCCATGCCGCCGCCGCCCGGTGCCGGTCCCTGTTCGGGGCCCGGGTGACCTGGTCGCCCAAGGTGTTCGTGCCCCTGACCCGGCTGTGCCGGGACCGCTGTGGGTACTGCACGTTCGCCACCGCCCCGGCCCGGGTGGAGGCGCCCTTCCTGTCGGTCGACGAGGTGCTGGCCATCGCCCGGGCGGGGGCGGCGGCGGGGTGCCACGAGGCCCTCTTCACCCTGGGCGAGGCCCCCGAGGACCGCTGGCCGCCAGCCCGGCAGTGGCTTGACGGGCACGGCTACGCCTCCACCGTCGACTACCTGGTGGCCGCCTGCCGGGCGGTGCTGCACGAGACCGGCCTGCTCCCCCACGCCAACGCCGGCGCCCTGGACGGCCACGACCTGGCCCGGTTGCGGGCGGTGTCGGCGTCGCAGGGCATGATGCTGGAGTCGCTCAACCCCGACCTGGCCTGCCACCGGGGGGCCCCCGACAAGGTGCCCGAGCGTCGCCTGGCCACGCTGGAGGCGGCCGGCGAGCAGGCCATCCCGTTCACCACCGGCATCCTGGTGGGGATCGGCGAGAGCCGGGCCGACCGGCTGGAGGCCCTGGAGGCCATCGCCGCCAGCCACCGCCGCCACGGCCACGTCCAGGAGGTGATCGTCCAGAACTTCCTGCCCAAGGCGGGCACGGCCATGCACTCGGCGCCGCCCTGCCCGACCGACGAGTACCTGTGGACGGTGGCCGCCGCCCGACTGGTGCTGCCCGACGACGTCCACCTGCAGGCCCCGCCCAACCTGTCCGACGACTTCGGGCGCCTCCTCGACGCCGGCATCGACGACTGGGGCGGCGTATCACCCGTGACCCCCGACCACGTGAACCCGGAGCGGGCGTGGCCGACGGTCGACCGCCTGCGCCGGGCCACCGAGGCGCGAGGCCGGGTGCTGGCGCCCCGCCTGACCGCCTACCCGGCCTTCGTGGCCGCCGGTGCCCGGTGGCTCGACGCCGGCGTGCGGCGGTCGGTGCTGGCCCGGTCCGACGCCGAGGGCCTCGCTCGCGACGACGAGTGGTGGTCGGGGGCCGACGCCCCCCCGCCGACGATCCTGGCGCCGGCAGCCGCCCCGGCAGCCGCCCCGGCCGCCCCGGCCGCCGGCGGTGGCCGGGGTGGGCCGGTGGCGGACGTGCTCGACGCCGTGGCCTCCGGCGCCGACGTGGGCGAGGACGAGATCGTCACCCTGTTCTCGGCCCGGGGCCCGGAGGTGGCGGCGGTGGCCGAGGTGGCCGACGACCTGCGCCGGCGGATCGCGGGGGACGCCGTCACCTGGGTGGCCAACCGCAACATCAACTACACCAACGTGTGCACGTTCAAGTGCCGGTTCTGCGCCTTCTCCAAGGGCCCTCTGTCGCTCAACCTGCGGGGCAGCCCCTACCTGCTGGGCCTCGACGAGATCTCCCGTCGGGTGGCCGAGGCGTGGGACGCGGGGGCCACCGAGGTGTGTCTCCAGGGCGGCATCCACCCCAGCTTCGACGGCGACTACTACCTGGACGTGTGCCGGGCGGTGAAGGAGGCGGCCCCCGGGATCCACGTGCACGGGTTCACCGCCCTGGAGGTCACCGAGGGGGCCCGGCGCCTGGGCGAGCCGTTGGCCGACTACCTGCGGCGGCTGATGGACGCCGGGCTGCGGTCCCTGCCGGGGACGGCGGCCGAGATCCTCGACGACGAGGTCCGGGCCGTCTTGTGTCCCGACAAGATCGACACCGCCCAGTGGCTCGACGCCCACCGCACCGCCCACCGCGTGGGGCTGCGGTCCAACGTCACCATCATGTTCGGAGCGGTGGAGTCGCCCCGGAGCTGGGCCCGCCACCTGGTGCGCACCCGGGCTCTGCAGGCGGAGACGGGCGGGTTCACCGAGTTCGTCCCGCTGCCCTTCGTGCACATGGCGGCGCCCCTGTGGCTGGAGGGCCGGGCCCGACGGGGGCCGACCTTCCGGGAGGTGCTGCTGATGCACGCGGTGGCCCGCATCGCCTACCGGGAGCTGATCCCCAACGTCCAGGTGTCGTGGGTGAAGCTGGGCGCCGCCGGCGCCCGCCAGGTGCTGGCCGCCGGCGCCAACGACCTGGGCGGGACCCTCATGGACGAGAACATCTCCCGGGCCGCGGGCGCCGTCCACGGCCAGCGCATGGACGAGGAGGGGTTCACGGCCATGCTGCCGCCCGGACGCGCCCTGGAGCAGCGCACGACCTTGTACGGCCGGGTGGCCGCCGCCCGATAGCCCGGTGGGCGGGCCTAGCCTTTTCGACGGCGTGGACCGTCATCACCTCACCGAGGAGCAGGTGGCCCTGGTCCTGCACCGGGCCGCCGAGATCGACCACCCCGAGCCCGGTGCCGACCTGGTGGCGGTGGCGGCGGTGGAGGAGGCGGCGGTGGAGGCAGGGCTGTCCCGGGAGGCCGTCCGCCGGGCCCTGGCCGAGCTGGCCGCCGGCGCCCTGGACCCCGGGGGCTCCCTGGGGCCGCCCCGGCTGGGCGGGTGCCCGACCCTGGTCGTCCGCCGGAGCGTCCCCGGCCCGGCCCGGGCGGTGTCGGCGCTGGTGGACGACTTCCTCACCGGCCAACTGTTCGAGCAGCGGCGGGTCACCGGGGACTGGGCCCGGTGGGCACGCCGCGAGGACCTCAGCGCGAGGGTCAAGCGCAGCGTGGACAAGAGCGTCCAGCGCAAGGTCGTGCTGCGCGACGCCCGCTGGGTGGACGTGGCCATCGGTACCCCCGGGCCGGACGCCGACGAGGCGCTGGTCCGCCTGGAGGTGGACATGGCGCCCCTCCGCCGCCCGCACCACGCCCTCGTGGCCTGGGGTGCGGGCCTGGGCGCGGCGGCCACCGGCATCGGCGTCCTGGCCGCCGGCGTCCATCCGGCCACGGTGGCGGCGGTGCCGGCGGCCACCGTCGGCCTGGGGTCGGCCGGCCACGGCATCGGCCTGCGCCGCTTCCGCCGCCAGGTGGACGACCTGGAGACCGCCCTCGAAGGCTTCCTGGACCGCGTGGAGCGCCGCCCCCTGCCGGCGGGGACGACGGCCCGGCAGCTGCCACGGGCGACCCCGCCGGGATCCGGGCGTGGCGTGTAGGTTCCTCGGCGGTGGGGGGGAGGACGCGTCCGGTGGCTGAGGAACCCACGCCGTTCAGCACCCTGCTGGCCGGCTACGGCACGACCACCCTCGGCGAGGGCATCGAGGTCGAGTCCGTCTTCGCACTTCTCAAGGTCCGCGCCGAGGACGGCGCCGCCGCCTGGTCGGTCCGCAGCGGGGGCGTCCCACTGGCGCCGGAGGAGCTGCTGGGCGTCCTCGACGGCCTGACCGCCTCCATGCGCCAGCGGCTGGCCATGTCGTGGACCGGCCAGGTACCGCCGGCCAGCGCCAACGGACCGACCGCACCCGTGCAGTTCAGCGAGCTGTTGGCCGGCCTCCAGACGGTGGGGGTCGGCGACCAGTATGTGGTGGAGTCGGTGTTCGCGGTGATCCGGGCCCGCCGTCCCGACGGGGTGCGGGCGTGGTTCGCCCGATCCTCGGAGATGAAGCTGTACCCGGAGGAGCGGCTGGGCGCCCTGGAGGGCTACGCCGCCACCCTCCGCCAGGGTCTGGCCGAGACCTGGGCGTGGTGACGCCGACGCGCCCACCACCACCCCGACGTCGCGCTGACCCAGGCCTCCAACCTCCCGGACCTCCCCGCCATCCTCGGCCGCAGGTCCGACATCGCCCTGGGGACGGCCACCGACCTCATCCGGGCGGGAGCCCCGGGGTGGACGTCGTCCAGGTGGCGGGCAACGCCGACCACGACGCCGCGCCCCAAGGCCTGCTCGAACGGTGCCCGTCAGGCGTGGCGGCCCATGAAGGCGGCGAGGTTGTCGGCGGCGGTCGACGACTCGCCCGCCTCGACCTCGGGGCCGAAGGGGGCGGCCCCGTCGGCGCCCCGGAGGCGGTCGGGCAGCGACGCCCGGGCCACCGCCAGGAGGTGGCTGGCCAACTCGGGGTCAAGGTCCGTGGCCTGCCCGGTGGCCTTGGCCAGGTCCCAGCCGTGGGTGAAGGTGTCGATGGCGGCGATGTGGACGAACATGGCGCCCGGTACCTCGCCGATGGGCACCTTCATCGGCTTCTCCATGGCCCCCTCGGCGGCGAAAGCGGCGACCGCCCGCTCCGCCCCCCGACGGAACACCGCCCGGTAGTCGCCAGTGGTGAAGTCCTCGCCGGACCGGCCCGGCGAGACCCCCGTCTCGGCCGCTTCGGCGAACACGTCGGGACCGCCCACGATGTGGTTGACCAGGGCGCGCACGTCCCACGAGGCGCAGGGCGTGGGGTTGGCGAACTGCTCGGGGGAGACGTTCCCCAGCACCGTCGCGGTGGATGCGAACGCCCGTCGCAGGGTCTCGGCGCTCATGCCTTCTCCTCCCTCGTGGTGGCCGCGGGAACCCCACGACGCTAGCGGGGTGGGACCGCCAGGCCCCGCCGGCCATCACCGGGAGGTGGGCCGCCCTGGCTGGCCCACCGGGGCGGCGGGCATCCGGCGGCCTACGCCGGGCGGCTGCCGGCGCCCGTTGCCCCGCCGCCCTCGGGGTGGCCCATGGCCTCCAGGAGACGCTGGGACTGCGCCGCCACCAGGGCTTCCACCTGGTCGGGCCGGGTGCCTCGCGACCGGGCGCTGTGCAGGATGAGCGAGCGGGGTGAGAGCACCCGCTGCTCGAACCACGACACCACGAACAGCAGTAGGATCACCAGCGCCAGGGACGCAGGAACGAACAGCACCTCCCAGGGCGACACGCCCCCATCGTTCCCGACGGGCCGGGCGGGAAACCAGCCGGGGCCGGCCTCCTAACCTCCTGCCGATGACCCGAGGCCCCCACCGCACCGGCGACGCCCGCCTGGACGCCCGCCTGGACGAGCTGCTCGACGCCGCCGGCGCCAGCGACGACCGCGACCAGCTGTTCGAGATCCTGGCTTCGGCGGTCGGCCTGGCCGGAGACGGGGCCGACCGCCTCGACCTCAAGATCACCAACGCCGCCCTGGCCGAGATGCGCCAGGCCTTCCGCGTCTTCGCCCCCTGGCGGGACGTGCCCAAGGTCACCGTGTTCGGGTCGGCCCGCACGCTGCCCGACGACCCGCTTTACAGCCAGACCCGTGACCTGGCCTGCGCCCTTGCCGGCGCCGGCTGGATGGTGGTGACCGGAGCCGGCCCCGGCATCATGGCCGCCGCCACCGAGGGCGCCGGGCCCGAGCAGTCCCTCGGGGTCAACATCCGCCTCCCGTTCGAGGGCCCCAACGCCTTCGTGGGCGACGATCGCAAGCTCGTGGTCATGAAGTACTTCTTCACCCGCAAGCTCATGCTCATGAAGGAGTCGGCCGGTTTCGTGGTGCTGCCCGGCGGCTTCGGCACCCTGGACGAGACGTTCGAGCTGCTGACGCTGCTCCAGACGGGCAAGGCGGCGCCCTCTCCCATCGTGCTGCTGGACGTCCCGGGGGGCACGTACTGGCGGGCCTGGGAGCGCTTCCTCGCCGCCGAGGTGGTGGGCCGGGGCCTGGCCGGGCCCGACGACCTCGTGCTGTGCCGCATCACCGACGACGTGACCACCGCGGTGGGCGAGGTGCTGGGCTTCTTCCGCAACTACCACTCCATCCGCTGGGTCGGCTCCCGCCTGGTCGTGCGCCTGAGGGCGGTACCCACCCCGGCCGAGTTGGACGGCCTGAGCTCGGCGTTCGCCGACATCTGCGCCAAGGGCGCCATGGAGGCCAGCGGCCCACTGCCGGCGGAGGTGGCGGACGACGACCACGTGGAGCTGCCGCGCCTCGTGTTCCGCTTCAACCGCATGAGCTACGGGCGCCTGCGGGCGCTGGTGGACGCCCTGAACGCCCTGCCGTCGGCTCCTCCGCTGGCGCCCCCCTCGCCGGCCAGCGCCCGGGCGGCGGCCACCTCGCCGGGCGACGGGGACTGAGGCGACGGGGACTGAGGCGACGGGTGCGGCCGGGGGGAACCGTTCGCCCCGGCGTCCGGGCTCGACACAGCCGCCGTACAGGCCACACACAGTGTCAAGGCGGTACCGGTCGGTGCCGATAACAGGGCATAGGCTCCGGCCCCCGCACCCTTTCTTTCCGAAGGTGGCCTTCGCATGCGCCGTCTCGTTCTCTCTGCCTGCATGCTCGCGACCCTGGCCGCCCTCCTGGGCGGGCAGGCCGGCGCGGTACCGGGCCAGCCTCCCGACGACCCGGCCCGGGGCGTCCTCTACGGCGGCCTGCGCCAGAGCGCCGGTAGCGGCGCGTGCCGGGGCAACTACGAGCTGCGCGACCTCCGGGACCGGGCGGGGCGCATCCTGTGCACCCACGGCCCCGACCCTGCACCGCCGGGCGTCGACGTCCGCCAGCCCCGCAGCGCGGCTGAGATCGCGGCCGCCACCCCCGCCCCCACGCCGCCCAGTGGCACCGCCGCCGCCGGCTCAGTGGTGTGTGACACCGACGGCACCAGCGGCTACCGGGTGCAGCTCTTGTACGTGCACGCGACCGACGTGGCCGACCGGTCGGCGTCGCTGGCCGCCAGCTTCCAGCAGTGGGCCACCAACCTGGACAACGCCTACAGCGCCAGCGCCGCGGAGACGGGCGGTGCCCGTCACGTGCGCTTCGTGAACGACGCCGCGTGCAACGCGGTGGTGGTGGACGTCACCGTGTCGACGACCGGCGACGACGACTTCAACAACACCCTGAACGAGCTGCGCAGCCAGGGCTTCAGCCGCAGCGACCGCAAGTACCTGGCGTGGGTGGACGCCTACAAGTACTGCGGGATCGCCCAGGTGTACTACGACGACAGCGCGTCGGCGTCCAACGCCAGCAACGGCAATCCGTCGGTGCCCGGCGAGCTGGGCCGCATCGACGCCGGCTGCTGGGGCCAGTCGGCCTCCGTGGAGGCCCACGAGCTGATGCACACCCTGGGCGGGGTGCAGACCTCGGCGCCCCACGCCACCCCCTCCAACCACTGCACCGACGAGTACGACCGCATGTGCTACGTGGACGGCCCGGGCGTCAGCCTGACCTACCCGTGCCCGTCCAGCCACGAGATGCTGTTCGACTGCAACCACGACGACTACTACAACACCAGCCCGGCGTCCGGCAGCTATCTGGCCACCCACTGGAACTCGGCCAACAACCGCTTCCTGATCGGCGCCGGCACGACCGGCACTGCCACTGCCACGACCACCACCGCGCCGGCCACCACGACCACCACGCCACCGCAGACAACCACCACGACCGGCCCGGCCACGACGACCACCACCAGGCTGCCGACGACCACCACGACCACCGTCCCCACGGGGACGGGGACGGTGCCGTCCGCCCCCCAGAACCCGCTGGCCACCCAGCCTTCCAGCGGCAGCGGCATCCTGGTCACCTGGTCGCCCCCCTCGAGCTCCGGGAGCAGCGCCGTCACCGGCTACCGCATCTACCGGGGCACCAGCCCCATCGCCCTCAGCCTGCTCGCCACCGTCGGCCCGGCCACCGGCTACTCGGACACCGCCACGGTGCGTAACGCCCTGTACTACTACCAGCTCACCGCCGTGAACGCCGCCGGGGAGAGCCCCCGCTCCACCTACGCCCGGATGGTGGCCCGCTAGCGCCGGCCAATGCCACCAATGCCTTCCGGCGCGCCGGAGGAGCAGGGCCGGGGGTCGATCAGGGCCGGCGTCCGGCTCGATCCAGGGCACGGAGGGCGGGAACGGCGTTGATCACCCGGCTGAACGAGACCAGCTCGCCGGCCAGGTTGAGGGCGGCCACGGCCACCAGTGCGGCGGTCCGGGCCCTCGGTCCGGTGGCCAGGACGATGCCCAAGCCGAGGGCGCCGCCCAGGGCGTTGGCCCCGGCGTCGCCCAGCATCAGCTCCTCTCGGAGGTCGGCGGGCAGCAGGCCGACGGCCGCCCCCACGACCACCGCCACCGCCACCAGGTCGGCGCGCCGGGCGGCAGCGGCGGCCACGGCGACGTAGCCCGCCACGACGGCCTTGACCGCCCGCCCCGGTGCCCGGTCGAGGAGGTTGGCGAGGTTGGCGCACAGGGCCACCAGGGCGGCGTCGGCCACCAGGCGCCCCGCCCCGACGTGGCCGCCGATGGCGGCCACGCAGGCCAGGGCCAGCGCCCCGCCCCCGGCCATCTTGACGGCGCCGGTGGTGACCCGGCCCCGGGCCAGGGCGCGCAGGTGGCCGCGGAAGCCGCGGCTCTCGGCGGTGCCGGCCAGGTCGTCCAGGGCGCCCAGGAGGCAGAACCCCACGGTGGCGACCAGGACCACGAGCGGTGACCCGGTGCCGGGGCCGGTCCTCGCGCCGGTCGGGCCCACGACGGCCACAACCACGGCGCCCGCCAACGCCACCACCGCCACCAGCACCCCCGCCCCGGTGGGCACGGTGCGTCCCCGCCAGTTGGAGCGGGCCAGCAGCGGCGCGTCGAATGCCGACCGGGTGGCGAGCCAGGCCAGCCGCCCGCCCACGGCGCCGAGCACGAGGGCCACCACGACCGCCGTCACCGCGGGGGCCGTCCGGCCGCGGGCCGGGGGCGCACCGCCAGCCCTCGCAGGGCCCGTGCCGTCATCACCGTGGCCCCTACCACCGTGGCCCCCACCACGAGGGCGGCGCGAGCGGGAGCGGGGACCAGCCGGGGCCACAGGGCCACCACCACGTCGCGCCCCTGGCGGCCGCGATGGGCGAAGCCGGCGACGGTGCGCCCGCCCGGCCGGTGGGCCATGTCCACGTCCAGCTCGAGCACCCGGGCGCCGGCCCGCACGGCGTCGATGGTGAGGGCGGTCTCCAGGCCGAAGCGAGGGGCCAGGGTGACGGTGCGCAGGACGTCGGCCCGGACCGCCCGCTGGCCCGACAGCGGGGCCCGGGGCCGCAGGCCGCACGCCCCGGCGATGCCGGCGCCCGCCACCGCCCGCACCAGGCCGAAGCCGCCTCCGGTGCCGGCGGCCAGCACGCCCACGGTCATGTCGGCCGCCCCCGCCAGCACCGGCGGGAGCAGGCGGGCGGCGGCCGCCGCCGTCGCTCCCACGTCGGCGTCCACCAGGAGGTACACGTCGGCATCGGGGGTGGCGTGGACACCGGCGGAGACGGCGCCGCCCTTGCCCACGTTGGCGGGGAGGCGCACCACCGTCGCTCCGGCGGCCGCCGCCACCGCCGCGGTGGCGTCGGTCGACCCGTCGTCCACGACCACCACCCGGTGGACGTCGCCCACCGAGGCCAGGGCGCGCACCGTGGGCCCCACCGTGTCGGCCCGGTTCAGGGCGGCGACCAGGGCGACGACCACCGGCGGGCGGTCGCTCACGCCCGTCACCGGGGCCGCCTCCATGGGGCCACGGCCGTCCCGCCCGCCGGCGTGCCCCCCCGACCCACCGGGGCCGCCTCCATGGGGCCACGGCCGTCCCGCCCGCCGGCGTGACCCCCCGACCCACCGGGGGCGGTCAGGGGGCCGGCTCCGGCTCGGGGCTGACGGGTGCCCCGGGCGCCCGCCAGCGGCGCAGCTCGGGGGCCCGCAGCGACCACTGGGCGGCCAGGTAGACGGCAGCGCCGCCAACCGTGCCGGCGGCCACCGCCGCCACCGCCGCCGCCCGCCCGCCGCCGCCCACCCGGTCGGCCACCAACCGGGCGACGACGCCGGCCGCCACCGCCGCCGCCAGCCCTCGGGCCAGGGTGCCGGGCGCCAGGCACCGCTCCCCCACCCGGCGGCGGACGGCCACCGCCAGGGCGGCCGCCCCGCCCACCATGGCCGCCGAATGGGCCAGGCCCAGCACCACCACCCGGTCGCCGCCGGTGGCCAGGGCGCCGAGCCCCACCATGAGCACGGAGCCTCCCAGGGCCATGGCCCCGTTGACCAGGGCGGGCGTGCGGGTATCGCCGGCGGCGTACGCCGCCCGGGTCAGGAGCTGGAACCCGGCGTACCCCACCAGGCCGAGGGCATAAGCGGCCAGCACTCGGGCCGCCAGGGCCACCCCGCCGGCGTCCAGGCGGCCCAGGCGGACGAGGCCCAGCGCCGGGCGCCCGAGGGCCACCACCAGGGCGGCGGCCGGGGCCACGAGGAACACGATGGTGGCCCCCGACGACGACAGGCCGTCGGCGAAGGCCCGCCACCGGCGGGCGGCGGCCTCGGTCACCAGGCGGGGGTAGACGGCGGTGAGGGTGGGGTGGGCGGCCACCGCGAACGGTAGGAGGAACACGGTGAAGGCGATCTGGTAGGCCACCACCCCGCCGGCCACCCGGTTGGCCAGGACCAGGGTGGTGGCCACCAGCGCCTGGTTGCAGGCCAGGTAGGCCACCCCCCAGGCGCCGGCCCGGCCCAGGGCCCGCACCTCGGGGTGGCCGGGCCGCCATCGGGGCCGCAGGCGGAAGCCGGCCCGGCGGGCGCCCAGCACCGCCACCAGGGTCATGGCCGCCACCCCGGCGGTGGTGCCGACGGCCAGCACCAGCTTCTGGGCGGCCGGAACGTCCAGCCCGGCGGCGCCGCCCGGCCGGCCGCCCCGCTCCATGACCCAGAAGATCGCCATGGTGGACACCACCACCACGTTGTTGGCCACCGGGGCGAAGGAGGGGGCGGCGAAGCGCCGGGCCCCGGTGAGCAGGGCGGTCGCCACCGCCCCCACGGCGTACAGCAGCACCTGGGGCAGGAACAGCAAGAGCAGGAACGAGCCGAGCCGCACCTCGGCGGCCCGGACCCCGGCGTCGGGGACCGCCACCGTGAGGCCCCGCATGATCCAGGTGCGGCCGAGGAGGCCGGCCACCGTGACGGCGCCCAGCGCCACCAGGCCCAGACCGAGCAGCGCCCCCGCCACCTCGTCGGCCTCGTCGGGCCGCCCGGCCTCGATGAGGCGGACGAAGGGCGGGACCAGGACGGAGGACAGGAGGCCGGCGGCCAGCAGCTCGAACAGGATGTTGGAGACGAGGTTGGCGGTCTGGTAGGTGTTGCCCAGGAACGTGGTGCCGAGGGCGCCGGCCACCGCCACCACCCGCACGAGGCCGGTCAGCCGGGAGGCCAGGTTGCCGGCGGTGATCTGGGCCGCGTGGCGGGCCAGGCCGCCGGCCGCACCGCCGGCCGCCTCGCCGTCGCCCCGGTGGGGCGCGGTCACGTCGAGGTGGCGGGCAGCTGGCGCGTGGCGCCGGGGCCCACGCCGTAGTCGCCGGTGCGGGGCACGGCCAGGTCCTCCAAGGCGAGGACGGTGGCCGCCTGCCCGCTGGGCGACTCCAGGTCGTCGACGGTGGAGACCCGCGCCGACAGGGTGGCGTCGTTGCGCAGCAGGCCGACGAACACGGCCCGTCCGCCAGGGGTGTCCTGGCCCGACTCGGCAGCCACCAGCCGGCTCGACGACTGGCCCAGAACCTGGGCCAGGGGGACGGCCACCTCGTCGTCGCCCACGTCGGCACCCGCGCCCGATACCAGCACCACCCGCACACCGGCGGCGGGCAGGGTGCCGGCCACCGGTGGAGCGGTGGAGGTGGAGGTGGCGCCGGCGGCGGTGGTGCTGGTGGACGCGGGCGCCGGCGGCGGGTCCCAGGCGGCGAAGCCGGCGGAGACGAGGGCGGGCAGCGGGTTGACGTCGGGCGTCCCCTCGGCGGCCGCCGCCAGGCGGGTGAGAGCGAGGCGCCGGAGGGCGTCGGGGCGGTCGACGGCCACGTTGAGGGCGGCGGCCAGGGCGCGGGCGTCGGCGTCTCCGGCCACCCGCATCTTGGTCGTGAACCACACGGTGCCGGCCATCGCCGCCTGGGAGCTGGCCAGGGCCTGGCGGAGGCCGTCCACCGGCTTGCGGTCGATGCCGGTGATGCTCACGACCAGCACCGGCACGCCCTTGAGCCGTCCCTGGGCGATCTGGTCCCGGGCCTGGTCGGCGAAGCCCTGGAGGGTGGACACCTGGGCCTTGAGCCGCTCGTTCTCGGCCTGCACGTTGCTCACCGACTTGCTGACGCTGGTGACCCGCTGGTTGAGGGCGTCCACCGTCACCCGGTCGATGACGGTGGAGCCCATGACGATGCCCACGGTGAGGGCCAGGAAGACGGCGACGAGCGACACCACGTGGTAGCGGAGGTTGATCATCCGGCGGCCCCCCGTCAGTGCCCGGTCAGGGCGTGCCAGGTGTCGTGCAGGCTGAGGCCCATGGCCCGGATGAACACGTGCAGGGGTTGGGCGACGGCCACGATCACCAGCATGGCCAGCAGGGCGGCGGCCACCAGCACGACCAGGTCGCCCCGGCGGACCCGGCTCTGGTAGAGGCGGTTCACGCCCTTGGCGTCCACCAGGATGGGGCCGACCTTGAGGCGGACGAGGAAAGTGGACGCCATGCCCTCGCGGCCCTTGTCCAGGAACTCCACCATCGACGCGTGGGTGCCTACCGCCACGATCAGCTCGGCCCGCTTCTCGTAGGCCAGGAGCATGGCCACGTCCTCGCTGGTGCCGGTGGCTTCGAACCGGGTGAACGGCAGGCCCAGGGCGGCCAGGCGCTCGGCGCCGGGGGCGTCGCCGCCCGGGTAGGCGTGCACCACCAACTGGGCGCCGCCCCGCAGGGCGGTGTCGGACACCGAGTCGAAGTCGCCGATGATCAGGTCGGGCGAGTGGCCGGCCTCCAGGAGGGCGTCGGCACCCCCGTCCACGCCCACCAGCACGGGCCGTAGCTCGCGGATGTATGAGCGGAGGGCGGCCAGGTCGTCGCGGTAGTCGAGGCCGCGCACCACCACCAGCACGTGGCGGCCGGCCAGGTCGGTGCGCAGGTCGGGCAGGACGGGCGAGTCGATCAGCAGGTGGTGCTCGCGGGCCAGGTAGGAGAGGGTGTTCTCGGCGAAGCGCCCCAACTCGTCGCTGACCGAGCGCTTGGCCGCCTCCAGCTGGGATTCGAGCGACTCCAGGGTGTGGCGCGTGCCCGACGCCACCACCTCCGTCCCCCGCAGCACCTGGGTGCCGGCCACCCGCAGCCACTGGCCCTCGGTGACGGCCACCATGATCTGGGGCCCGACCTCGTCGATGAGGGGGATGCCGGCGGCGGCCAGCAGGAGGGGGCCGACGTTGGGGTACCGGCCGGAGATTGAGCGGGAGGCGTTCACGACGGCTCCCACCCGGGCCCGGATGAGACCCTCGGCGGCCAGGCGGTCCAGGTCCTCGTGGTCGACCACCGCCACCTCGCCGGGCTGCACCCGGGCCAGCAGGGACTTCGTGCGGAGGTCCACCCGCGCCTGGGCCACCACTACGCCGGTGCCCCCGCCCGTCCCCGTCGTGCCGTCGGGATGGGGCCGGGCCGGACCGCTGGCGGTGGTGGCGTGGTCGGCGCCGGCCGTCCTCCCGCCGGCGCGCCGGCCGCCCGCCCGCCGCCCGCGCCGCGCGCCCTGGGCGACGGCGGCGGCCGACACCGGGGGGGCGGGCCCAGTGGTGGCGGGCGCAGTGGTGGCGGGCCCAGTGGTGGCGGGCCCAGTGGTGGCGGGCCCAGTGGTGGCGGGCCCAGTGGTGGCGGGCGCAGTGGTGGCGGGCGCAGTGGTGGCGGTGGCCGCCGGTGGCGCGGTGGCCGCCGGCTCGACGGCGGCGGCGGTGGCGTCCTCGACCGGGCGACGGGCCATCAGCGGGGGCGCTCCCGCGAGGCGGTGGCCAGCAGCTCCTCGGCGTGGCCCTGGGCGGTGGCGCTGGCCGGCTGGCCGGACAGCATCCGGGACAGCTCCACGACCCGGTCCTGCCCCGACACCACCGCGGCCCGGGCGACGGTGCGGCCGCCCCACTCCTCCTTGGTCACCGCCACCTGGTGGTCGGCGAAGGCCGCCACCTGCGGCAGGTGGGTGACCACCAGCACCTGGTAGCCACCGGCGGCCAGATCGGCCAGGGCCCGACCCACTGCGCCCGCCGCTTGCCCGCCCACCCCGGCGTCGACCTCGTCGAAGACCAGGGCGGCCGGCGCCCCGTTGCCGGCGGCGTCGGGGTCGGTGCCGCCGCCGGCGGTGCCCGGTGCCACTCCCTGTCCGGCGGCGCCGCCACGACCGGCGCCCGGAGGGACCCGTCGGCGGCTGGTCTGGTCGCCGCCGGCGCGGCCGGGGCCGAGGTCCTGCTCGGCGGCGCCGGGGGTGAGGACGAGCCGGAGGGCCAGGCAGGCCCGGGCAAGCTCGCCGCCCGACGCCACCTTGGCCAGGGGAAGCGTGGCCTCGCCGGCGTTGGCGCCCAGCAGGATGGCGACGTCGTCGCCGGGATCCTCAGGGCCCACCGACACCTCTACCCGGGCGCGGGGCATGGCCAGCCGGCGCAGGTGGCCCTCGACCGCCGACGCCAGCCGGGGGGCGGCGACCCGCCGGGCCCGTCCCACCGCGGCGGCCGCCGACGCCACCCGCTCGGCCATGGCGGTTCTCTCCGCCTCCAGCTGGGCCACCCGGGCGTCGTGGCCCTCGAGCTCGGCCACGCGGCCGCGGGCCTGCTCCCCGTACGCCAGGACCTCGGACAACACCTCACCGTACTTGCGGCGCAGCTCTCGCAGCAGGCGGCGCCGGTCCTGCACGGCGGCCAGGCGCTCGGGGTCCACGTCGATCGCCTCGGTCACCGCCCGCAGGTCGGCCGCCCCCTCCGCCAGGTCGGCGGCCGCCGCCCGCAGGCGATCCTCCGCATCAGCCAGGGGCCGGTGACCGGCACAGGCGGCGATGGCCCGCCCCAGCCCGTCGAGCGCGCCGCCGTCGGTGGTCAGCTCGTCGAGCGCCGCCTCCCCCGCCGCCCGATGGCCCTCGGCCCCGGCCAGCAGGTCTTCCTCGGCCTCCAGGTGTTCGTCCTCGTCGGCGCCCTCGAGCCCGGCGGCGTCGATCTCCCCCACCTGGAAGCGCAGGAGGTCGAGCTCGCGAGCCCGGGCCCGGGCGTCCCCGCCCAGGGCGGCCAGAGCGGCGTCGACAGTGGCCAGGTCCGAGCGGGCGGCGGCCACGGGCCCGAGGTCGACGGCCCCGAACCGGTCGAGGGCCGCTCGCTGGGCCCGGGCCGACAGGAGGGACTGGGAGGCGTGCTGGCCGTGGAGGTCGACCAGCGCCCGGCCTCGGGCCCCCAGGTCGGCGACGGTGGCCAGCCGGCCGTCGACGTAGGCCCGGGACCGCCCGGACCGCGGCACGACCCGGGCCAGCACCGTCTCCTCCGCCTCCCCGGTGGCCGGGGAGCCCTCGTCGGCGGCGGCCACGAAGCGGCCCTCCACCAGCGCCTCGTCGGCGCCGGGACGGACGAGGACGGGGTCGGCCCGGCCGCCCAGCAGCAGCTCGATGGCTTCCACGACCAGCGTCTTTCCGGCGCCCGTCTCCCCGGTGAGGGCGGTCATGCCCGGCCCCAGGACGAGGTGGAGGTCGTCGATCACCCCCAGGTTGCGCACGTGGAGCTCGGCCAGCATCATCGGTCGGCGAGGCCGAACTTGGCCTTGAGCACACCGTAGAAGTCCTGCATGGCGAAGGTCACGAAGCGGGCCGGCTGGGGGGCGGCGGTGCAGGTGATGGAGGCTCCGGGGTCCAGGCGCCCGAGCTCCTGGCCGTCCACGATGAGGAGGCCGGGTCGGTCGAGGACCTCCAGTCGCAGCGACTGGTCCGGCCCGAAGACGAGGCTGCGGTCGAACGCCATGTGGGGCGAGACCGGGGAGAGCAGGAGCGCCCGGAGGGTGGGGGCGATGATCGGGCCCCGGGCCGAGAAGGCATAGGCCGTGGAGCCGGTGGGCGTGGCCACGATCATGCCGTCGGCCGCGTAGCTGAGGAAGAAGCAGCCGTCGATGGCCACCGCCACGTGCACGACCTGGCCGGGCGAAAGCTTCTCCACCACCGCCTCGTTGAGGGCCAGCCGGGTGCCGGCCACGGCGACTTCGTGCGCCGTCCCCGGCTCAGTGCCGGCCTGGTCCGAGTCGGCTCCCGTCTCCACCCGCACGCACAGGAGGATGCGCTCCTCCACGTCGTGGTCACCGGCCACGAAGCGCTTCAGGGCGTCGGTGAGGGCGTCGGGCTCCACATGGGCCAGGTAGCCGAGACGGCCGAGGTTGACTCCCAGCACCGGCACCTCGTGGGTGGCCACCAGGCTCAGGGTGCGCAGGATCGTCCCGTCCCCCCCCAGGCTCACGGCCAGGGCGGCGCCCTGGCCCACCTCGGCCGCCGGGCAGGCGTAGTCAGAGAGCCCGGCGGCGGCGGCGTCGGCGTCGGGCACGCGCACCCGGTGGCCGCCGGCCGCCAACCAGTCGGCGGCCTGGCGGGCCAGCTCGACCGCCCGGGGACGCCGGTGGTTGAGCACGAGCGCCACCGTGCACGGGCCGTCGGCGCACTCGTCGCTGGCGGACTGCCTCCCGTCGGGCGACGTCTTGGGCATCCTCAGGCCTCCCGGGGGCGGACGGCGCCCCGCAGGGCGATGCCCGCCGCCACCGCCACGTCAATGGCGTCGTCGGTGGCGTCGTCGGGAGCCGGTGCCGTCGCCAGGCGGCCCTGGTGGGCGGCCGGGACGGGGCCCCCGGCCCGGAGGTGGGCGAGGAACTCCACGTTGCCCCTCGCCCCGAGGAGTGGCGACACCATGAGCCCCATCATGGCGGTCCGGGTGGCGGCGAAGGCGCCAACCACGCCGGCGAGGGCCGTGCGCCACACGCCGGGGTCGGTGATGACCCCCCGTCCGAGGCTCGCGGCCGCCCGGCCCGCCTCGAACTGGGGCTTGACCAGGACCACCATGTCGGCCCCCGGTCCGGCCAGGCCGGTCAAGGCAGGGGCCACCGTGGCCAGCGAGATGAACGACAGGTCGGCGGTGAGCAGCGGGTAGGGCCGATCGGGGCGCCCGAGGGCCTCCAGGGTCAGGTGACGGAGGTTCGTGCGCTCGACGACCGTGACCCGGGGATCCGCCCGCAGGCGGGCGTCGAGCTGCCCGCGGCCGACGTCGACGGCGGTGACGGAGGCCGCTCCCAGCTGGAGCAGGCAGTCGGTGAAGCCACCGGTGGACGCCCCGGCGTCCAGGGCGTCCGCCCCCACGACCGGCACCCGGAAGGTGTCGATGGCGGCAACCAGCTTGTCGCCACCCCGGCTGACGAACCGGGCCGGCGGCCCGGCGACGGCCACCGCCTCGCCCGCTCCCACCAGCCGGGACGCCTTGTCGGCCGGGGCGCCCCCCACCGTCACCCGCCCGGCGGCGATCTCCGTGCCGGCCCGCTCCCGGCTGGGCGCCAGCCCCCGACGGACGAGCTCCACGTCGAGGCGGCGGCGCGGCGTGCTCAGGGAGGCGGGCCCGGGCTGGCGCCGGCCCCGCCGCCCGTGCCGCCCCCGGCCGGCGACGCCGGCCCCCGACGCCGGGCTCGCTTGGCCGGGGCGGGTCCTCCGGCGGTACCGGAGGGCGGGGGCGGGCCGGCGGAGGCGGCGGCCGGAGGAGCGGTCGTCGGTGCGCCGGCGGTCCCGGCCGGCTGCCGCGTGGTGCGAGGGGTGGCCGGTGCTCCGGCGGGGCGGGGGTGAGCGGCTTTGGCGGCCCGCTCCCTCGTGGCCGGTGCTCCGGCGGGACCGGCCGGCTGCTTCTTGGCCGGACCGCGGGACGGGGGTCTGGTGGTGGGCGCCCGGGTGACCGGGGGGCCCGCGGTGGAGCCCGCCCCGGCGGCGCCGGGCGAGGCGGGGGGCGTACCGGCGCCGGTTGAGACCTGCTCCTCGCCGGGGGCAGGGGCGGCGGTGGAGCGGCGCGAGGACGTGGCGGCGTCCAACCTGAGCTCGAGGCGGGCGATGTCGTCGGCGGTGGCCACGCCCAAGGTGTGAAGCTGCTCGGTGACCTCCCGCCGAACGAGGACTTGGAGCTGTTCAGTGGCTCGCCGGCTGCGCTCCAGCACCTCGTCGACCGCCTTCTTGGCTCTGCCGGTGCCCAGTTCCCCGGCCTCGACCCATTCCTTGACCACCGCCTCGGCGCGTTCCCGCGTCATGTCGAGGAAGGAGGTGCCCGCCTCCAGCGTGCGCTTGAAGAGGTCGCCCTTGGCCATTGGGTGCCGTCCTTGTGGAGGGGTGCGAGGCGTGCTCGCGCCGCCCCGAGGCTAGCGACCGCCGGTGGTGAGGGGCAACGGCGGGCGACGGTCGGCTGCCTAGACTTTCCGCAGTGATCCCGCTGAAGGACTACAACCCGACGTCGCGGGTTGCCTGGGTCACGATGCTGCTGATCGCCGTGAACGTGGCGGTCTTCGTGTTCGTGCAGCGCCCCTATGACCGAAACGTCAACCAGGACAAGTTCAGCTACGAGTGGGCCGCCATCCCCTGCGAAGTCACCCAGGGACGGCCTCTCGACACCGACGAGGTCAACCTGACGGTGCAGGCGGGAGACCAGAACGCCTGCCAGAAGGCCACCGAAGGGAGCCAGTCCCAGGCCGTCTTCCCCGGCAAGCAGGTGTTCCTGGCCGTCTTCTATTCGATGTTCCTACACGGCAGCTGGCTGCACATCGGCGGCAACATGCTGTTCCTCTGGGTGTTCGGCAACAACATCGAGGACCGGATGGGACCGCTGCCCTACCTGGGCTTCTACCTGGTCAGTGGCATCCTGGCGGCCGCCGCCCACATCCTCGTGCAGCCGTCGAGCACGGTGCCGATCATCGGTGCGTCGGGCGCCATCGCCGGGGTGATGGGGGCCTACCTGGTCCTGTTCCCGAACGTCCGGATCCGGACCTTGCTGATCTTCCTGCTCGTCCTGATCCGTGACATCCCGGCCAAGTGGCTCCTGGGCTTCTGGTTCGTGCTGCAGTTCTTCACCAACCCGGCCGAGGGGGTGGCCTGGGTGGCCCACGTGGGTGGGTTCGTCTTCGGGACGATCGTGGCCTTCTTCCTACGCGACCGCCTGCGGCCCAGCCGAGTCCCCGCGCCCGCCTGGTAGCGGTTCGCACGGAGCCCCCGGCCCACCGCCCCCATCGCCGTCCACCGGTTCTGTACCTCCAAGTGCCCAGGAAGCTCGGGCCTGGACCCTCAGGGTGGCCGGTCCCCGGGCTGGCATCTGCTACGCAGGGGACGTGCCCCGCTTCGAGCCGTTCCCGGGCCTGCGCTACGACACCGCCCGGGTGGCGCTGGACGACGTGCTGGCCCCGCCCTACGACGTGGTGGGACCGGCCGAGCGGGAGGCGTTGGCTGCTCGCAGCCCCTACAACGCAGTTCACGTGGAGCTCCCGGAGCCGGAGGACGGCCTGGACCGGTACCAGGCGGCCCGTCGCCGACTCGACGGCTGGCTGGCGTCGGGCGTGATCGTCCCCGACCCAGAACCAGCCTTCTACGTGTACAAGATGGGCTTTCGCGACGACGACGGCGCTCCTCGCCAGACGGCGGGCGTGATCGGCGCCCTTGGGCTGGCCCCTCCGGGCGACGGCGGCGTGCTTCCCCACGAGCGCACCATGAGCCGCCCGCGCGGTGACCGGCTCGACCTCATGCGGGCGGCGCGGGCCAACCTGTCACCGATCTGGGGATTGTCGACCAACTCCGGCCTGTCCGCCCTGTGCGACGTGGGCGGGCCGCCCCTGGCCCGTGGCACCGACGACGACGGGGTGCACCACCGCGTGTGGCGGGTCACCGAACCCGGGCTGGTGGCCGCCATCTCCGACACCGTGGCCGCCGTGCCTGTGCTCCTGGCCGACGGCCACCACCGCTACGAGACGGCCCTGGCGTGGCAGGAGGAGGTGAGGTCCGCCACCGGCGGCCGCCCCGGCGACCACGACCTGGTGATGGCCTGGATCGTCGAGCTGGCGGCCGACCAGGTGTCGGTGGGTCCCATCCACCGGATCCTGTCCGGCCTCCCCGCCGGCTTCGACCCGGTGGCCGCCCTGTCGGCGCGGTTCGTGCTGACCGACGCCGGCCCCCTCGGCGGCGACGTCTCGCAGCGCATGGCGGCGGCCGGGACGTTCGCGGTGGTGGCGGGCGGGCGGGTGTGGTTCGGGCCATCCGAGCCGTGGCGGGGCGACGCTGGGGACCGGTGGTCGGGCGGCGGTCGTGGCGACGGTGAAGCCGGCGGGGAGGCCCCGGCCCGCGAGGCGGGCGGGGAGGCAGCCGCCGGCCTGCCCGACGCCGCCGTTCTCGACGAGGTCACGGCGACGTGGCCGGCCCACAGCACGGAGTACACCCACGTGGCCCCGGACGTCGTCGCCAAGGTCGAGAAGGGAGAAGCCGACGTCGGGCTGCTCCTGCGTGCGGCCACCGTGCGCCAGATCGCCGCTACCGCCCGATCGGGGCGGCGGCTGCCGCCGAAGGCCACCTTCTTCCGCCCCAAGCCCCGCACCGGCGTGGTGTTCCGCCGCTTGTCCGACCCGGTGGGCTGAGCCGCTCGGCATCTCACCCCAGCGCCTCCCCCAGGCGGGCCAGGGCGCCGTCGATGGCGGCGCGGGCCCGCTTGACGTGACGGGCCGGCACCACAGTGTCGGCCACCACCTCGGTGCGGCTCTGAGTCGTCCCACCCGCCCGGTAGAAGCGGCGGCGGACCCGGCCCACGACGACGACGATCTCGTCGACGTCGTGGTCGGCGGCCCCTGCCGGTGCCCCGGGCCAGACCACGGGCACGCCCTCGGCCTTGGCGCCCGGCCGGGCCACGGTGACCTCGTAGGCCACCAGGCAGTCGCCCGAGGGCAGCTCCCGGGCCTCGGCCGGACGGGCCAGGCGGCCCACCAGGGCAACGACATTGGTCATGGCGCTCTCCTCCTCGCTCTCGTGTGCCAGGCATCTGTGCGAGCCGGCCGGGACGGGCCCGGCGACGAGGGGGAAGCAACCCGCAAACTGTAGGCATCGGGGTGTGACAGGAACCCGGGGCTGTCACCGGGGGGAAGCCGACGGCGGGCCCGTCGGGGCGCGGTCCATTCGGAGCGGGCAGGGCCTCCTCGGTGGGCACTTCCTATGGATGGACCACGCCGCCTCCCGGCTGTGTGGCTGGCCACCGCCCACGACGGCGGCGAGGCCTGTCCCCCGTGTGCCCGGTCAGGGCCGGGCGGGGTGCGACCGACGGCCGCCCTCGCCCAGGGCCTCCAGCCGCTCCGCGGTATCGGCCAGGGAGGGGTCGGCGGCGGCCACCCGGGCGAACAGCTCGCGGGCCCGGACAGTGTCGCCCGAGCGCTCGTACAGGTCGGCCAGGGCGTACCAGAGGCGGAGGTGGTGCCCGGCGGGGGGTCGGCGTCCCCGAGGCTGGCCCCGCTCCAACAGGGCGATGGCCGGGCCCAGGCGGCCCTGGTCGGCCAGCGCGCCAGCGGCCACGATGCGGCCCTCGGTGACGATGGCCGCCGACGGCGACGCCTGCCGCAACTCCTCCCAGAGCTCGTCCACCCGGGCGTAGCGCCCGAGCGCCCGGTAGCAGTCGGCCAGCGCCGGGTGCTGTTCAGCCGAGCCGCTCAGGCGGGCCGCGGCCTCCAGGTGGCCGGCGGCCTCGACCCACCGACCGAGCTGGTACTGGGCGACGCCCGCCATCTCCCGCACCGCAGCGACGTCCGGTGCCTGCGACACCAGCGGCCGCAGCAAGCGGGCGGCGTCGCGCCCTCGCCCGTGGTCCAGGGCCGTCCCGGCTTCGGCCAAGGCGGCCGCCACCCTGGCCGCCCGAGCCGGGCCGACAGCCCTGGCCAGGTCCCCGGCCACGGTGTCCGCCACTCGGCGGCGGGCGGCGGGCCGACGGGCCCTGGGTGGCGCAGGAGCCGGGCGGGCGGGGCGCGGGTCTTCGACCCACCGCTCCCGATCGTCGGCGGGGGGAGGCCGGCGGCTCCTGCCGGCCGCCGGCGGCGGGCCGGGAGCCGGACCCCTGGCGACGTCCGCCGCCCCCCGCCTGGCCACCCGGCCCCACGACCGGGGCCCGTCCAGCGGGGAGGGTCCGCCCCGGCCGGGCCGACGGTCCGAGGTTCCCGCCCCCCTGTCACGTGCAGGCGCGCGCTGTCCTCGCGAGACGCCCGGCCGCCGCCCGCCCCCGCCAACCCGTGTGCCGGACGCAGTGGCGGCGCCTCCCGATGGGGCGTCGCCTCCGGCGCGCCGGGGCGTCCTCCCGCCGCCGCCCCCGGCACCTTCGCCCCCCGATGGGTTGGCGCGCCAGGATCTTCCCGGCTCCCCGCCCCTGGCCCCCTCGCCCCGCGCCCGGTCGTCGGTCCGGGGGTGCGAGGACGCCCCCCCATCCCGTCCAGTTGACCCCATGCCACGGGGCCGGTCGTCACGCCGAGCGGCCCAGGACCTTCCGCCGTCTCCGGTCTTACCCCGGTTGCCCCCGGGCCGGTCGTCGCCCCGGGCGGGGTGTGACCTTCCGCCCTCCCAAGCTCGTCCGCTCGACTGACTGCGATAGGGACGGTCGGCCTGCCCGCCGGAACGGGACCCTCCTCGATCCTCGCTCCTGGGTGCGCCTCCCCGGCCGCGGTCGACCCCGTCCCCCCGGGCCCGACGGTCCTCGGGCGCGGCGCGCCCGCCGACAACGGCACCAGGGTCGGGGCCGAAGGGCGGCCGGCCGCCGCCGGCGCGGCGAGCTGGGGACCCGCGGCCCGGTCGGCGAGGGCGGTCGTCGACCGTGCCATGCCGCCCAGATCCGCCGGGACCGGCCACCGGGCGTCGCCCGTCGAACCTCGCCCTGGTGGCGCCATCCACCGGTCGGCCACCTGCGCCCGTGCCTCCCCGACCTGGAGCCCGGCCCGCCTCCCGCCGATACCCGGCGGCCGACCCCCGGGCCGGCGGGCGGCCGGCCCCGGCCGGCCCATCCCCCGACCGTCGACGAGGATCAGCCGATGCCGCCGGCCGGCGGCTCATGGCCTGACCTGAGGAGCGGGTCGGCCGCCCCTCGCCGTCCTCCGCCCGCTCGGCCCGCCCACTTCGCGCCCCACCGCCCGCAAGCCGACCTGCGGTTGGGCGCCGCTGGGCGCCGCCGGCCGCCGTCCGACCCGCCGCCGGCCGGCGGCCGCCCGTCGGGCGAGGGCTGGCTGCACCATGTCTGGCATCCCCGCCGGGCCGGGGCCCTCCGGCCGGTGCCGCCGGCCACCCGCCGGCCCGGCCGGCCGCCGATGACCGGCGAGGGCCCGCTGACCTTCCATCTGCACCGGGCGGCCGCGGCGGTCGCCCCGATCGGCTGGACGCCGAGGACCGCCGCGGTCGGTCATCGGCCATGAAGCGAGCGTACCGGCTGGCGCCACGGGGCCAGAACGACAAGTAGACGGCCACCCTCGCGGGTGGCCGTCTATGAGAGATCCGGCGGCGACCTACTCTCCCAGGGGGTCTCCCCCCAA
>JBHELO010000127.1:0-6249 GCA_046263055.1 Acidimicrobiales bacterium | reverse complement strand
GGTCGAGTCCCACCACCGGGGCGGGTCGGTGCACACCGTGGAGGCGGCCCAGGCCAGGGACCGCCAGGTGATGGCCGTGCCCGGCTCCGTCCGCAGCCCGGCGTCGGCGCTGCCCAACGCCCTCCTGGCCGACGGCTGCGCGCCGGTGCGCGACGCCCTCGACGTGCTCGTCGCCCTGGGCCTGTCCACCGCCGGTGCCGCCCGGGGGCCGCTGCCCGCCGGCGCCGGCGGCGCCAGCCGCCGTCCCCCGCCCGAGGGGCCCGACGCCGCCGTGCTGGCGGCGGTGGGGTGGGAGCCGGCTTCGCTCGACACGGTGGTGGCCCGCACCGGGCTCGGGCCCGGGCCGGCCAGCCTGTCCCTGGCCCGCCTGGAGGACGCCGGCTGGGTGGCGGGCAACGGTGGCTGGTGGGAGCGGTCGGGCCCCGGCGAGCGGGGGCCGGCCCGGGCGTGACCGCTCCCGCCCGGCCGTCTTGTCGGTGGCCGACCGCTACTGTTGGTGGTGATGGAGTGGCAGTCAGACGCCTTTCGGGCGTCCTTGGCGTCGGCCTCGCCCCACACGGCCACCGCCTATTCGTCCGACGTGGCCGAGTTCACCGCGTGGGCCGAGCGGGCCGGTATCGGCGGGCCGGCGGCCGTCAGCCGCATGACCCTGCGGCGGTACCTGGCCTACCTGTCCACCCGCCGGCTGGCCCGGCGGAGCATCGCCCGCAAGGCGGCCTCGGTGCGGCGGTATTTCGGCTGGTTGCGGCGGACGGGGGCCATCGCCGTCGACCCGTCGGTGCGCCTGTCCGCCCCCCGGGGGGACGGGCGCCTTCCCCACGTGCTTCGGGGCGCCGAACTGGAGACGCTGCTGGCACCACCGGCGCTCCCGCCGGCCCCTGCCGAGGGGTCCGGCGCGGCCCCGGCGGCCCGGGCCGCGGCCCGGCGCCTGCGGGCCACCGCGCTTCGCGACACGGCGGTGGTCGAGCTCCTCTACGGCAGCGGGCTGCGGGTGGCCGAGCTGTGCGGCCTCCGCCCCGCCGACCTCGACCTGGCCGCCCGTTCGCTGCGGGCGTGGGGCAAGGGTTCCAAGCAGCGGCAGGTGCCCATGAGCGCCCCGTCGGTGGTCGCCGTTCGAGCATGGGTGGACGGGGGCCGACCCCTCCTGGCCACCGGCGAGTCGCCGGCCGACGCCCTGTTCCTGAACTCCCGGGGCCGCCGCCTCGGCCCTCGCGACGCCCGGCGCATTTTGGACCGCCGGGCCGCCAGCCCGACCCACCCCCACGCCCTGCGCCACACGTTCGCCACCCATCTCCTCGACGGGGGCGCCGACCTCCGGGCCGTCCAGGAGCTGCTCGGCCACGCCGACCTGGCCACCACCCAGCTCTACACCCACGTCAGCAAGGAGCGCTTGCGAGCCGTGTACGACGAGACCCACCCCCGGGCCTGACGTGGCCACCATCCCTAACGAGGAGGGCGCCTCCGACGTCCCCCGGCTCTGGCAGGACTACAAGGGCTCGGGGTCCATGGAGCCCCGCAACCGCCTGGTGCTGCACTATTCGCCGCTGGTGAAGTACGTGGCCGGCCGGGTGTCCTCCGGACTGCCCCACAGCGTGGACCAGGCCGACCTGGTGAGCTACGGGATGTTCGGGCTGATCGACGCCATCGACAAGTTCGATCCCGCCCGCGGCAACAAGTTCGAGACCTATGCCATCGCCCGCATCCGGGGGGCGATCATCGACGAGCTGCGCTCGATCGACTGGGTGCCCCGCTCGGTCCGGGCCAAGGCGCGCCTCGTCGAGCGCACCTACGCCAAGCTGGAGAACGACCTGCTGCGCACGCCCACCGATGCCGAGGTGGCGGAGGCCATGGGCACCTCGGAGGACGACCTCCAGGCCCTGTTCGCCCAGATCTCGTTCTTCGGCATCGTGGCCCTGGAGCAGACGCTGTCCGTCGGCCCCGAGCGGGGGGACTCCATGACGGTGGGGGACACCATCCCCGACACGGGGATCGGCCCGGTGGCCGCCTTCGAGGAGGAAGACACCCGCCGCATGCTGGTGGCGGCCATCAACCGCCTCCCCGAGCGCGAGAAGGTCGTCCTCGCCCTCTACTACTACGAGAGCCTGACCCTCAACCAGATCGGCCAGATCCTGGGCATCACCGAGAGCCGCGTCTGCCAGATCCACACCAAGGCGGTGCTGCAGCTGCGCTCCAAGCTCGGCCAGTCCGAGCGCGAGCCCGCCTGACCGCCGCCGGCCGCCGCCCGGCGCCCGGCTGCCCCTGCGGCCCGGTACCCGCCGGCCGCGTGGTCGCCCGGCGACGTCAGATGGCCGGCCCGGCGCCGCTTGGCGAAGGCGCGGGAAGAAATCCGCTCCCACCCCTGGCCCCGCCCGCAGCCCGCCGCTAGAGTGCGCCCGCAGCCGCCCGGCGGGCGGCTCGCTTCCCCCTCGTCTCGCCCGTCCGGCGGCGCACTGGCTCCCTGAGCCCGCCGACCACGGACTCCTTCCCATCCACGCCTCCAGCCCGGTCGCGCCCTCGGTGACGCGCCTCCCTGGCCGGCCCCCTCACCTCCCCCTGGTCGTCTCCACCGTCCTGGGGGTTCCCGATGCGCCGAGTGGCCCTGGCCCTGGCCGCCGTCGTCCTCCTCGTCCGGCCCGCGCCCGTCGCCGCCGACCCCGCCGGCCCGCCCGGCACCGTCGCCTACGTCCCCCCGGTCTCGGCGGCGGTCGTCGACCCCTACCGTCCGCCTCCCCAGCCGTGGGACCCCGGCAACCGGGGGATCGACTACGCCACGTCGCCCGGCGCTCCGGTGGCCGCCGCCGCCGACGGGGAGGTGGTCTTCGCCGGCCAGGTCGGTGGCGCCCTCCACGTCGTCATCCTCCATCCCGACGGCATCCGCACCAGCTACTCCTTACTCCAGTCGATCACCGTCCATCGGGGCGACCGCGTCAGCCAGGGGCAGGCCGTGGGCACCTCGGGCGACGACCTCCACTTCGGTGCCCGGGCCGGGGATGACTACATCGACCCCGCCACGCTCTTCGGGGACGGCCTTCCGGAGGTCCACCTCGTCCCCGACGAGGAGCGGCACCCCGGTACCGAGGAGCACGAGCGGGCCGGCCTCCTGAAGTCCTTGACGGGCTGGGGGTCCAAGGTCGCCGGCGCCACCGCCGACGGCGTGGCCTGGGCCCGCGACCAGGCGGCCACGGCGGCATCCATGGGGGCGGACGTCCTCAAGGCCCAGTGGACCGGCTTCACCGAGGGGCTGCGGCTGCTGGACGCCTGGCGGCAGGACCTGTCGCTCTGGAGGCTGGCCACCGAGGTGGACCAGGTGGTGGCCGACTACCAGGAGCAGCGCCATCACTGCACGGCGCCCGGCGCCCCGCCGCCGCACCTGACGCAACGCCACATCGCGGTGGAGGTGGGAGGCCTTTGGTCGAGCAGCGCCGGGGCCAGCATCACCGAGGTCAAGACCGCGCCGACCAGCGCCGGCGGCCTGGGCTATGCCGACGCCGACGTCGTGCGCTTGTCCTACGCCGGCGGCACCGTGAAACCCAGCGCCTACTCGGGTGCCAGTCCGTACTCGGGGGCCACCACCGTGCAGGACATCACCGTGTCGGCCCGGCGCCTCCGCCAGCTCCTCGAGGAGGTGGCCAGGAAGAACCCCGGCGTCCCGGTGGACATCCTGGCCCACTCCGAGGGCGGCATCGTCGCTCGCCAGGCTTTGGCTCTGGAGAGCGATCCGGGCGACAGGGCCCTGCCACCCATCAACTCGGTCGTGCTCCTCGGCGTCCCCAACCAGGGCGCCGACCTGGCCTCCGCCGAGGTCCTGCTCGGCACCTCGAGCGGGGGGGCGGCCGTGCAGCAGGGTGAGTCACTCCTGCTCCGGAACAACCCCCTGGACGGGCCGGCACAGCACCAGCTCGCCCAGAGCTCGACGTTCCTGGCCCGTCTCAACGACACACCACTCCCGCCCGGCGTGCACGTCACCTCCATCGGCGCCCGCATGGACCCCGTCGTCCCCGCCCGCCGGACCCGCCTTCCCGGGGCGGACAACGTCGTCATCGACAGCGGCGGCGGGGCCGCCACCCACTCCCACCTGCCCGGCTCGGACGAGGCCTGGCGGGAGATCGACCTGGCCGTCAACGGGATGCCGCCCACCTGCCAGAGCCTGCCCGACATGCTGCTCGACGAGCTCACCTCCCGGATCATCACCACTGGGGAGGACGCGGCGGGGACGGGCCTGTGGCTCGCCGGGCAGTGGATCGACCACCGCATGCCCTGGCCCGGAGTCCCCATCAAGACCGAGGAGGTCCCATGAGACACGTCCGTCCGATCACCCTGTTCACGCTGGTCCTCGCCATGGCCGGCTGTGCCAACGGCGGGGGTGGCCCCCAGCGCCCGGCGGCGGCGTCGGTCCCACCCGATCCGCTGAAGGCCACCTGGCGGTGGGTGGCGCCCCCGCCCTCCTACGTGGGCATGCCGGGCGCCGACGACGCCGGCGTCGCCGTCACCTTCGGTCATTCCCATGTGGCCCTCTTCGACTCGCGCGGCGCCGTCCGGTGGTCGGTTGACCGGGCCCAGCTTCGGGACGTCGCTCCCCGCCTCACCCCCGACACCGTCCTGGTGGCCACCGAGGACGGCGTGGCCGCCTTCGACCGGGCCGACGGCACCCTGCGCTGGGCGGCGGCGGTGGGGGAGCGGGCCAACCGCCCGACCCTCGCCGGCGGGCGGGTGGTGGTGAGCACCTGGGAGGGCTCCCTGGTGGGCCTCGACCCGGCCAGCGGGAAGGTGGCGTGGCGGACCGCTCTACCCGGGCCCGCCCTCGGTCCGGCGGCCGCCACCGGCGCCGGCCTGGTCTTGGCCTCCTGGGAGGCCGACCACGGCGACGGCGCCGGCGTCGTGGCCGTCGACGCCGCCACCGGCCGCCCGCGGTGGTCGACCCCCCTGCCGGCGGGTGGGATCGGCGGCCCGGGCGTGGCCGTTGTCCCCGACGGGTCCCCGGTCGTGGTCGTGGTGGCCGGCGACGCCGCCGCCCACGGGCTGGCTGCCGACACCGGCGCCGAGCGGTGGCACACCGGCCTCGAGGGCGCCGGGTCGCCCGAGGTCGTTCCCCTCGACGCCGGCGGGGGAGCGGTCCTGGTCGCCCACCGCCTGGGCGGCATGGCCCTCCTGGACTCCGCCGGCGGCCAGATGCGCTGGCAGGTCTCCAGCGACGGGGCCACGGTGCGGGGAGGGCCGGCCGGCCCCGGCCCCGGCGGCCGGTTCGCCCTGCCCTTGGAGGACGGCCGCCTGCTGGTAGCCGGGCCCGACCGGCCCACGCTGTTCGCCGACCCGCCGGGGCGGGTGAGCGGGGTGGCCGCCGGTCCCGGTCGGGCCCTGCTGGTGGGGGTCCGGGAGGCCACCGACAACGACCTCACCGCCACCACCGGCTGGTGACCCCGGGGGGCCGGCACCACCGCCCCGGGTATACTCACGAGGCTTCGCGCACCTCGGCGCGGGGCCACCTACGCCCGTACGCATCCCACGGTCGCTCGCAGTAGAGCGCAGCGGCGGGCGAGAGCAACCGATGGGGAGGAGAGCCCATGGCCGTCGTGACCATGAAGCAGCTTCTGGAGGCCGGGATGCACTTCGGCCACCAGACCCGGCGCTGGAACCCGAAGATGCGTCGCTTCATCTTCGGTGAGCGCAACGGCATCTACATCATCGATCTCAACCAGACGCTGCAGCGCATCGACACCGCCTACAGCTTCGTCCGTGACCTGGTCGCCGGTGGCGGGTCGATCCTGTTCGTGGGCACCAAGAAGCAGACCCAGGACGCCATCGCCTCGGCGGCCCAGCGCGTGGGCATGCCTTACGTCAACGAGCGATGGCTGGGCGGCATGCTCACCAACTTCCAGACCATCAGCGGCCGGGTCAAGAAGATGGCCGAGTACGAGCGCATGAAGGAGAGCGGCGACTTCGAGGCCATGCCGAAGAAGGAAGCCCTCATCCTCGGCCGTGAGCTGGAGAAGCTGCAGCGCAACCTCGGGGGCATCCGCAACCTCTCCCGCCTCCCCGATGCCATCTTCGTGATCGACACCAAGAAGGAGCACATCGCCGTCACCGAGGCCAACAAGCTGGGCATGCCGATCGTGGCCGTCGTCGACACCAACTGCGACCCCGACCTCATCCAGTACATCGTTCCCGGCAACGACGACGCCGTCCGCGCCGGCACCCTGATGTGCCGGATCATCGCCGACGCCGTGGAGGAGGGCCGCCACATCGCCTCTC
>JBHELO010000126.1:0-3726 GCA_046263055.1 Acidimicrobiales bacterium | reverse complement strand
CGGCGTGAGGGGCGGCGCGGCCCCGGCGGCGCCCTCTCCCGAGCGGGGCATCGTCACCACCGGCGCCGGCGGCATGGCCAGCGGCGGCGGCGTCTCCTCCAGGGCGCCGGCGATGCGGTCCCACACCCCGTCGGGCGCCGCCACCCACCCGGGGGCGAGCAGGGCGGCCACCTCCCGGTGCTCGGCCACCTCGGCCAGGCACGCCCCACAGCCCCGCACGTGACGCTCGACGGCGTCGCGTTCGTCGGGGTCCAGGGCGTCGAGGGCGTAGGCGCCCAGGAAGGTGGCGGCGTCGGCGTGGTTCACGTCTCGGCCCACGACACACTCACCCCTGCATCCACCAGGTCCTTGCGCAGGCGGCGCAACCCGGACCTGATCCTGCTCTTCACGGTACCTTCCGGCTGTTCCAGGAGCACCGCGACCTGGCGGTAGGTGTGGCCGCCGAAGTAGGCCAGCTCGATGGCCTTGCGCTCATCGGTGGGTAGGCCGGCCACCACGCCCTTCACCTGCTCGGCCACCGTGTGGTCCATGACCTCCCGCTCGATGTCCACCCCGTGCTCGGCCGTCTCCCGGGCCTCCCGCTCTTCACGTCGGCGGCGGGAGGTCTCCGACCGCAGGAGGTCGACGGCCCGCCCGTGGGTCTGGGCCAGCAGGTAGGACCGCAGGCTTCCCCGCTCCGGATCGAAGCGGTCGGGCTGGTTCCAGAGGCGGAGGAACACCTCCTGGAGTACCTCCTCGGCCAGGTCCCGGTCGGCCAGCAGGCGGCGGGCCAGAGCGAACGACGCCCCGGCGTGGCGGCGGTAGGCCTCGGCCAGGGCGTCCTGGCGCCAGCGCCCGATGGCCACCACCAGGGCGGCGTCGCTGGCTTCGGTCAGGGACATGGCGGCCACAGCATGCCCTCTTCGGCACCGGGCCAGCCCCTGGATGGGCCGCGCCGCCCGCCCCGGACCGGGCGGGTACGCCCCCGGAACGGTGGCGTCGTGGATCGGGCACCGTTCGGAGGGGCGGGCCCTCAGTACTCGGTGACCTCCCGGATGTTCTCCTGAATGGCCTTGTACTCGGCGCTCTGGGTGAGGGGGAGGAGGCTCATGAGCTTGCCCATGTTGCCGGTGACCTTCATGCGCCCCTGCATGAAGGCGGCGTTGGGGTCGAGCTCGCCCTTCTGCATCTTCACGCTGTCGTCCCAGGACAGGGTGAGGGTGAAGTCGGCGTCCGGGTCGTCGCCCAGGGTGGACTCCAACAGCTTGCCGTTCTCCAGCACCCAGTAGTAGCGGACGTCGCCCCGGGGCCCGCCGGTGACGTGGTACTGCATGCGGGCGGTGGCCCCCTCCCGCTCCGGGAAGGTCTGGGCCAGCTGCTGCTGGGCGTCGAGCCACTCCTGGCTCAGGTAGCTGTGCATGGGTGTCCCCCGGTCGGCGAATGGCGGTCGGCCAGGATGGTACCGAGCGCCCGCCGGGGACTCCTCCAGCCGGCTCAGGGCGCCACCCGTTCCCGGACGCCGGCGAACAGGTCGTCTTCGGGCGTGGTGGTGTCGACCAGGCTGCGGGCCAGGATGTAGTCGTCGTAGCCGTAGGCCACCGTGCCCGGGGGAAGGCCGAACCAGAAGGGCGACTCCGGGTCGATCTGGGTGGCGTGGGCGACGAGGGCCGCCTGGCGCACGCCGTCGTGCTCGGAGACGTCCAGGCGGGTGGTGATGCGGTCGTCCTGGTCCGGGCGCTCGAACCACTTCTCGTCGAAGGGCGACGTGAGGCCCAGCTCCAGGAACTTCTCGTGCAGGGCCACGATCCGGGCCCGGGACCACGCCACGTAGTAAAGCTTGAGCGGCTGCCACGGGGGCCCGGCCTCGGGGAAGGCGTCGGGGTCGCCGGCGGCGTCGAAGGCGGGCAGCGTGATCTCGTGCACCCGGAGGTGGTCGGGGTGGGGATAGCCCTCCTGGTCGTCGGCGTAGGTGACGATCACCTGGGGCCGCTCCCGGCGGATGACCGCCACCAGGCGGCCGACGGCCTCGTCCAGCGGCGCCCTGGCGAAGCAGCGGGGATCCTCGTTCGCGGGGGTGCCGGGCATGCCCGAGTCCCGGTAGCCGAGGGGGACGACCTCCTCGTAGCCGATGGCCTCGGTGGCCCGGGCCAGCTCCTCCATGCGCACCTCGTGCAGGCGCTCGCGCACCTCGGGGCGATCCATGGCCGGGTTGAGGATGTCACCCTCCTCGCCGCCGGTGCAGCACACCAGCACAGTGTGGGCGCCCTCGGCCCGGTAGTGGGCGACGGTGGCCGCCCCCTTGGACGACTCGTCGTCGGGATGGGCATGGACGGTCAGGAGCGTCAGGCGCTCGGAGCCGGGGCGGTACTCGTCCATGGGGCAAGACCGTACCGTCGCCGGCGCCGGCCGGTGCACGGGGTTCGGCCACACTGTCGGCCATGAAACTCGCCTTCGTCGGGTCCTTCTCCACCGGCAAGACCACCCTGGCCACCCTGTTCGCCAAGGAGTGGGCCTACCCGCTCCTTCCCGAGGTGGCCCGGGAGGTGGTGGAGCTGGGCTTCCCGCTCGACCAGAGCGCCACCGCCGAGACCGAGACCCTCATCCTCCTCAAGCAGTGGCGGGCGGAGGCGTCCCACGACCACTTCGTGGCCGACCGCTCGATCTACGACGTGCTGGCCTACGCCGACTGGGTCATGGAGCAGGACCGGCCGCCCCGCAAGGAGGACCACCTGTGGGCCGAGGCCCGCGAGATCGCCAACCGCGACCTCCGGGCACGCTATGACCACGTCTTCTACCTGCCGGTGGAGTTTCCGATCGTGCTCGACGGCCTACGCCCCGACGACACCGGCTTCCAGGCCGACATCGACCGTCGCATCCGCCGCCTGCTCGAGTCGGCCGACGTGCAGTACCACACCCTCAGCGGCACGGTCGAGGACCGCCAGGCGTCGGTGCGGGCCACCGTCGGGGCGGTCGGCACCCACTGACCCCCGGCCCCGGGCGGCGGGCCGGCGTCAGGGCCCCTCGGCCCGGCGGCGACCGTCGGTGGCTGGCTCCTCGACCGCAGGGGCCCTGCCCGCCACCCGCCGGGCGTCAGGCCTCGCCCGCCCGCCTGAGGCGGAAACCCCCGCTCAGCCGCCGAGGGTGGGGCCGGCCCGCTCGATGTCGACGCGCAGGAGCACCCGGCGCTCCCGCTCCATCGCCGCCCGGAAGTCGTCCCAGTCCGGGTGCTCGCCGAGGATGGAGCGATAGTGCTCCACGAGGGGCTCCATGGCGTCGGGGAGGCTCAGCACCGACGCCGTGCCCTCCACCTGGACCCAGCCCCCGAAGAAGTCGTCGGTCATCACGCACAGCGATGCCCAGGGCTGGCGCCGCAGGTTGCGCACCTTGTAGGCGGTCTCCCGGGTGCTGATCACGGCTCTTCCCTTGCCGTCCACCCCCACGCCGACCGGCGACAGTTGGAGCCGCCCGTCGGCCCGGACGGTGGCCAGCACGGCCCGGTGGTTGGCGGCGAGGAACTGGCGGGCGTCGTCGATGTCCATCCCGCCAGCCGACCACGCGCGGCGGCCGGAGGCAACTCCCATTCGACCTGGACCGGGGCCCGGGCCCGGCCCCTCAGCGCGGCCGGGTGAGCGGGAAGGGCAGGGACGGGAGGGTCGGCACCGAGGTGGGCGGGTGCAGCGGGCGGGTCGTGGTGGTGATCGTGCGGGCCAGCGAGGTGGACGGGCGTGAGCCCACGGTGGTGGGGGC
>JBHELO010000125.1:0-30442 GCA_046263055.1 Acidimicrobiales bacterium | reverse complement strand
CCCCGGCCCGCGGCCCCCACCCGCAAGCCTCACCCCGAGCCTCGCCAGGCCGCGGGCCGGCGGCGCCCGGGCCGCGCCCGGGAGCGGTGGCCGTTACTCGGGGGCCACGGGCACGACGTGGCCGGAGTGGCCCTGGCCGCGGCCGGGCTGCTCGCCGCCTTCGGCATCTACGGCGACCTGGCCGGCCCGGCCGGGCGGTCCCTGGCCCGGGTGGCGGCCAACGGGGTGGGCGAGGCCCGCCTGGTCGTGCCCCCCGCGCTGTTGGCCCTGGCCGCCGTGCTCCTGCTGCGCCGCCCCCGGGAGAACGCCTCCCGCCTGGTCATCGGGACCGGCCTCCTGACGGTGGCCCTCTCCGGGCTGGTCCACGTGGCCGAGGGAGCGCCGTCCATGGATGCCCCGCTGGCCACCCTCCGGGGCGCCGGCGGCCTCGTCGGGGGAGCGGCGGCCAACCCCCTCGTGGCCATCCTGGCCGACGGCGGTGCGGCCGTCGTGCTGGCCGCCCTGGGCGTGGTGGGCGCCCTGGTGGTGTCGCGCACCGACGCGCGCCACGCCGGCGCCCTGGCCGCCCGCGCCGCCCAGGCGCTGGGCCGGGCCGTCGCCCGGGCGGTCGAGGTGGGGGTGGTGGCCCTGCACCGCCCGCCGTCGCCGGCCCCGCCGTCGCCCTCGCCCGCCGCCACACCCTCCCCGTCGTTCGCCGCCGACTCGACGACCCCGACGCTCGCCGCCGAGCCCGAGCCCGAGCCCGGCCCGGCAGGGCCGGCACCCGCCGCCGAGCCGGCCCGCGAGCCCCAGCCGCCCACCCTGGTCCACGTGCCCTCGGGGCCGGAGCCGGCGGGGGAGCAGCTCGCCATCGACCTGGGCCCGGCCGCCGGCCCCGACGCCTGGAAGCTGCCCTCCCTGACCCTGCTCAAGCGGGGCGCGGCCCGGGAGGTGGACTCGCGGCTGGTGGAGGCCGAGGGGCGGGCCCTGGAGAGCGCCCTGGCCGCACACGGCGTGGACACCCGGCTGGTGGGCATGACCGTCGGCCCCACCGTGACCCGCTTCGAGCTGGCCCTGGGCCCGGGCGTCAAGGTGGCCCGGGTGACCAACCTGCACAAGGACATCGCCTACGCCATGGCGTCGCCCGACGTGCGCATCCTGGCCCCGATCCCGGGGCGGTCGGCCATCGGCGTGGAGGTCCCCAACAAGGTCCGCCAGCTCGTGCTCATCGGCGACATCCTGGCGTCGCCCGAGGCCCTGCGGGCCACCCACCCGTTGGAGGTGGGGATGGGGCGCGACATCGCCGGACGGCCGGTGATGGTGAACCTGGCCGAGATGCCCCACGTCCTCATCGCCGGGGCCACGGGCGCCGGGAAGTCGTCGTGCATCAACTCGCTGATCACGTCCGTCCTCATGCGGGCCACGCCCGACCAGGTGCGCATGATCCTCATCGACCCCAAGCGCGTCGAGCTGGGCCAGTACAACGGCCTCCCTCACCTGCTCACCCAGGTGGTGGTCAACCCGAAGCGGGCGGCCAACGCCCTGTCGTGGGCGGTGCACGAGATGGAGCGCCGGTACGACCTGCTGGCCGAGGTCGGCGCCCGCGACATCGGCGGCTACAACGCGGCCTACGACCGGGGCGAGCTGCAACCCGACCCCGGCGTGGACGCCACCTACGCCCGCCTGCCGTGGATCATCGTGGTCGTCGACGAGCTCAACGACCTCATGATGGTGGCCGCCCGAGACGTGGAGGAGTCCATCTGCCGCATCGCCCAGATGGCCCGGGCGGTGGGCATCCATCTGGTGATCGCCACCCAGCGGCCGTCGGTGGACGTCATCACCGGCGTCATCAAGGCCAACATCCCGTCGCGCATGGCCTTCGCGGTGTCGTCCCAGGCCGACAGCCGGGTCATCCTCGACCAGATGGGCGCCGAGCGCCTGGTCGGCCAGGGCGACATGCTGCTGGCCGTGGCCGCCTCCAACGTGCCCCGGCGGGTCCAGGGTGGCTGGGTGGGCGAGGACGAGGTGCGCAAGGTGGTGGCCCACTGGCGCCGCCAGGCGCAGCCCAACTACGTGGAGGGCGTGGAGGGCGACGAGCCGGGCGACAAGCGCTCCGGCGGTCCGGCGGCCGACGACGAGGACGACCTGCTGGAGCAGGCAATGGAGCTGGTGGTGCGCTCCCAGCTCGGCTCCACCTCCATGCTCCAGCGCAAGCTGCGGGTGGGCTTTGCCCGGGCCGGGCGGCTCATGGACCTGCTCGAGCGCCGCGGGGTGGTGGCGTCCTCGGAGGGTTCGAAGGCCCGCGCCGTGCTCATGACGCCCGAGGAGCTGGACGAGCGCCAGAGCCGGGCCGCGTCGTGATCCACGCCACGGGTATTCCGGGAATGTGACGCGCCGGTGGCGCCCCGCCATTGGGGCGCCACCGGCACGGGTATTGAGCGGTCAGGCGGCGATGCGGGGCCGCTCGCCGGCCCGGCCGGTGCCGATGCCGGCCCGCTCGGGGCCGTGCAGCCAGCCCAGGACGGCGGCCCACACCTCGGCCGCCGACCCCACGATCAGGCCGGTGGCCCACGGGCCCATCCAGGTCGCCCGTACGTGGATCCCGAACCCGGCCAGGACCGACCAGTCGAGGGCCACGACCGCGGCCACGGCCAGCACGTAGCCGGCGAGGATGCGGTGGCGCTCCATGCCGGGTAGCAGCTCCACCACCAGACCGGTCACGCCGAACACGGCCAGACCGAACAATGCGACCGTCGCGAACTGGTACATGTGATCGTCCTCCTTCGGGAGACGTTTTGGTGAACATGGGACTCCGGCCCGGGTGCGAAGGTGACACCGCTGGAGGCGGCGGCCGGCCGGGGGTGCGCGTGGCGGGGCGCGATCCGGGGGAGACTCGACCGGATCCCGAAGCGAGAGGAGCGTGATGGCGAACTACGAGGGGTACTGCGTGAAGTGCCGTGAGAAGCGACAGTTCGAGGGCACGGAGGTCGATCTGGCCAACGGCCGCCGGGCCGCCCAGGGCACGTGCCCGGAGTGCGGCACGAAGATGAACCGCATGCTCGGCAAGTAGCCGGCCGGTACCGGCCGGCCGCCTAAAGTGCAGCCGTGGCCGGCCGGTACTGGGTTGAGACGCTCGGCTGCCCCAAGAGCTCGGTGGACTCCGACAAGCTGGTGGGGACGCTGATGGCCGAGGGGCTGGAGCCGGCCTCCGACCCGGGCCACGCCGACGTGGTGGTGGTCAACACGTGCGCCTTCGTGGAGGCGGCCCGCCAGGAGTCGGTGGACACCGTGCTGGCCCTGTCGGCAGCCCGCCGCCCCGGCGCCCGCCTGGTGGTCACCGGCTGTCTGGCCGAGCGCTACGGCGACGAGCTGGCCGAGGCCCTGCCCGAGGTGGACCAGGTGGCGGGCTTCGGGGTGCCCGTCACCCTCACCACCGGGGACCGCCGCGACCGGGCCCGCCTGGATCTGCTGAACCTGCCCCGGCCCCGGCCCGCCGCCCCCTGGGCCTACGTGAAGGTGGCCGAGGGGTGCGACCGGGCCTGCGGGTTCTGTGCCATCCCCTCGTTCCGGGGGGCCCAGCGGTCCCGTTCGGTTGCCTCGGTACTGGCCGAGGTGGAAGGGCTGGCCGAGGTGGAAGGGCTGGGCGAGGTGGAAGGGCTGGGCGTGGCCGAGGTGGTGCTGGTGGCCCAGGACCTGGCGTCCTACGGCCGCGACGTCGGTGCCGCCGACGGCGAGCGGCGACGTGCCATCCTCGACCTGGTACCGGCGGTGGCGGCCCGCGTCCGGCGCGTCCGCCTGCTCTACCTGTACCCCGCCGACCTGGACGACCGCCTGGTGGAGGTGGTGTGCGCCACCGGCGTGCCGTACTTCGACCTGTCCCTCCAGCACGTCTCCCGGCCCCTGCTGCGGCGGATGCGCCGTTGGGGGAACGGCGAGCGCTTCCTGGCGCGCATCCGCGCCATCCGGGCCCGGGAGCCCGACGCCGCCTTCCGCTCGTCGTTCATCGTCGGCTACCCGGGCGAGACGGAGGAGGACCACGACCGGCTGCTGGCGTTCCTCGAGGAGGCCCAGCTCGACTGGGCCGGCTTCTTCCCGTTCTCCCGGGAGGAGGGTACCTATGCGGCCGGCCTGGAGGGCGCCGTCGACCCCCGCCTGGTGGACGAGCGCCTGCGGGAGCTGGGCGAGCTGCAGGACGCCGTCACCGCCGCCCGCCGGGCCGCCCTGGTCGGGCGCACGGTGGAGGTGCTGGTGGACGAGCCGGGTGAGGGCCGCACCCATCGGGAGGCACCCGAGATCGACGGCGTGGTGAGCGTCCCTGCCGACCTCGCCCCGGGGACGTTCGCCACCCTCACCGTGACCGGCAGCGCCGGCCCCGACCTGGATGCGGCCGCCGGAGCTCTTGCCCACGGATGACCACCGAGAGCGATGGCCACCGAGAGCGATGACCACTGAAAGCTTCGGGCCGTCGGCGCTGGCCACCCCGGCCAACGCCCTGACCCTGGCCCGGGTCCTGGCCACGCCGGTGGTGCTGGCCATGGTGCTCGGTGGGGGCCCCACGTGGCCGGCGGTGGCCGTCTGGTTCCTGATCTCGATGACCGACGTGGTCGACGGGGTGGTGGCCCGCCGCCAGGGCGCCACCCGCTCGGGCGCCTTCTTCGACCCCCTGGCCGACAAGGTCGTGGTGCTGGCCATGATGGTGGCCCTGGTGGCCAAGCACCGCCTGTGGTGGCTGCCGGTGGCCCTCATCACCCTGCGCGAGGTGGCCATGAGCGGGTACCGCTCGTGGGTGGCTCGCCGCGGCGTGTCGGTGCCGGCCCGGCCGTCGGCCAAGATCAAGACGGTGGTCCAGAGCCTGGCCGTCGGCATGGCCCTGGCGCCCCTGGACGCCCGCGGCTACCGGGCGTCGGCGGCCGCCCTCCTGTGGGTGGCGGTGGCCCTGACCGTCCTCACCGGCGCCCAGTACCTCCTCGACGGGCGCCGCGTCGTCCGGGCGCCGTGACGTGAGGTGTGAGCTCGTGGCGGTCGGCACCGAGCTGCTTCTCGGGCAGGTCGTCGACACCAACTCGGCGTGGCTCGGGGACCGCCTGGCGCTGGCCGGCATCGACTGCCTCCTCCAGACCACGGTGGGCGACAACTGCGCCCGCATCGCCGACGTGGTGGGCGCCGCCCTCGAGCGGGCCGACGCCGTCGTCGTGTGCGGCGGCCTCGGCCCCACGCCCGACGACGTCACCCGCGAGGCGCTGGCCGAGGCGCTGGGCGTGCCGCTCGAGCGCGACCAGGCCATGGTCGAGCGCATCCGGGGGATGTTCGCCGCCCGCCGCCGGGAGATGGCCCACAACAACCTCCGCCAGGCCGATCGCCCGGCGGGAGCCACGTTCCTCCCCCAGGAGCGGGGCACCGCGCCGGGGCTGATCTGCCCGGCCGGCCCCGGCGGCCGGCGGGTGGTGTACGCGGTGCCCGGTGTCCCCTTCGAGATGCAGGAGATGGTCGAGCGGGCGGTGGTGCCCGACCTCGTGCGCCGGGCCGGGCAGCCGGGGGTCATCCGCAGCCGCATGCTGCGCACGTGGGGCCTGTCCGAGTCCGCCCTCGCCGACCGCATCGCGGCCCGGGTGGACACCCAGACCAACCCCACCATCGCCTTCCTGGCGTCGGGGATCGACGGCATCAAGGTGCGCATCACCGCCAAGGCGGGCTCCGGCGCCGACGCCGACCGCATGCTCGACGCCGAGGAGGCCGAGCTGCGGGCGCTGGTGGGGGAGTACGTCTTCGGCGTGGACGAGCAGTCCATGGAGCGGGTGGTGGCCGACCTCCTGGTGGCGAGCGACCTCACGCTGGCGGTGGCCGAGTCGCTCACCGGGGGGCTGGTGGGGGGCCGCCTGGCCGAGACCGAGGGGGCCAGCCGGTGGTTCGAGGGCTCGGTCGTGGCTTACGACAGCCGGGTGAAGTACGAGCTGCTCGGTGTCCCCGAGGGCCCGGTGGTGTGCGAGGAGGCGGCGGTGGCCATGGCCGAGGGCGCGCGCCGGGCCATGCGGGCCGACGTCGGCCTGGGCGTGACCGGCGTGGCCGGGCCCGCCACCCAGGAGGACCAACCGGTGGGGACGGTGTTCATCGCGGTGGCCGACGGGGCCGGCACCGAGGCGCGGGAGCTGCACTTCCCGGGCGACCGCCAGCACGTGCGCCAGTTCGCCGCCATCTCCCTTCTCGACCTGGCCCGCCGCCGCCTCCTGGCGCGGGAGTAGCCGCCCGGAGCGGGCGGCGCCCGGTCAGTGGCCCGGCTGTTCGTGGCCGCCTGGCCGCCCGACGACCTGCTCGACCGGGTGGCGGCCCTCCCCCGCCCCGACCAGGCCGGGCTGCGGTGGACGGGACGCCACCAGTGGCACGTCACGCTCCGCTTTCTCGGCCGGGTCGACGACGTGGGTTCCGCCGCCCGGGCGGTCACGACTGCCGCCGACGGGGTCCTGGAGGCCGTCGAGGCGGTGCTGGGCCCGGCGGTCGGGCGGTTCGGCTCCCGGGTGCTGCACGTGCCGGTGACCGGCCTCGACCGGGTGGCGGGCGCGGTGGTGGCGGCCACCGCCCACTTGGGACAGCCGCCCGACGACCGGCCCTTCTCCGGCCACCTCACCCTGGCCCGAGTGGCGCCCGGCGCCCGGGTGGATCTGGCCCGCCTCACCGGCACCCCGATCGCCGGCGGCTGGCCGGTGGGCGAGATCTGCCTGGTGGAGAGCCGCCTGTCGGCCGCCGGGCCCACCTACCAGGTCGTCGCCCGGGCGCCCATCGGCCGCCGCCAGGTCCCGAGCCGTTCTGGGCGCGATCCACACCTCCCCGGTGGTGGGCCACGGACGCCGCCAGCTGCAGCGCCCGGTCCTTGACCGAACGGGCGTTCGCAACTACGCTCGTGAAAGTACACGGGCGTGATCGTCACACCCCCTCCGTAGGGTGAGACCCGTCAGAGACCAGGGCCGCCGGGCGGCCACGACGGAAGGATCCAGCGGTGGAACGAGACAAGGCCCTCGAGATGGCGCTCAGCCAGATCGACAAGCAGTTCGGCAAGGGGTCGGTCATGCGCATGGGGGAGGCGGCCCACATGGAGATCGAGGCCATCCCCACCGGTGCCCTCGCCCTCGACATCGCCCTCGGCGTGGGCGGCCTGCCCCGGGGCCGCATCGTGGAGATCTTCGGGCCCGAGTCCTCGGGGAAGTCCACCCTGGCCATGCACGTGGTGGCCGAGGCCCAGCGCAACGGGGGCGTCGCCGCCTACATCGACGCCGAGCACGCCATGGACCCGGTGTACGCCCGGGCCATCGGCGTCAACGTGGACGAACTGCTCATCTCCCAGCCCGACACCGGCGAGCAGGCCCTCGAGATCACCGACATGCTCATCCGCTCGGGCGCCATCGACGTGGTGGTGATCGACTCCGTGGCCGCCCTCACCCCCCGGGCCGAGATCGAGGGCGAGATGGGGGACAGCCACGTCGGCCTCCAGGCCCGCCTCATGTCCCAGGCCCTGCGCAAGTTGGCCGGCACCATCAACAAGACCAACACCATCTGCGTCTTCATCAACCAGCTGCGGGAGAAGATCGGCGTCATGTACGGGTGCTTCTCGTACTCCACCCGGGTCACCTTGGCCGACGGCTCCTCGGAGATGATCGGCAAGATCGTCAACTCGCGCCTGCCGGTGGAGGTGCTCTCCTACGACCCCGACCGAGGTGCCGTCGTCCCCAAGAAGGTCGTGAACTGGTTCGACAACGGCCCCACCGACCGGTTCCTCCAGTTCACGGTGGCACAGGGCGGTGGCAGCGGGCGCTCGCGGTTCTCCTGCACCCCCAACCACCAGGTCCGCACGCCGGGGGGCTGGCGGGAAGCCCGCGAGCTGGTGGTCGGTGACCGGGTCCTGCAGGCGGTGCCCCACCGGCTCTCAGCGTTCCAGTGGGACGTCGTTCTCGGCAGCCTGATGGGCGACGGCTCCCTTTCGCCCACCCGGAGCGGGAACGGCGCCCGCTACCGGCTCGCCCGTGGAGCCGACCAGGCCGAGTACGCGGAGTGGAAGGCGTCGCTGTTCGCCAACATCGGGTCGAGCCGATCGGTCCGCGCTTCCGACGGCGCGGTGCTCCACGACCTCACGCCGCTGCCGGAGCTGGGCGAGGTGCGCGACGCGATGTACGTCGGTGGCAGGAAGGTGCTCAGCCACGACTACTTGAAGCGGCTCACCCCGCTGTCCCTGGCCATCTGGTACATGGACGACGGCTCGTTCGCCAACCGTTCGAAGGGGCCTCAGGAGCCGACCGGCGACGGCGGCGGCCGGATGGAGATCTGCGTCGAGGCGCTGGAGCCCACGTCCCGGGCCCGCCTGGTCGGCTACCTGGCCGACACGTGGGGCATCCGGCCGGTGCTGGCCGCCAAGGGGGAGCCGAAGACGGCGGTGCTCGTCTTTCCCGAGGACGAGACGGCCAAGTTCCATGCCCTCGTCGCCCCGTTCGTCCACCCCTCGATGGAGGACACGCTCCTGCCGCGGTTCCGTGGCCGCTTCGGCGTCGAGCCCTCCTTCGCCCCGATGCGCCACGAGCTCGTTCCCATGCCGGTGGTGGCGATCGCCGACCAGCCCCTCACCCGGTCCATGCACCGCTTCGACATCGAGGTGGAGGGCACCCACAACTACTTCGTCGACGGGGTGATGGTCCACAACTCGCCGGAGACCACCCCCGGGGGGCGGGCCCTGAAGTTCTACTCGTCGGTCCGCCTCGACATCCGCCGCATCGAAGCCATCAAGGACGGGGTCGAGGTGGTGGGCAACCGCACCCGGGTCAAGGTGGTGAAGAACAAGGTGGCCCCGCCGTTCCGCCAGTGCGAGTTCGACATCGGCTACGGCAAGGGCATCAGCCGCGAGGGCTCGCTGCTCGACGTGGGCGTGGACCTGGGGCTGGTGAAGAAGTCGGGTGCCTGGTACACCTACGACGGCGAGCAGCTGGGGCAAGGCCGGGAGAACGCCAAGTCGTTCCTGGCCGACAACGCCGAGATCATGGTGGAGATCTCCGAGCGGATCCGCCAGCACCTCGGCATCGGCACCGACGCCGCCCTCGACCCCGACGACCAGCCGATCACCCTGGAGTAGTGCCCACCCTGGAGTAGCCGATCACCCTGGAGTAGCCGCCCACCCTGGAGGAGGCCGGGTCAGTCGCCGTCGACGGTCAGGCCGGCGGCCTGGCAGCGGCCGCGCAGGACGGCCAGGATGCGCTGGCGGGTGGGGCCGATGGACCCCACCGGCATGCCCAGGGCGTCGGAGATCTCCTGGTAGGACGGCGCCGGGTCCAGCATCAACAGCCGCAGCAGCGCCTGGTGGCGCTCGGGGAGGGTGGCCACCACCCTGGCCAGGGCCGCCGCCCGGTCGGCGCGGTGGATGGCGTCCGCAGGGTCGTCGTCCTCCGCGCCCGACCCGCGCCCGATCAGGCCGGGGGCGCCGCTCGGGCGCCGCAGCCCGGCCGGTCCGTCCGGGGCCCGTCCGGGGTAGTCGTCGGCCTCGAAGCCGGGCACGGGCGTCTCCCGGTCCCGGCGGCGGATCGTCCGGAAGCACTCGAAGCGGGTGGTGGTGGCCAGCCACGAGCCGACCTTCTCGGGATCGCGCAGGGTCCCCAGATGGTCGGCCAGGCGCAACCACGCCACCTGGCACACGTCGGCGGCGTCCGCCGGGCCCAGGCCGTTGGCCCGGGTGACGGCCCACACCAGGCGGCCGTAGCGCCGCACCAGCTCGTCCCAGGCGGGGCCCACGCCCACCGCCGCGGCTGCCACCAGGTCCCGGACCGCCCAGGTGCGCAGGTCGAGCGCCCGAGGTCGGCGCCCGGGCCCGGCCCTAACCGGGGTATCAGTCGGCGCGGCGCGCTGCTCTCCTGCCAGTGCGGTCGTCATTCGAAGCCTCCAGCCCTCTCCCCGAACACGGTGGGACCATGCCGGGTGGCACTCGCAATCGGGTCGCAGCCCACTCGCAGCGGCAGTCGGGGACCGCCCCCGACGGCCGGTCAGCGGGCGGCGAGGACGCCGGCGGTGGCGGCCGCCTCGGCCGCCACCGAGGGCATGCCGGCGGTGGCGGCGGTGTCCCGGGCGGCGTGGAGGAGGGCCCGGGCCCGGTCGGCGTCGCCGCGGCCTCGCCGCCGGGCCAGGACGCGTCCCCACGCCAGCCGGGTGCGGGCTCCCGCGGGGGCCGATCCGGTGGCGGTCTCCAGGGCCAGGGCGGCGTCGAAGAACGGCTCGGCCTCCCCGTCCCGGCCCGCAGTGGCGGCCAGCGTGCCGAGGTAGCGGTCAACGGCACCCGCGCAGGCGTCGCCCCACCCCATGACCACCAGGTGCCCCCGGTGGGGCAGCAGGAGGTCGAACAGCCGCCCCGCCCGCTCGCCGTCGTCCAGGGCGTGGCAGAGCTCGGCCAGGGTGGACAGGGAGGCCGTCCAAGTGAAGTCGCGGGGGATGGCGGCGAACCTGTCTGCGGACAGGCGGTCGAGCTCGGCCCTCGCCTGACCGACGCGGCCCGACTCGGCGTCGGCCAGGGCCACCACCGCCCGCAGGGCCACCAGCCCCGGGACGTCCTGGCAGCCGGCGGCCGCCGCCTGCCGGGCTTCGTCCAGTCGACCCCGGTCGCGGCCGGCAACGAACGCCTGGCACACCCGGGCGCTGCGGGCGTTGACGTCGTCGCCCGCCTGGGCCAGCATCTCGGCGCCGTGAACCTCGGCGTCGGCCCATCGACCCTCGAAGAGGGCCAGCATGGCTCGCCAGCGGGCCGCCTCGCTGAGGTACTGGCGGCGCCGGAGGGTGGCGGCCAGCGCCTCCACCCGGCCAAGGTCGTCCCCGAACCCGGCCACGTCGCCCCGCTCCAGGCGGGCGAGCGCCCGGAGCCGGAAGCCGCCGGCCCGCATGACCCGGTCGCCGGCCGCCTCGGCGGCGGCCACCAGCTCCTCGGCCAGGTCCAGGCGCAGGTCCACCTGCGGGGAACCCACCAGGGTGACCGCCCGCACGGACACCGCGAGGTGGAGGGCGCCGGGGTCGCCGATGCCCCGGGCCAGTCCGAGCGCCTCCTCGGCCAGCTCCTCGGCGGCCACCCGACGGCCCTCCCACAGGGCCCGGTGGATGGCCAGGCGGGCCAGCAGGCGGGCCCGCAGGACGGTCGGCTCGTCACCGAGGGCGGCCAGCGCCTCCTCGCAGAGCGGCCCCACGTCGGCGTCGGGGCGGCCGGCCACCCCCAGGCTGGCCCGCACCATGGCGGCCCGGGCCAGCAGGTCGGCGGAGGCCAGGGAACGGGCGTCGGCGGCGGCGGTGGTGGCGGCGGCCACCCCGCCGGCCCGGTCGCCGGCCAGGGCCCGGGCGTCGGCCACCGCCAGGGACAGCTCGGCACGGCGGCCGACGTCGGGGGCGGCAGTGCCGGCGAGGGCGGCCAGCCCGGCCTGGAAGTGGTCCACCGCCGCCTCGAAGGCCAGCTGGTCGAGGGCCTGGCGGCCGGCCCGCAGGGCGTACTCCGTGGCCCGGGCCACGTCCCCGGCGCCCGCGAAGTGGCGGGCCAGGGCGCCCAGGTGGGCGTCGGCGTCGGGGAGGGATTCCAGCGTCTCGCCCACCCGCCGGTGGAGGCGGGCCCGGCGGGCGGCGGTGAGGGTGGAGAGCACGACCTGGCGGACGGTGTTGTGGGCGAAGGCGTAGGTCCCTGGGCGTTCGGCCACCTCCACCACCAGGACCGCGCCCACCGCCAGGTCGAGGGCATCGAGGAGGCTGTCGGGGTCGTCGGCGGCCTCGGGGATCCGCTCGAGCAGGTCCAGGTCGAACGTCGACCCGACGATGGCCCCCACCGCCACCGCCCGGGCCGCCGGCGGCCCGAGGCGGGCGAGCCGCTTCCCGATCAGCTCGCGCACGCTGGTCGGCAGGTCCACGTCCGCCAACGGGGACGCCGCCACCCAACGGCCGTCGCGGCGGAAGACGGCCGACGTCTCCACCAGGTGGAGCAGGATCTCGGCCAGGAAGAAGGGGTTGCCGTCGGTCTCGGCATGGAGGGCGCGGGCGAAGGCCACGCCCCGCTCGTCCAGGTCCTGGCCCGCCCGGCGGGCCACCAGCTCGACGGCCTCCTCCTCGGTCAGCCCGGGAAGGGCCATGCGCTCGACGCCCGGCACCCGGTTGAGCTCGGCCAGGGCCCCGGCCAGGGGATGGTCGCGCCCCAGTTCGGTGTCCCGGTAGGTGCCCACGACCAGCAGGCGGGAGTCCACCGCGGTGCGCACCAGATGACGCAGCAGCAGGAGCGTGGGGGTGGTGGCCCAGTGGAGGTCGTCGAGCACGAGGAGGGTCGGGGCCTCGGCGGTGGCGGTGGCCAACAGGGCGGCCACCGCGTCGAACAGGCGCCAGCGGTCGAGCTCGGGATCGCCGGCGGCGGCGTCGGGGACGGCCACCTCGCCGGCCAGCTCGGGCAGGAGCCGGTGCAGGCCGGCCACCAGGGGCCTGGCCCGGGCCAGGACGTCGCCCGGCGGCCGGCCGGCGAGGTAGAACCGGGCCGCCTCCGCGAACGGCTGGTAGGGCACCCCCAGGTCCTCGTCGTTGCGCCCGTACAGCACGGTCCCGCCGGCCGCCGCTACCCAGGTGGCCAGCTCGGCGGCCACCGTGGTCTTGCCGATGCCCGGCTCGCCGCCGAGCAGGGTCGCCCGCCCCCGGCCGCCGGCGGCGTCCCGCCAGGCGGCCCGGAGGCGCTCGGTCTCCTCCCGCCGCCCCACGAACACGCCGTGGGGGGCTGGGCGCAGCTCGGGCGGGAGGTCGACGGCGGCGGGCACGGGCGGCGGCCCGGCGCTCCGCGCGTCGGCCGCCGGGGCCGGCGTGGGAGCCAGGTCGAGCGACGGGTCCTGGTGGATCACCGCCCGCTCCACGCCCCGGAGGGCGGGACCGGGCTCGATGCCGAGCTGGTCGACCAGGGTGGCCCGGGCCCGCTGGTAGGCGCGCAGGGCGTCGGCCTGGCGGCCGCTGCGGTACAGGGCCACCATGAGCTGGGCCCAGCGCCGCTCCCGCAAAGGCTGGTCGGCCGCCAGGGCCTCCAGGTGGGCGACACACTCGCGGTGGCGCCCGAGGGCCAGCCAGACCTCCGCCTGGTCCTCGACCATGGCCTGGCGCAGGCCGTCCAGGCGGGCCGCCTCGGCCACCGCGAAGGGCTGGTCCGCGAACTCGGGCAACGACGGGCCGCGCCACGCGGCCAGCGCCTCGGCCAGCAGCGCGTCCGCCTCCTCGTGGTCGCCCCGACCGAAGGCGGCGGCGGCCGCCTCCCCCAGGCGGACCACCCGGTCGGCGTCCACCGCGCCGGGGGACGCCACCAGGCGGTAGCCGGGCGGGCGGGTCTCGATGGCCAGGGTGCCGTCGCCGTGGTCGTCGGCGCGGCGGAGGGTCTTGCGCAACCGCAGCACGTAGTTCTGCAGGGTCTGGACGGCGGTGCGGGGTGGGTCGTCGCCCCACAGGGCGTCGATCAGGCGGGCGTCGGACACCACCGACCCGGCGTTGACCACCAGGACCGCCAGCAAGGTCCGTTCCTTGGGGCCGCCGAGGGGGACCGGTGACCCGCCGATGACGACCTCGATCGGCCCGAGGACGCTGAGCCGCACCGTCCCAATGGTACCGGCGGGTGCCCGGCGGCCCCCGGTGGATGAGCGGGAGCGGCGGGCGCCGGCGGCCCCGGCCGGAGGTGCGTGGTGACGCGCCGGACCCTCCTGGCCGGCCGCCGAGGGGTCGGCCTGGGGGTGGTGGCCGAGGCCGTCGGCCCGCGGGTCGAGCCCATCCTGGCCGGCGTCTTCTCGGCTCTGCGCCGCTGGTGCCCGGTGGTCAGCACCTCGCGGTTCGCGGTGGTGGTGCGCGACGACGACGTGCGCCAGGTGCTGGCCCGGCGCGACGTCTTCTCGGTCAGCCGCTACCGGGCCAAGGCCACCGCCGTCGTCGGCCCCTTCCCGCTGGCCCTGGACCAGCCCGACGAGTACGAGCCGGCCCGAGCGGTGCTGGACGCCGGCGTCCGCAGCCACGATCCCGAGGTGCTGGCCCGGCGGGCGGAGGCGTTGGCGGCCACCGCGGTGGCCCGGGCGGCGGGCGCCGGCGGGGCAAGGGTGGACGTGGTCGGCGACGTCGTCGACGCCGTCCTGCTCCCGCTGGTGGCGGGCTACCTTGGCCTCGGGCCGTGCGACCCCGGGGAGCTGGCCCGGTGCTCGCGGCTCCTGTTCACCGAGGTCTTCTTCCTCTCGTCTCCCACGCTGCGGCCGGCGGCGTCGGCCATGGCGATCGACCTCCGGGACCGGGTGGCGGACGTCGTGGCCGCCCGGGCCACGGCCGCCCCGAGTGCGGGCGACGGTCCCGACGACGTCCTCGGCCGCCTGCTGGCCGCCGGCCTCCCCGAGCCGGTGGTGGCTATGACCCTGGTCGGCCTGTTCGTGGCCTCGTTCCCCAACTCGTCGAAGACGGCGGCCCTGATGGCGGCCGAGCTCCTGGCGCGGCCCGCCGAGCTGGGACCGGCCGAGGAGGCGGCGGCCGCCGACGCCGAGCGCTTCGCGGCCTACGCCTGGGAGGCGGCGCGCTTCCGGCCCCAGGCGGCGGGCGTCATGCGGCGCTGCGAGCGCGACTGCCGGCTGGGCCTGGCCACCCGGCGGCCGGCCACCGTCCGCCGGGGGGCGACGGTGCTGGCCCTGACCCAGTCGGCCATGATGGACGAGGCGGCGGTGGAGGCGCCCCGGCAGTTCCGCCTCGACCGGCCGTGGGCCGACCAGCTCCACTTCGGACACGGGCTGCACACCTGCTTGGGGATGCGCATGATGCGCCCGGTGCTGCCCGCCGTGCTGCGGCCACTGTTCGCCCTGGGCGGCCTGCGCCCGGCACCGGGGGCCGCCGGGCGCCTGGCGTGGCGGTACCCGTACCCGTCCCGGCTGGTCGTGACCGTGGGCGGGCCTGCCACGTCGGGCAGGAACCGCTAGGTGCGCCGTCGAACTATCAGACCAAGTCACCTAGTGCTACGGGGGATGACGTGGTCGAGGTTCTCAAGGTCTCCAGCCGTTCCAATCCCAACTCCGTGGCCGGCGCCCTGGCCGGTGTCCTGCGCCAGTCGGGTGCCGTCGAGGTCCAGGTGGTGGGCGCGGGCGCCCTCAACCAGGCGGTGAAGGCCATCGCTATCGCCCGGGGGTTCGTGGCCCCCTCCAACATCGACCTCGTCTGCGTGCCGACCTTCGCCGACATCGAGATCGACGGGGAGGGGCGCACCGCCATCCGCCTGGCCGTCGAGGACCGCAGCCGCCGGCGGCCCGCCGAGCGGGTGGTCGAAGCCGCGACTCAGGCCCCGGCCCCGGCCGGCCCGGCGGCGGTGGCCCCGGTGGCCGCCCCCTTCCCGGTGGCCGCGCCCGTGCCGGTCCCGCCGCTGCCCCCGGTCAACCACGCGTTCGGCTGAGGCGGGCCGGGCCGCGGGTACCGTGGCCGGGTGACCAGGAAGTTCCTCGTCCGCACCTTCGGGTGCCAGATGAACGAGCACGACTCCGAGCGGCTGGCCGGCATGCTCGAGGCCGACGGCATGGAGCCCACCGACGACCTCGAGGCCGCCGACGTGGTGGTGCTCAACACGTGCTGCATCCGGGAGAACGCCGACAACCGCCTGTACGGCCACCTCGGCCATCTCAAGGCCCTCAAGGAGCGGCGGCCGGGCATGCAGATCGCGGTGGGCGGCTGCCTGGCCCAGAAGGACGGCGACGTGGTGCGCCAGCGCGCCCCCCAGGTGGACGCCGTCTTCGGCACCCACAACCTGGCCGCAGCTCCCGGCCTCCTGCGCCGGGCGGCGGCCGAGGGGCCGCTGACCGAGGTGGCAGACGCGCCGTCGCCCGACGACGAGGTGGCCTTCCCGTCCGCCCTCCCCGCCCGCCGCAACGTGCCCTGGGCGGCGTGGGTCACCATCCAGGTGGGGTGTGACAACGCCTGCGCCTTCTGCATCGTCCCCGCCGTGCGGGGCCCGGAGGTGAGCCGCCCGTTCGGCGACGTGGTGGCCGAGGTGGCGGCCCTGGCTGCGGCCGGGACCACCGAGGTCACCCTGCTGGGCCAGAACGTCAACTCCTACGGCCGGGACGTCACCACCCGCCTGCGGGCCGGCGGCGAACCCTCCGGTGCCGTAGCCCACCTGGCCGGGGAGGCCTGGGCCTCGGCCCCCCGGGCCCGGGCCCGGCCGCTGTTCGCCGACCTCCTGGCCGCGGTCGGTGCGGTGGACGGCATCCGCCGGGTGCGCTTCACCAGTCCCCACCCCAAGGACCTGCGCCCCGAGACCATCGAGGCCATGGCCACCACGCACGCCGTCTGCGAGCACCTGCACCTCCCGCTCCAGTCCGGGAGCAACCGCACCTTGGCGGCCATGCACCGGGGGTACACCGCCGAGCGCTACCTGGCCCGCCTGGCCGAGGCCCGGGCCGCCATCGGTGACCTCGCTGTCACCACCGACCTCATCGTCGGCTTCCCGGGCGAGACCGAGGCGGACTTCGAGCGCACCCTCGAGGTGGTGGCCGAGGCCGGCTACGACAGCGCCTACACGTTCCTGTTCTCGGCCCGGCCGGGCACCACGGCGGCGGCCATGGGGGACCGCTTCGTCCCCGCCGAGGTGGCCGCCGAGCGCTTCGAGCGCCTGCGGGCGGTGGTCGAGCGGTCGGCCCTGAGCCGCCACCAGGCCCGAATCGGCCGGGTGGAGGAGGTCCTCGTGGAGGGGCCGAGCAAGCGGGATCCCGCCGTCACCAGCGGCCGCACCGGCCAGAACAAGCTGGTCCACTTCGTGGCGCCGTCGCCCGTGGCCGCCGGCAGCTACGCCACGGTGGAGGTCACGGGCGCCGCGCCCCACCACCTGCGCGGTGAGCTGGTGGAGGTCACCGCCCGCCCCCGCCATCGCGCCCTCATCCCGGTGGCCGCCGGCTGACGCCCCTCCGGCAACCGGGTTCGTTTCGCATGCCCCTGGGACCGGTAACCGAACCCGGTTCGGCCCGCCATCTGGCGCTGGTGGGACCGACGGCGTCCGGCAAGACGGCCCTGGCCCTGGCCGCGGCCCGGGCCTTGGGCGACGTGGAGCTGGTGTCGGTGGACTCCATGGGCGTCTACCGGGGCATGGACGTGGGCACGGCCAAGCCCACCGTCGCCGAGCGGGCCGACGTGCCGTGCCACCTCCTCGACCTGGCCGACCCGTCGGAGGACTTCTCCCTGGCCCGCTTCACGGCCGTTGCCGCCGAGGCGGTGGCCGGCATCGAGGCCCGGGGGCGGCGGGCGCTGCTGGTGGGGGGCACCGCCTTGTACCTGCAGGCGGTGGTCGACGGCCTGGCCCTGCCCGGGCGGTGGCCCCACGTGCGGGCCGCCCTGGAGGCGGAGGCGGTCACGCCGGCGGGGGTGGCCGCCCTCCATCGCCAGCTGGCGTCGGCCGACCCTGCGGCCGCCGCCCGGATGGAGCCGTCCAACGCCCGCCGCATCGTGCGGGCCCTGGAGGTGACCATCGGCAGCGGGCGCCCCTTCTCGTCGTTCGGGCCCGGGCTGGGCGACTACCCGCCGTCCCGGTTCTCGATGGTCGGCGTGTGGCTGCCTCGGCCCGTGGTGGCCGAGCGCATCGCCGGCCGCTACGTCGACCAGCTGGCCGACGGCTTCGTCCCCGAGGTGACGGCCCTGGCCGCCCGGCCCGACGGGCTGTCGCGCACCGCCGCCCAGGCCCTCGGCTACCGGGAGCTGCTCGACCACGTGGGCGGCCGCTACACGCTGGACGAGGCGGTGGCGGCGGCGGTGGCCCGCACCCGCCGCTTCGCCCGTCGCCAGCGGGCGTGGTTCCGCCGCGACCCCCGCATCACCTGGCTGGCGGCGGCCCGAAATCCTGCCGCCGTGCTCCCCGCCCTGCTGGGACACTGGATGCCGTGAGGTTGGCCAAGTACCACGGCCTGGGGAACGACTTCCTCGTGGTGGTCGACCGGGACGGCACGTCCCCGATCGACGCCGAGCTGGCGCGGGCGCTCTGCCACCGCCACACCGGCGTCGGGGCGGACGGGCTCGTGCGGGTCACCCCCGGGGGCCCCGGCGGGGCGGACGTGACCATGGAGCTGCGCAACGCCGACGGCAGCCGGGCGGAGACCAGCGGCAACGGCCTGCGGTGCCTGGCCCGGGCCGTGGTGGACGCCGGCCTGGTGGTCGGCCCGAACGTGGTGGTGGCCACCGACGCCGGCCTGCGCCGGGCCACGCTGGGCGACGACGGCGCGGTGACGGTGGAGATGGGCATCCCCCGCTTCGGCCCCGACGGTGCCGACGTGGAGGGCCGGCGAGCGGCGGCGGTGGACCTCGGCAACCCGCACCTGGTGGTCCTGGCAGACGGCTGGACGGCCGAGCTGGTGGCGGTGGCGGTGGCCCGCAGCTCGGTGCCCGAGGGCCCCGTCAACGTGGAGCTGGTGGCGCCCGGGCCGGGGCCCGACGAGCTGGAGATGCGGGTGTGGGAGCGGGGCGTCGGGGAGACTGCGGCCTGCGGCAGCGGTGCCTGTGCGGCGGCCGCCGCCGCCCACGAGTGGAAGCTGGTCGGCGGGCGGGTCACCGTGCGCCAGCCCGGCGGCGCCGCCACCGTGGACCTCTCGGGTGACGTCGTCCTCCTCACCGGCTCGGCCGCCTACGTCGCCACCGTGGAGGTTCCCGGCGTGGCGGGGACGGAACCCGGCCCGGAGGGACGACGTTGACGCTCATCGAGCGGCACCGGCGGGAGCGGATCGTGCTGGTCGGCGTGGCCATCCCGCCCACGAGCGTGGAGTCGGCCGAGTCGTCGCTCGACGAGCTGGCCGCCCTGGTGGACACCGCCGGGGCGGACGAGGCCGATCGCGTCGTCCAGCGGCGGGACACGCCCGACCCGGCCACCTTCGTGGGCAAGGGGAAGGCCCAGGAGCTGCGGGAGATCTCCGAGACGGTGGACGCCGACACGGTGGTGTTCGACGACGAGCTGTCGCCCGGCCAGAGCCGCAACCTGGAGAAGATCCTCGGGCGCACCGCCATCGACCGCACCGCGGTGATCCTCGACATCTTCGCCCAGCACGCCCACACCCAGGAAGGCAAGGCCCAGGTGGAGCTGGCCCTCCTGCGCTACCGGCTGCCCCGGATCCGGGGCAAGGGCAAGTCACTGAGCCAGCAGGCCGGCCGCATCGGCACCCGGGGCCCGGGCGAGACCCAGCTGGAGGTGGACCGCCGGCGCCTCCTGCGGCGGGCCACCAAGCTGGAGGCCGAGCTGCGGGAGCTGACCCAGAACCGCCGCACCCAGCGCAAGGCCCGCACCCGCTCGCGCCTGCAGACAGTGGCCCTGGTGGGCTACACCAACGCCGGCAAGTCCACCCTTCTCAACCGACTGACCCGGGCCGACGTGCTGGTGGAGGACCGCCTGTTCGCCACCGTGGATCCCACCACCCGGCGCCTGGAGCTGCCCGGCGGCGAGCGGGTGCTGGTGACCGACACCGTGGGCTTCGTGCGCAAGCTGCCCCACCAGCTGGTGGAGGCCTTCCGCTCCACGCTGGAGGAGGTGGCCGAGGCCGACCTCCTCCTCCACGTGGTGGACGCCGCCGCCGACGCGGAGGCCCAGATCGACGCCGTGCGCACCGTGCTGGCGGAGCTGGGCGCCGACGAGGTGCCCGAGCTCCTGGTGTTCAACAAGGCCGACCTGGCCGCCGACAGCGACGCCGCCCGGTTGCTCGACCGCCACCGGGGGGCGGTACTGGTGTCGGCCCACACGGGCGCCGGGACCGACGGCCTGCTGGAGGCCATGGCCGAGCGGCTGCGGGCCCTGGCCCGGGTGGTGGAGCTGGCCGTCCCCTACCAGCGGGGCGACGTGGTGGCCGCCCTCCACCGCTACGGCGAAGTGCTCTCCGAGGACCACGGGGCCGACGCCACCCGGCTCCGGGTGCGCCTGGACGCCGCCGACCTGGCCCGCTTCGAGGAGTTCCGGGCCGGGTGACGGCCCCCGCCACCGCCGCGGGCTTCTCGCCCCCTCCCTACCCTTACGACCGCCTCGTTCCCGTACGGGCCGCGGCCGAGGCCCACCCAGGTGGGGCCGTCGACCTCTCCGTGGGCACGCCCGGCGACCCGCCGCCGCCCGAGGTGGTGGCCGCCCTGGGCGCCTCGGGCACCGAGCGGGGCTACCCGCCGTCGGGCGGCACCGCCGCCTTCCGCCGGGCGGCGGCGGCGTGGATGGCCCGGGACCTGGGCGTGGAGGTGCCGGTGGAGGCGGTGGCCGGCTGCGTGGGCACCAAGGAGCTCGTGGCCACCACGCCCCAGTGGCTGCGCCTGCGCGACCCGTCCCGCGACACCGTGCTCTACCCGGCGGTGTCATATCCCACCTACGAGATGGGCGCCCTGCTGGCCGGGTGTCGAGCGGTGCCGGTGCCGGTGGACAGCCGGTGGCGGATCGACCTCGGGGCGGTGGAGGAAGCCGACGCCGCCCGTGCCCTGTGCCTGTGGGTGAACACCCCGGCCAACCCCACCGGGGCGCTCGACGACCTGGCGGCGGCGGCCGCCTGGGGCCGGTCCCGGGGCGTGGCGGTGTTCAGCGACGAGTGCTACGCGGCCTACACGTGGGACGGCCCCCGCCGGACGATCCTGGCGTCCGGCCTCGACGGGGTGGTGGCCGTGCACTCGCTCTCCAAGCGCTCCAACCTCGCCGGCCTGCGCGCCGGGTTCTTTGCCGGCGACCCCGACCTCGTCCACTACCTGGCCGAGGTGCGCAAGCACGTGGGCCTGATGACGCCCGGGCCCGTGCAGGCGGCGGCCACCGTGGCCCTGGCCGACGACGCCCACGTGGAGGCCCAGCGGGCCCGCTACCGGGAGCGCCTCACCTTCCTGGCCGGCGTGCTCACCGAGGCCGGCTACCCGTGCCGGCTGCCGGGCGGGGGGTTCTACCTGTGGCCCAAGGCGCCGGGCGGCGACGCCTGGGCGGCAGCCCACGACCTGGCCCGCCGGGGCGGCCTGGTGGTGGCCCCCGGCGACTTTTACGGCCCCGCCGGCCGCGCCCACCTCCGCGTCGCCCTCGTCCAGCCCATGGACCGCCTCCACCTGGTGGCCGACCGCCTCCTGGGCTGACCCGTCGGCCGCGCAGGGTCCGCCCGCCCGGTCTTCGCTAGCCCGACGAGCTCTCCAGAGACGGTGGCCAGCCGGGGGCGAAGAGCTGGTCGCCGTGGATGCTGGCCACCCGCCAGCCGTCGGGGCCGTGGCGCATGGCGAAGCGGCGGGCGAAGGCGTCGCGGTCGGAGCCGGGGGCGCCCCCCACCTCCACGAAGGTGACCATCTCCAGGTCAAGGTCGATCACCTCGGGCCCGTCGCGGGGCCCCCAGGTTCGGGCGTTGAAGCCCTTCCACATCTTCTGCCACAGCTCCAGCAGCTCGGCCGAGAAACGGGCCCACAGGTGGTGGTCGGGGCGGGCGGCGGCCAGGGCGCGGGCCAGGGCGTCCCAGTCGGCGCCGTGGCCCACGAACGGGTGGTGGCGGTGGGCCCAGATCCAGTCCTGGGCGAGGACCAGGCGCAGCCGGGGGTCGGTGAGGGGCCACGCCGCCCGCAGGTCGGACCGGTCCATTACCGCCTCCACCCAGCCGACGGCCGCCTGCTGGGGAGTCGGCGGAGCCGGGCCGGCGGGGTCGCCCACCGCCTCAGGGTAGATCCTCAGGAGCGGGCCGCGGCGGGCGGGCGGAGGTCGTCGTCCACCCATCCCCGCTCGGCCAGGCGGTCCACCAGGCGGCGGAACGAGACGTCCAGTGCGTCCCGTTCGCCGTCCACCGGTGCCACCTCCTCACCGTCGCCGACCATGGCCGCCGAGGCGGCGGCCAGGTCGGGGTGAATGGTCCCGGCGGCGGCCAGGATGCAGGCGCCGCTGGCGGTGTCGGCCCCGTCCATGACCAAAACCGGGCGGCCCAGGGCGGTGGCCCGGATGGCGGCCCACACCCGGCTCCTCCCGCCGCCCCCCGCCGAACGCACGTGGCCGTCCGGCGCCGCACCGAGGCCGGCCAGCCGCTGGTAGGCCAGGCGCTCGGCGAACGCCACCCCCTCCAGGACGGCACGGTGGCGTTCGGTCGGGGAGCGGGGCTCGCCCACCCACACCTCGGTGGCGTCGGCGGCCTCGAACGGGAAGCGCTCGCCGGTACCCACCAGCGGGTAGGTGGCGCACGCCGCCGGGCCGTGGTCGGCGGCCGCCCGGTCGAGGGCGCCGGGGTCGGCGTCGCCGTCCAGGGCTGCCCCGCCGGTGTTGGACGCCCCACCCGGGAGCCACCAGCCGTCGGGGTGGCGGTGGCAGTACACGGCCCCCGCCCGGTCCCGGACCAGGTCCTCCGTGGCGCCCTTGACCACCAGCGTCGTGCCGATCACGGTGACGAACCGCCCCGGGCGGTCGGCTCCCGCCGCCACCTGGGCCGCGCACCCGTCGGTCATGCCCAGGCGAACGTCGCATCCGGCCGGCAAGCCGGTGGCCGCCGAGGCGGCCTGGCTCACGCAGCCGGCTGGCGAGGTGGGCGGCCGGACCTCGGGCACCAGCCGTTGCGGGATGCCCACGGCGGCCAGCGCCTCGGTGGCCCACTCGCCGGCCGCCGGGTCGTAGCCGCTCTTGCGGGCGTGGCTCCAGTCTGTGGGCGGGTCGCCGCCGGTGAGGGCGTGGACGACCAGGTCCGACTCGTGCCACACACGCCAGGCGCCCGCGACGATGCCGGGGCGCCCGAGGAGCCACGCCCAGCGAGCCACGCCCGACCCCGCGCCCGGCCGCCACCCCCCCGCCTCCCAGCGATCTGCGCCGGCGGCCGCCGCCGCCCGACCCTCGTCGGCGGCCCGGCGGTCGTCGTAGAGGAGGGCCGGCCCGAGCGGGCGGGCCTCGGCGTCCACCACGACCACCGTCCCCGAGGTGGCGGCTACCGCCACCGCCCGGATCCGGCGCGCGCCGTCGCCCAGGGCGCCGGTGGCCTCCCGCAGGGCGCCGGCCACCGCCGGCCACCACTCGGCGGCGTCCTGCTCGGACCACCCGGGGTGGGGCTGTCGGGGCGGGGGGAGCGGGGAGCGGCCCCGACCCCGGACCCGCCCCGACGCGTCGGCCACCGTGACCCGCACGTCGGCGGTGGCTACGTCCACCCCGGCCACCAGGTCCGCCACGGCCGGCACCGTACCGCCCGCCGCCTACCATGGCGACGTGCCGATCGACACCTCCGGCGAGTCCTTCGTCGCCCTGCGCAGCCTGCTCGACCAGATCGCCGACAACGCCTCGCCGGCGGCGTCGCGCATCCACGCCACCATCGCCGCCCAGCAGTTCCTGGAGTCCCTCACCCGCCGCCTGGTGGACGAGGCGCTGGAGGAGGGGGCGAGCTGGGACGACCTGGCCGCCTCGTTCGGGACCACCCCGGCCAACGTTAAGTCCCGCTTCGGCACCTACCGCCGCTACGACGACTGACCTGACCGGCGGGGTGGCCGACGACGACCGGGTCGGGCGCATCGCCGAGGTCCTGCGCGACTTCCACCGGCGCCTGTCGGCCGACCCGCCCCTCCCGCCCGACCAGTGGGAGCTGGCCCTGTACTCCTACGACGACGCCCTGGTGACGGCCGCCGACCTGTTGGACCTGGACGTGCCTGCCGCGGCGCGCGACGAGATGGGCCCCGAGGACCGCGCCGCCCTCGAGCAGGCCCTGGCCGACGCCGGCCTCGACGCCTGGTCCTGACGCCGGCCTGGGCCCCACGGCCTCGGCCGGGCGCCGGCGTCGGTCCTCAGCCCTCGGTGCGCCCGCCCAGGTGGTGGGCCAGGAAGCGCTCGGCGGCGGCGTAGAAGGAGAGGCGGTTCTCGGGCTTGGCGAAGCCGTGGCCCTCGTCCGGGTAGAGCAGGTACTCGTGCTCGATGCCCGCCTTGGTGAGGGCGGCCACGATCTGTTCGGCCTCGGCCTGCTTGACCCGGGGGTCGTTGGCGCCCTGGGCGATGAGCAGGGGGATGCGGATCTGGTCCACCTTGGAGAGGGGCGACCGGGACCAGAGGAACGCCTCCTCCGTCTCGGGGTTGCCGACCCGGGTGTGGAACTGGGCCACGACGGGCGCCCAGTAGGGCGGCACCGACTCGATGAGGGTCTTGAGGTTGGACGGGCCCACGATGTCCACCGCGCAGCGGAAGACGTCGGGCGTGAAGGCGGCGCCCACCAGCGCCGCGTAGCCCCCGTAGGACCCGCCGTAGATGGCCACCCGGTCGGGGTCGGCCCAGCCCTTGGACACCACGTGCTCCACCGCGTCCACCAGGTCGTCGTGCATCTTGGCGCCCCACTCCCGGTTGCCGGCGTTGACGAACGCCTTGCCGTAGCCCGTGGACCCCCGGTAGTTGACCTGCACGCACAGGTAGCCCCGGTTGGCCAGCCACTGGGCCTCGGGGTCGAAGCCCCAGGTGTCGCGGACCCACGGGCCGCCGTGCACGTTGAGCACGGTGGGCAGGCCCCGGTGGGCCAGCACGGGCGGGAAGGTGGCGTAGCCGTGGAGCACCAGGCCGTCGCGGGCGGTGAACGAGAAGGGCTCCATGGCGGCCAGCTGGTAGCGGGACAGGGCGGGCTGGTGCTCGAACAGGAATGTGGCCTGGCCGGCGGGACGATCCCAGGCGTAGTACTTCACCGGGCCGTCGTCCAGGGTGTATGCCACCAGCCAGGTGCGGTCGGCGTCGTCGTGGCCGGCCAGCACAGGGTCGCCGGGGGACAGGCCGAGGAGCGCCTCCACGTCGTCGGCCACCCCCTTGTCGAGCACCCGGTACTCGGCCCGATCCTTGAGGAAGACCACCAGCTGGGGCTCCCGCGTGTCGGGGTGGAGGCGCACCGACGTCACGTCGTAGGTGGGGTCCTCGGCCACCACCTCGGTGTCGCCGGTGGCGCAGTCGATGCGCACCAGGCGCCCGGCGTTGGCGCCGATGGAGCTGATGGCCCACAGCGCCGACCCGTCCAGGGCGAAGGCGGCGGGCTCGGTGCTGAGGGCGTCCTCATGGCCCACCTCGAAAAGCTGGCGCCACTCGCCGTCGGCCGTGTCGCGCACCATCACCCGGAAGCCCCCGTCGGGCGTGGGGGCGATGCCGGCCCGCACCTGCCAGTCGGCGTCGGCCAGCATGCCCGCGAAGCCGGGGTTCTCGGCCACCAGCTCCAGCTCGGCGGTGCGCAGGTCGAGTCGGTAGACGTCGTGGAGCTCGGGGTTGCGGCGGTTGATGCCCACCAGCACGTGGTCGGGGAAGCGCTTGTCGACCTCCTCCACCCGGACCTGCACGTCGTCGAACGGGGTGAGGTCGCGAGTGGCGCCCGTCTCCAGGTCGACGTCGTGGAGGCGCCAGTTCTCGTCGCCCCCCTTGTCCTGCACGTACAGCAGGTGGCGGCCGTCGTGGGCCCAGAAGAACGACCGGATGCCGCGGTCGCGGTCCCGGGTGACGGCCCGGGCCTCGTCGCTGCCGACCCCGCCGACGCTGCCGACCCACACGTTGAGCACGCCATCGTCGGGGGCCAGCCAGGCCAGGCGCCGGGCGTCGGGGGAGATACGGGGGCTGGTGCGCTCGGGGTTGCCGAACAGCACGTCGCGGGGGACGATCGGGACGGCGGCAGGGGCGTCGGTCATGAGGACCAGCCTCGCAGGTAGCCGTACACTCGCCGACCATGGACGACCGGCCGCCCACCCGGTGGCTGGCCGAGGCCGGCGGGCGGGCCGCCACCTACGACCGGCGCTGGGCGGAGATGGCGGCCCGGGGCGAGGCCATCCACGGCGAGGCCGACCTCGTCTGCGGCCTGGGCCCGGGGGCGGTGCTCGACGCCGGCTGCGGCACCGGTCGGGTGGGGGCGGAGCTGGCCCGGCGGGGGGTGGACGTGGTGGGCGTCGACCTCGATCCCGCCATGCTGGCCAAGGCCCGGGAGCGGGCGCCGGGCGTGACCTGGGTGCAGGCCGACCTGGCCGACCCCGGCCTCGACCTCAGGCGCCGCTTCGACGTGGTGGTGGCGGCCGGCAACGTGATGATCTTCGTGGCCCCCGGCACCGAGGGCCGGGTCGTGGCCGGCTTGGCGCGCCACCTGCGGCCCGGGGGGACGCTGGTGGCGGGCTTCTCGCTGCAGGCCGGCCGCCTCGACCTGGCCACCTACGACGGGCTGGCGGCGGCCGCCGGCCTGGACGTCTCCGAGCGATGGGCGACGTGGGACCGACAGCCCTTCGCCGGCGGCGACTACGCGGTGTCGGTGCACCGCCGCCGGGCCGGCGGATGAAGCCTGACCGCAGGCCGGGCTACGAGGTGAAGCCGTGCTGCTTGAGCCAGTCGGCGGCCAGCGTCTCGGGGTCCTCCTTGTCCACGTCCGCTCGCTTGTTGAGCTGGGCCAGGTCGGCGGTGGTGAGGGCGGCCGACACCTTGTTCAGGACGGTGCGGGCCTCGGCAGTGGCCGACGCGGTCTTGATGACGGGCACCACGTTGTCGGCGTTCTGGAGGTGCTTGTCGTCGTCCAGGACCACGTACCCCTTGGCCGCAATGGCGCCGTCGCTGGAGAAGATGAGGGCCACCTGCACGGTGCCGTCGTCGAGGGCGGCCTTGGACAGCGGGCCGCCGGCGTCGAGGGGCTTGAAGTCCTTGAAGTTCAAGCCGTAGGTCTTGACCAGCCCGGCCTGGCAGAACGGCCGGGTCGGGCACTCGGGCGGGCCGCCGAGCACGAGCTGGGACGCCACGGGGGCCAGGTCGGAGAGCTTGGTCAGGTTGTACTTGGCGGCGGTGGCCTTGGTGACCGCGAAGGCGTTGGCGTCGAGGGCGGGGGAGGGATCGAGGGCGGTGATGCCCTTGGGCTCCAGGCGGGCCCGGAGCTTGGCCACCGTGGCGTTGGCGTCGGGCGACGCCTCGCCCGCGGCCTTGTTGACGAACTCCAGCTCGGTGGCTGCGTAACCCGGGTACATCTGGATGTCGCCCCGCTCCAACGCCGGCTCCACCACCTCCCGGCTGCCGAGGTTGGGCCGCACGGTGACGGTGAAGCCCTCCTTCTTCAGGGCGCCCTCATACATGTCGGCGAGGATGGCGCTCTCCGAGAAGTTGAACGCCCCGATGGTCATGGTGCCCTTGGAAGCGCCGCCCACGCCCGTGCTGGTCTTGGCGGAGCCGCCGCAGCCGGCCGCCACCAGGGCCAGGCCGGCGGCCACCGTGCCCACCAGGTGCCTGTGGGTGAACTGTCGCATGGGGGATCCTCCCTCTGGCCTTCACGCTCCCACCGGCGGTGCGGTGGCGACGAACGTCGCATTCTTGTCCGAATCGCGGGCGCGCAGCCCGGCCGGCACCAGCAGGCGCTGCAGGCCGGCCAGGGCCACCTCGGTGGCCACCGACAGCCCGGCCACCAGGACGGCCCCGGCGAAGACCTGCACGAAGTCGCGCTGGGCCAGGCCGTCCACGATGTAGCGGCCAAGCCCGCCCCACGCCACCAGGGCGGCGATGGTGGCGGTGGCCACCACTTGCACGGCCGACGTGCGCACGCCGGCCATGATGAGCGGCAGGGCCAGCGGCAGCTCCACCCGGCCCAGGACCTGGCCGCCGGTCATGCCCATGCCCAGGGCCGACTCCCGCACCTCTGGGTCCACCTCCCGCACGCCCACGTAGGCGTTGGTGACCATGGGCGGCACGGCGAGGGCCACCAGGGCATAGAACGCCGGCGTGGCGCCGATCCCCACGATCTGGGTGGCCAGCACGAGGATGGCGAAGGAGGGGATGGCCCGGCCCACGTTGGACACGTTCACGGCCAGGCTGCCGCCCCGGTTGGCGTGGCCCAGCGCCACGCCGAGCGGGAGGGCCACGACCGCGGCGGTGAGGGTGGCGGCCACCGACATGACCACGTGCTCCCACAGCCGGTGGGGGATGCCGTTGCTGCCGTGCCAGTGGGCGGCGGTGGCGAACCAGTGGGCGACACTGGCCAGGAAGCTCATGCCGCCCGCTCGGGCCGGCGGGCCCGGCACTGCCTCATGAGCGGCGCTGCCGCTCGGGCCGGCGGGCCCAGGGGGTCGCCAGGCGCTGCACGCCCACGAGTGCCAGGTCGGCCACCGCCGCCAGGGCCACCGACAGGGTAGACCCCACCACCAGGGGGGTCCGAAAGTCCCGGGTCAGGCCCTCCAGGATGAGCTGGCCCAGGCCCCCCTGGCCGATGAGGGCGGTGACGGTGACCAGGCCGACGGTGGTCACGGTGGCGATGCGCACGCCGGCCACGATGGACGGCACGGCCAGGGGGAGCTCGATGCGCAGGAGCTGGCGGCGGGCGGTGAAGCCCATGCCCTGGGCCGCCTCCCGTACGTCATCGGGCACCGCCTCCAGGCCGGCCACGATGTTGCGGACGAGGATCAGCAGCGTGTAGCCGACCAGGCCGATCTCCGAGGTCGTCCGGCTCAGGCCCGTCCACGGCACCAAGAGGGCGAACAGCGCAAGCGACGGCACCGTGTAGAGGATGCCGGTGACCGACAGCACCGGCGTCTGCAGCCATCGCCAGCGGTGCGAGGCCAGGGCCAGCGGGAAGGCGATCACCAGGCCCAGGCCAACGGCGATGGCGGTGAGCTCGACGTGCTGGCGGGCGGCGTCGGCGATGGTGCCGGTGTGGCGGGACACCCAGTCCCAGCGCACCCAGGGGTCGCCGGCCGAGGCGAGCACTCGGGCAGACTAGGCGGCACGGGGCACGGCCCCGACGACCCGCCATGATCCGCCTCGACGCCATCACCAAGCGCTACGCCAACGGCCAGGTGGCGGTGGACGACCTCCACTTGGAGGTGGCCGAGGGCGAGGTGTGCATGCTGATCGGCCCGTCGGGCTGCGGCAAGACAACCACCCTCAAGATGATCAACCGGCTGGTGGAGCCCACGGCTGGGCGCATCTTCTTGGACGGCGACGACGTGACCGACATCGACCCGGTGGTGCTGCGCCGGCGCATCGGCTACGTCATCCAGCAGGTCGGCCTGTTCCCCCACCAGACGGTGGCCGAGAACGTCGCCACCGTGTGCCGGCTGGTGGGTTGGGACCGGGCCCGGTCACGGCGGCGGGCCGACGAGCTGCTGGAGCTGGTCGGCCTCGACCCGTCGGTCTACCGGGCCCGCTACCCACACCAGCTCTCGGGAGGCCAGCGCCAGCGGGTGGGGGTGGCCCGCGCCCTGGGTGTGGACCCCCCGGTGCTGCTGATGGACGAGCCCTTCGGCGCCATCGACCCCATCGCCCGGGACCGCCTGCAGGGCGAGTTCCTCCGGTTGCAGTCCGCGGTGCGCAAGACGGTGGTGTTCGTGACCCACGACCTGGACGAGGCCGTGCGCCTGGGGGACCGGGTGGCCGTCCTCCGCCAGGGCGGCGTGCTGGAGCAGTACGCCCCGCCTGCCGAGGTGCTGGGCCGCCCCGCGACCCCCTTCGTGGCCGACTTCGTGGGCGAAGACCGGGGCCTGAAGCGGCTGTCGGTCACCGCCATCGGCGCCGCCGACCTGGCCACCCTCCCGGTGGTCGGGCCCGGCGACGACGCCGAACTGGCCCGCCGGCGCATGGACGAGGCGGGCGCCGCCTGGGCGGTGGTGGTGGACGGCGACGGCACCCTGGTGGGCGCCCGCCATCGCCAGGAAACGGGCGACGGCAGCACGGGCGGCGGCAGCACGGACGACGGCGGGGCGGGCGGCGGCCCGGGCGACGGCGTCCTCCCCGTTCCCGCCTCGGTGGCCGCCGGGGCCAGCCTGAAGGACGCCCTGGCTGCGCTGCTGCTGACCGACGCCGGATGGGTGGCGGTGCTGGACGGGATCCGCTACTGCGGCGTCCTCACCCCCGACGCCCTGTACGCCGCCATCCGGCCGCCGGAGGACACCCCCGCCTCCTGACACCGGCGCCTGCGCCGTCGGCGGTGGGCGGGAATCCGCCACCGGCGCTCGGCGGGCGTCGGTACCATCCCGGCGGGAGGTGGCATGGCCGACCTGGCAGGGCAGATCGACGAACTGTGGGAGCGGCGGGCCGAGCTGGGGCCCGACGACGCCGACGCCAAGGCGGTGGTGGACCTGGCCGTCGACCTCCTGGACCGGGGCGAGGCTCGGGTGGCCGAGGTGGACGCCGGCACCGGCGAGGTGGTGGTGCACGCCTGGCTCAAGCGGGCCATCCTGCTCGTGTTCCGGGTGTCGGCCATGCAGATCATCGAGCTGGGGCCGTTCGAGTACGCCGACCGCATTCCCCTGAAGACCGGCTACGCGGCGGCCGGGGTGCGGGCCGTGCCCGGCGCGTCGGCCCGCCGGGGCTCGTTCCTGGAGCGGGGCGTGGTCCTGATGCCCAGCTACGTCAACATCGGCGCCCGGGTGGGGGCGGGCACCATGGTGGACACGTGGGCCACGGTGGGGTCGTGCGCCCAGGTGGGGGCCAACGTCCACCTGTCGGGCGGGGTCGGCATCGGCGGCGTCCTGGAGCCGCCCCAGGCCGCCCCGGTGGTGGTGGAGGACGATGCCCTCGTGGGCAGCCGTTGCATGGTGGTGGAGGGGGCGCGGG
>JBHELO010000124.1:0-8571 GCA_046263055.1 Acidimicrobiales bacterium | reverse complement strand
GCTGACGTGCTGGTCGTGCCAGTCCGAGAACGGGTGCGATCCCGAGCACATGAGGGCCAGGCCCCGGGCGTCGGTGAGCACCGCCAGCTCCTTGATGGAGGCGGCCAGGTCGTCGCGGGCCTCGGCCACCGTCGTGCAGATGCCGGTGATGACCTCGGCCGTGCACTCGAACAGCTCGTGCTTGACCTTGGGGTGCTCGCCGCCCGGGTGTCCGTCGCCCAGCTCGGCCAGGATGGGGGTGGCCGCGCTGGCCAGGTGGCGGGTCCCCCGGTCGACGATCTCCAGCTCGACCTCGACCCCGAGGCTCGAGCGCTCGGAGGCGTGAAAGACGATGTCCATGGGCGCCTGGCGACCGACTCTACCGCCGGCCGGCGGCAACCGGCCGTGGCGGTCGGGGCCCCGTCGGCCGGCGTCGTGGCGGTCGGGGCCGTCGCGAGTCGTAGTGTCGACCCCATGATCAAGCTCCTCAAGCGGGCCTGGCAGTACATGACAGCTGCGCTGACCGGGCGGTTCAACGAGGCCGCCGATCCCAAGGTGCAGCTCGAGCAGGCCATCACCGAGGCCAACGACCAGCACCGCCGCCTTGTCCAGCAGGCGGCCAACGTGATCGCCAACCAGAAGCAGACGGAGATGCGCCTCAACCGGGCCATCGAGGAGATCTCCAAGCAGAACGGCCTGGCCCGCCAGGCCGTCACCATGGCCGACGACGCCACCCGCAGGGGCGACTCAGCCAAGGCCGTCGAGTACACGTCGGCCGCCGAGTCCTTCGCCAACCGGCTGGTGGGCACCGAGAAGGAGGTGGAGTCGCTCAAACAGCTCCTGCTCCAGGCCACCCAGGCCGCCAACCAGGCCAAGGCGGCGGTGGCCCAGAACTCGGCCGCTCTCCAGAAGAAGCTGGCCGAGCGCCAGAAGCTGCTGGGCCAGCTCGACCAGGCCAAGATGCAGGAGCAGGTCAACTCGGCCATGGCGTCGCTCAACGAGGCGGTAGGTCAGGACGTGCCCACCTTCGAGGAGATCCGGGCCAAGATCGAGGGCCGCTACGCCAAGGCCCTGGGCACCTCCGAGCTGACCGGCCAGTCGGTGGAGACCCGCATGCTCGAGGTGGAGCAGGCGACGGTCAACACCGAGGCCCAGGCCAAGCTGGCCGAGATCCGCACCCAGCTCGGGATCGGCCCGCCGCCGGCCGGCGGGCCGGACGCCGAGGTGGACGCCGGCGGCGGTGGGGGCGGCGGGGAGCTTCCGACCACCTGAGTCGGCGGTGGGTACAGCGGCCAGCGGACTCCGCTCGCCGAGCTGACGGCGCCGCCAGCCGACGGGACGGCGGGGTCAGGCGCTGAGGGTGTGGAAGGCGCCGGCGGCCACCACCGTGGCGGTGCTGACGCCGGCCACCGGGGTGGCGGTGGCCCGGTTGGCGGTGGCCCGGTTGGCGGTGGTGGTGTCGCCCACCTGGCCGGCGCCGTTGTAGCCCCAGGCCGAGGAGCGCCCGTCCACCCCGAGGGCCACCGTGTGGTACGCCCCGGCCGCCACCGCGACGGCGGCGGGAACCGACGAGGTCACCGCCGTGTGGCGGTCGGTGAGGGTCCCGTCGCCCAACTGGCCGTACAGGTTCGACCCCCAGGACAGCACCCGGTCAGCGGTGGTGACCACCACGCTGTGGAAGTACCCGGCGGCGATGCCCCGCACCCCGGCCACGCCGGTGGCCGCCACCGGCGTGTGGCGGTCGGTCAGGGTGCCGTCGCCCAGCTGGCCGACGCCGTTCCAGCCCCACGCCCGCACGGTGCCGTCGGCCCGAAGGGCCAGGGAGTGGTACGCCCCGCCCGACACCGCGGTGACCCCGGAGAGGCCGCTGACCTGGACGGGCCGGGTGCGGGACACCACGGTGCCGTCGCCCACCTGGCCGAAGGCGTTGAAGCCCCACGCCCATACGGTGCCGTCGCTCTTGACGGCCAGGGTGTGGAAGGCACCGGCGGCCACCGCCACCACGCCGGTCAACCCCGGGACCTGCGCAGGGGTGTAACGCGTGGTGGTGGTGCCGTCCCCCAGGGCGCCGTAGCCGTTGAAGCCCCAGCTCCACACCGTCCCGTCCGAGCGGAGGGCCACCGAGTGGTAGGCGCCGGCGGCCACCGCGACGACCGATGACAGGCCGGGCACGGTGACCGGCGTGGTGCGGGCGACGGCGGTGCCATCGCCCAGCGCGCCGAAGGGGTTCCACCCCCAGGCCACCACCGAATGGTCGGACCGCACGGCCAGGCTGTGGTAGCCGCCGCCGGCCACCGCCACCACGTCGGTGGGGGCGCCGCTCTGGACCCGGGCGCTGCGGTCGGTGGTGGTGGCATCCCCCAGCTGGCCGACCATGTTGCTGCCCCAGGACGACACGGAGCCGGCGGCCGACAGGAAGACGTTCTCTGCCGTGTCCCAGTGGGTGGCCAGGTAGGAGCCGGCCGCCGGCGACGTCGAGAAGTAGTCGTCGTGGTTGCAGTCGTAGAGCTGCTCCTGGACGGCGTTCGGGCACACGACCGTCACGGTCCTGCCCGAGCCGTCGTCGTAGCACATGCGGTCGTAGTCGTCGGTGCAGTGGCCGTACTGGGCCCCGGTGGCGTGGGGGGCGCTGGCCTGCACCGCGCCCAACGTGTGCATCAGCTCGTGCGCCTCCACCAACCCGCCCGGGAGGTCCCAGCAGCCGCTGTCCACCCGGGCCACCTCACCGGCCACGGTGGCCCGGCCGTTGCTGTAGTTGGACCCGCCGACGCGGTCGACGGAGTCGTCGTTGTAGGCCTGGGCGATACCGCAGTAGACGGCGGCGTCCACCCAAACCAGGTACTTGCGGTCGGAGGCGGAGAACCCCTGGTTGCGCAGCTCGTTGATGGTGTCGGTGAAGGTGGCGTCGCTGCCGGTGGGCAGGGTGACGCTGAGGACGGTGGGGGTGGTGCAGGCCGCCCCCGACCCGGTGACATAGCGGACGTGGCGCACGCCGCCGGTCTGGGCCGAGCTGGTGACGAACACGGCGTCCACCTGGGCGGCGACCTGCCGGATGATCGGCGCCATGGTGGCGCTGCGGTCGGCCACGTTGGCGGCGTGGGCGTACATGAGCTGCACCCGGGGCCCGGACTGGCCGTCGCCGTAGCAGGCCACGGTGGGCGAGACGGTGGTGGCGGCGGCCGTGGGGGCCAGGGCGGGGACGTCTTGGCGGGCTCGCACGTCCACGCCGGCGGGGGCGGGGTCGGGCCCGTGGGTGCAGCCGTCGCCCGAGGTCAGGGCCAGCTTGCCCCCGCAGGGGCCGGTGGCCGCGCCCGGCACCAGGCCGTCGTAGTGGATGCCCCGAGCGGCGTCGTCGGCCGGTGCCCACCCCGGGCCGGCGCTGGCTCCGGCGGCGGCGGTGGCGGTGGCTCCCATCAGGGTGACGACGGCAGCGGCGGCGGCGAGGGCGGGGAAGGGTCGCATGGCTGGCGCCATCATCTCGCCCGGTCCTGCCGACCGGCTGACGGTCGGCTGACGATTCCTGACGATCCGGCGTCAGCCGGGAAGCGTCACCAGGTCGTCGCGGTGAACCACCTCGTGGGGGGCGCCCTCGGGGAGGTCGCCGGTGCGCCGGCCGGCCACCTGGCGGAGGAGGTCGGCGCCCACCCCGGCCAGGCCTTTGGCGAACACCCGCCCGTCGGCCCCGGCGATCTCCACCGCGTCGCCGGCGTCGAACGCTCCCGACACGCCCACGACGCCGGCCGGCAACAGCGACGAGCGGCGGTCGACCAGGGCCCGGCGGGCCCCGTCGTCCACCACCACCGTGCCCGACGCCCCCACCGCGAAGGCGATCCACAGCTTGCGGGCCGGCAGCCGGCGGCTCCGGGGATGGACGACGGTGCCGACGCCGGCCGTCCCGTTGACCGCCCCGTCGAGCACCGCCGGGCGGCCGGCGGCGGCGATGACGGTGCGCACGCCCGACCAGGCCGCCATCTTGGCCGCCGCCAGCTTGGACGCCATGCCGCCGCTCCCCCGCTCGGACCCCGGGCCTCCGGCCAGGACCTCGAGCTCGTGGTCCACCTCCACGATCTCCTCGATCAGCGAGGCGTCCTCGTGGATCCGGGGGTCGCGGTCGAGCAGGCCGGGGGCGTCGGTGAGCAGCACCAGTACGTCGGCCGACACCAGGTTGGCCACCAGGGCGGCCAGGCGGTCGTTGTCACCGAAGCGGATCTCGTCGTCGGCCACCGCGTCGTTCTCGTTGACCACAGGGACCACGCCCAGGTCGAGCAGGCGGGTGAGGGTGCCGCGAGCGTGCAGGTACTGGGACCGGTGGACGAAGTCCAGCGGGGCGAGCAGCACCTGGCCTCCCACCAGGCCCCGGCCGCCCAGCAGGTCGTCGTACACCCGCATGAGCCGGCTCTGGCCCACCGCCGACACCGCCTGGAGGGTGGCCACGTCGGTCGGGCGGGCGCCGCCCAGGCCCAGGGCGGGCAGACCGGCGGCGATGGCCCCCGAGGTGACAATCACGACCCGGTGGCCCTGACCCCGGAGGCCGGCCACGTCGGCACACAGCTTGTCGACGGCATCCCTCGCCACCTCGCCCCGGGCGTCGGTGATCGACGAGGTGCCGACCTTGGCCACGACGATCAGCGCCGGCCCCCCTGTCGCCCGCCCCCCGCCTTGCGCTCACCCGCGGTGCGCCGCCGGGCGCCGGCCCGGCCACCACCCCGGCCGCCGGCCGCCGAGGCGTCGTCCAGGCCGCCGGTTCCCGAGCGGTACTCGAAGGCGAAGGCGCCCACCCGGACCTCGTCGCCCTCCCGGGCCCCGGCCCGGGCCAGGGCCCGGTCCACGCCCGCCCGCTGAAGGCGCTCGTGCACGAAGGCCAGGGCGGCGGCGTCGGTGAGGTCGCTGACCGCCACCGCCCGTTGGGCGGCCGCCCCGTGCACCACCAGGGCGCCGTCGTCGGCCCGCTCCACCCGCACCCCCTCGGGTTCTGGACGGTGGACGACGTAGGCCTCGGGGGCGGGCCGGGCGGCCCGTGCCTCCGCCACCAGGTCGGCCATGCGGCCCAGGAGCTCGGGCAGCCCGGCGCCGGTGACGGCCGAGATGCGGGAGCCGTCCCAGGCTTCAGTGGCCACGTCGGCCTTGGCCCCAACCACCAGGCGGGGTCGCGCCAGGAGGTCGGGCTGGTGGCGGCCCAGCTCGTCGAGCAGGGTCCGCTCCTGCCGGGAGGGGCGGACGCCCGAGGCGGGCGCCAGGTCCACGAGCACCACCAGGACCCGCGCCCGCTCGACGTGGCGCAGGAACTGGTGGCCCAGGCCCTTGCCCTCGCTGGCCCCCTCGATGAGGCCGGGAACGTCGGCCACCACCAGCTCCCGATCGCCCACCCGCACCACCCCCAGGTGGGGTTCGAGGGTGGTGAACGGGTAGTCGGCGACCTTGGGCCGGGCGGCCGAGATGCGGGAGATGAGCGTGCTCTTGCCGGCGTTGGGAAAGCCCACCAGGGCCACGTCGGCCATGAGCTTCAGCTCCAGGCGCAGCCAGCGCTGCTCGCCGGTCTCGCCCTGCTCGGCGAAGGCCGGCGCCCGCCGGCGGTTGGAGAGGAAGCGGGCGTTGCCGCGCCCACCCCGCCCCCCCCGGGCGGCCAGCACCGCGTCGCCCGCCGCCACCAGGTCGGCCACCACCCGCCCGTCAACGTCGCGCACGACGGTGCCCTCCGGCACCGGCACCCGCAGGGCGGCGCCGGCGGTGCCGTGGCGGGCCTTGCCCATGCCGTGGGTGCCCTTGGCCGCCCGGCGGTGGGGGTGGTCGGCGAAGGCGGCGAGGGACGCCACCTCCGGGTCGGCCACCAGCCACACGTCGCCGCCCTTGCCGCCATCGCCCCCGTCGGGACCGCCCCGGGGCACGTGGGCCTCACGGCGGAACGAGGCCGATCCGGCGCCGCCGTCCCCGCCGGTGAGGCACACCGAGGCCTCGTCCACGAACCCGGCCACGGCGACGAAGGATAGGGCCCGCCGGGCGGGTGCCCAGCCGGCAGCCTACGAGGTGGCGGCGGGCGCCGAGGGGGCGGGGGGCACGACGTCCACCAGGCGCCGGCCCCGCCGGTGCCCGAAGCGGACGGTGCCGGGCGCCATGGCGAAGAGGGTGTCGTCCCCGCCCCGCCCGACCAGCTCGCCGGGGTGGAAGTGGGTGCCCCGCTGGCGGACGATGATCGTGCCGGGCTGCACCACGCCGCCGTCGAACACCTTCACGCCCAGGCGCTGGGCGGCCGAGTCACGGCCGTTGCGGGTGGATCCGCCACCCTTGGTCTTGGACACCTGTCCCTCCCCTCAGCCCTGGCTGCCGGCGGTGATGCCGGTGATCTCGATGGTGGCGTAGTGCTGGCGGTGACCCCAGTGGCGGCGGTTGTTGGTCTTGGACTTGTAGGTGAAGCCCCGGATCTTGGGCCCCGCCGACTCGCCGACGACCCGGGCCGTCACCGAGGCGCCGGCCAGGCCGCCGGGCCCGGTCAGGACCGAGTCCCCGTCCACCACCAGCAACGGGGCGAAGGTGACCTCGCCCTCCCCGGTGCCCAGGCGCTCGACGTCGAGCCGCTCGCCCTCGGCCACCCGGTACTGCTTGCCGCCCGTGGCGATCACCGCGTACATGGTCAGCCAGGATAGTCGGCCGGGGGCCCGGCATCCGACGCCCCAGGCGACCGCTAGCGTGGACGGCGGTGGGTCATTCGGCGAGGCGAGCTCGGCGCGGGGCGGCAGCGGTGACCAGGGTCGGCGCGGCGCGCGCCGCCCTGCTGACCCTGGCGCTGGCCCTGCTGGCCGGCGGCCCCGGGCCGGCGGCGCGGGCGGGTGTGGCGGACGGGGCTCAGGCGCCGTTCGTGGTGATCGACGGGCGGGGCGACGGGCACGGGGTCGGCATGGCCCAGGAGGGGGCCCGCACCATGGCCGCCGCCGGGGCTTCCACCCCCGATATCCTCTCCCAGTTCTACCCGGGCACCACGCCGTCCACGGCCAGCGGGACGGTCCGCGTGACGGTGCTGGCCGGCGGCGGGCCGACCACCGTGGTGGCCTTCCCCGCCGGCGGGCAGGTCACCGACGACCCCGGCGGCCACCCGGGGGCCGGCTTCCCGGTCTCGGTCCCTCCCGGCGGGCGGGTGTCCATCACCCTGGCCGGCGGCCACTACCGGGCCCAGGTGGCCGGGCCCGACGCCCCGGTCGGCCCGTCCCCGGGACTCGCCGCCTTCGTGGCGCCCCCGGCGGGCGCCGCCTCCACAACCACGACCACCACGGCACCCAGCACGACCACGAGTACCACCCGACCGCCCGCCACGACGGCGCCGACCACCGCCACCACCGTTGCGCCGGCGCCGCCGGCCGTCGCCCCGCCTGCCGGCGCACCGGCCCCGACCACCACCATGGCGCCGGCGCCGCCGCCCGCGGCCGATGCCACCCGCAGCCTGTGGGCGGTCCCCGCCCCCGGCGGGTCGACCACGGTGGAAGCGCGCGACCGCACCTACCGGGGGCTCCTGCAGGCGGCGGCCGCCCCCGATGGCACCTCGATGACCGTCGTCGACCAGGTGGGGGTGGAGGACTACCTGCGGGGCATGGGCGAGATCCGGGACCCGGGGTGGCCGGCGGCCGCTCTGCGGGCCCAGGCCATCGCCGCCCGGACGTACGCCCTGCGCGCCGTGGCCGGCGGCGGCACCTTGTGCGACGACGACCACTGCCAGGTCTACCTGGGCCGCACGGCCGAGTACGGGGCCATGGACGCGGCGGTGGCGGCCACCGCCGGCCAGGTCCTGACCTACGGCGGAGCCTTGGCCGACACCGTCTACTCGGCCAACGGCGGGGGCGTCTCGGCCACCCCCGAGGAGGGGTTCGGCACCGACGGGTCGGGCACGCCCTACCTGCGGTCGGCCCCCTATGCCACCGACGACCCGGGGCCGTGGACGGTGCGCCTCAGCGCCGACGACGTGGCCGCCCGCCTGGGCTACGCCGGCCTGCCCACCGCCCTGCGGGTGACCCGGACGGGGCCGTCGGGCCGGGCCCTGGAGGTGGCGGTGGACGGTCCGGCAGGGACGACGACGGTGGACGGCATCACCGCCGCCGCCCGCCTCGGCCTCCGCTCGACCCTGTTCACGGTGCGACCCGACGAGACCCCGGCGGCGCCCGCAGCCCCGGGCGCGGGGGGCGGCGGTCAACCGGGGGCGGCCGCTCCCGGCTCCCCGACGGCGCTGAGCGGGCCGCCGCACCGGGCCGTTCCGGCCGATGCCGCCGGGTCGAGGTCGTGGTGGCCGGTGGCCCTGCTGGCCGCCACCGCCGCCGCCCTGGTGGCCACCGGGCGGCGGTGGAAGGGGCCGGCGGGGGCGCCCGTGCCGGCGGGGGCCGGCGGGGCAACCGCGAGGGCGCCGGCGGCGGGCGCCGCGACCCCGTCGGCACCAGGGCGAGGTCGGCCGGTCGGCGGAGCCCGCAGGGCCCTTTCGGTGGCGCTGACCGCCGCCGCCGTGGTCGGGACGGCGTGGGAGGCGGCCGACGCCCGCCGGCACGGGCGAGCCCGCCGGCGCCGCTGACCGCCGCCTGCGGGCCGGTTGGCGGCTGGCGGCCGGGTGGCGGGTGG
>JBHELO010000123.1:0-6456 GCA_046263055.1 Acidimicrobiales bacterium | reverse complement strand
CAGGAACGTCCCGAACCCCATCAGGCCACCGCCGATCCACAGCCAGGCGATGAGGGGCTGGACGTTGATCCCCACCACGGCGGCGGCCGTGTCGCCTTCGGGCGCAGCGACCAGGGTGAGGTACACGTCGTCCAGGATGCCGACCCGTACCGACGGCGACCCGATGGCCTGGGAGGCGAACGGGAACTGCTGCAGCGCCGGTTCGTACACGTGGCCGCCGTCGACGCGTACGCGGGCCGACAGGGTCTGCTTGTTGGCATGCTGCACCGTGGTCGTGCCCAGGTAGGTGATGGAGTGCCCGCCCAGGTGGGCGGTCTGGCCCGGGTCCAGGCGGAACTCGTGGCGCTGGCCGTACGAATGGCTGGCGGCGAAGGCCACGGCGATCACCACCACGCCGATGTGCACCACCATGCCGCCGTTGGCCCGGCCCAGCAGCCCTCGCCACGGGGGGCTCCCCTGGCGGCGGGCGGCCCGCGCCGAGATCACCAGTTGGCGCACGGCGGCGCCCGCCGCGAACGCCCCCAGCCAGAAGGCGAGGAGGGGGGCGAACCCTCGCAGCCCGGCCACCACGCACGCCACCACCACGAGGGTGGCGGCCCACGCCGGCCACAGGAGGCGGCGGTGCAGGAGCTCGCCCGACGCCTTGCGCCAGGGCAGGGCGGGGGCCACGGCCATGAGGAAGAGCAAGGTGAAGCCCACCGGGGCGGTCATGCGGTTGAAGTAGGGCGCCCCCACCGAGAGGCGGTCGCCGTTGACGGCCTCGGCGATGAGGGGGAAGACGGTGCCCAGCAGCACCACGAACGCGAAGGCGGCGAAGGCCACGTTGTTGGCCAGGAAGGCGCCCTCCCGGGAGACCGGCGAGTCGATGGCGCCGGGTGAGCGCAGGCGGTCGCCCCGCCAGCCGATGAGGGCGATGGACACGCCCACCACCAGGGCGAAGAAGGCGAGCAGAGCGGGGCCGATGGACGACTCGGTGAAGGCGTGGACCGAGTCGAGGACTCCCGAGCGGGTGAGGAAGGTGCCCAGGATGGTCAGGGAGAACGTCGACACGAGCAGCGACAGGTTCCAGACCCGCAGCATCCCTCGCCGCTCCTGGACCATCACCGAGTGGATGTAGGCGGTGGCCGTGAGCCAGGGGATGAACGAGGCGTTCTCCACCGGGTCCCACGCCCAGTAGCCGCCCCACCCGAGGACCTCGTAGGACCACCAGGCGCCCAACACGATGCCCACGGTGAGGAAGCCCCAGGCGAAGAGCGTCCACCGCCGGGTCTCCACCAGCCATCCCTCGCCCACCCGCCCGGTGACCAGGGCGGCCACCGCGAAGGCGAAGGGGATGGTGAACCCGACGAATCCCAGGTAGAGCATGGGCGGGTGGAACGCCACCAGCGGGTGGTTCTGCAGGAGCGGGTTCGGCCCCTGGCCATCGACGGGCGTGGTGCCCGACAGCACCTTGAACGGGTTGGCGGGGCCGGCCATGAGGCCGAAGAAGAAGGCGGCCACCCCGAAGCCGGTGAGCGTCGCCCAGGCCACGAGGGAGTCGGTGGCCCGGGAGCGGAAGTGGTGGACCATGACCGCCAGGTAACCGGCCAGGATCAGCGACCACAGCACGATCGACCCTTCGAGGGCCGACCACATGCCCGTGACGGTGAACAGGAGCGGTGTCTCCCGGCTGCCGTTGTCGGCCACGAACTTCAGGGTGAAGTCGTGGCCCACGAAGGCCGACTCCATGGCCGCCGCGGCCAGGACGGCGCCGCCCAGGATCAGCCACACGTAGCGGGACCCGGCCCGCAGGAGGCGGGGGTCGCCCCGTCGCAGGCCCAACACCAGGGTGGCGGCACCGAGGACGGCGGCGGCCAGGCCCAGGGCCACCCCGGCCGTGCCCAGGACGGCGTTCACGGGGCGGACGTGGGCAGGGTGGTGGTGACCCGCTCGGGGTGCTGGGCCACGTAGGTCTCGGAGTGCTTGACGAGGATGCGGTCGCTGTCGAAGGTGGCGCCCGAGAAGTGGCCCTCCAGCACGACGGGGATGCCGGGCTTGAACAGCTGCGGCGGGTCACCCTGGTGCAACACCGGGACCTGGACGCCCTTGCTCTCGATGCGGAAGGCGACGTTGCCGGCCGACTCGGCCACGCTGCCGTCCACGACCGTCCCCTCGATGCGGAACCGGCGGGTGCCGAGGGACTGGCGCTGGGCCACCGCCTCGTCGGCCGTGCGGAAGTACACGGTGGCGTTACCCAGGCCCTGGAACAGGATGAAGCCGAGGGCGACCGCGACCACCGCGCCGGCCAGCCACAGCCGGCGCCGCTGGCGCGTGGCGGTCGTCATCCCGCCTCCCCGGCCTCGTCACCGGCCGGCGCGGTGGCGGGCGGCGCGGTGGCGGGAGAGCCGCCGGCGGTCGGAGGGGTGGCGGCGGACGCCCCGGGGACGGCGGCGGCCGTGCCGGGGCCCAGGCCCCCGCCGCCGGGCCGGGCCGCACCGGCCCGGGCCGGGGAGCCGGCCGGGACCGGGGGGTCGGCCGGCGACTCGGGGCGGGCGAGGGAGCGGGCCCGGGCCCAGAGCCGACCGACGTAGGCGGCCAATGCCACCCCGGTCAGGACGTACCCCCCGACCACGTAGGGCGCGTCGGTCACCGGGCGCCCTCGGCGACGAGGTCGGCCAGGTCTGCCCCGGCGGGGAGGGCGTCCGCCCCCTCCGCCCGGCGCTCGGCCAGGGCCTCCTCCAGGCGACGGTCCTCGGCCCCCTCCTCCAGGCGGGCCAGGCGCACGCGGTGGACCAGGAGCCAGGCGTACAGCAGGGTGAAGGCGAGGACACCCACCAGCAGCGTCCATGCCATGGACCCGTGGATCTGGGGGTCGAGGAGCCGCCGCTCGTCCAGGATGGACGCCGGCTGGTGCAGGGTGCGCCACCACTCCACCGACTGGTGCACGATGGGCACGTCCACGAAGGCGGCCAGAGCCACGATGGCGGCCCGCCGGGAGCGCACCTCGGGGTCGGCGGGGACTCGGCGCACCGCCAGGTACCCGAGGTACAGCACGAAGAGGACGGCGGTGGTGGTCAGGCGGGCGTCCCAGGTCCACCACACACCCCACGTCGTCCGTCCCCAGATGGAGCCGACCGCCAGGGTGAGCCCGAGGAACAGCACACCGATCTCGGCCGACGCCCCGGCCACCAGGTCCCAGAACCGGGAGCGGGTCCGGTGCCACAGGTAGAACACGCTGGCCAGGCTCGTGACGCCGAAGGACACGTACATGGCCAGCCAGGCGGTGGGCACGTGGAGGTAGAGCAGGCGGACGGCGTCCTTCTGGTTGACGTCGGGCGGGCTCACGACCAGCGCCAGCCAGGTGGTGAGGGCCAGGCCGGCCAGGGCCAGGACGCCGAGGATGCGGGTGGAACGGGAACCGGTGGTCATCGGGCCCGCGTCACGCTTCCTCGAGCAGGGGCCCGAAGGCCACCACCCCGAAAACCGAGTAGATGGCGGCGAACACCCCGAGGAGGCGGACCCACGGCCAGGCGTCGGCCGGGGTGGAGGCCAGGGCGGCCTCGCTGGCCCGGGTCGCGGCCAGAAGGACGGGCGCCAGGACAGGGAGCACCAGGAGGGGCAGCAGCGTGTCGCGCACCCGCAGCCCTGCCGCCACCACGCCGTAGACCACCCCGCTGGCGGCGATGCCCACCGTGGCCAGCAGGCACACCAGGGCCAGGACGGCGGCGCCGTGGAGGGACAGGTCGTAGAGCACGACGACCCCGGCGGCCAGCACCGCCTCCAGCACCAGGAGCTGGACGGCCACCGCCGCCGCCTTGCCCACGAAGATGCCGGCGCCGTCGAGGCCTGACAGCCGCAGGGCGTCACGGGCATCGTCGTCGGCCTCGATGGCGAACGACCGGGAGATGGCGAGGACGGCCGAGAACAACACGGTCACCCAGAACAGGCCGGGCGCGGCCCGGCTGAGGATGCCCCGGTCGGGGTCGAGGGCGAACGCGAACAGGATGAGCACGAGCATCGCGAACGGCACCACCTGGTTGGTGGTCACCCTCGACCTGGCCTCCACCCGCAGGTCCTTGGCCACGACCAGGCCGGCGTCACGCCACACTGGCGGCCCGCGCCTTCGGAATGGGGCCGGCGGCGCCCGGCGCCCGGCCGGTGACCGCGGCCTCCAGCGGCCCCGCGGCGGCCTGCGGCCCGGTGCCCGGGCCACCGCGCCCGGTGGGAGCGGGGGCGCTCGCCGCGGCGGCGGGGGCGGCGGGGGCGGGGGCGGCGCCCGCCGGCCCGCCGGCGGGCAGGGTCCCGCCGACCACCCGGCCACCCACCACGCCCACCCGACGGCCGGCCATGGCAGCGGCCCGCTCGAGCTCGTGGGACGCCAGGAGCACGGTGGCCCCGGCGGCGGCGGCCTCGGCCACGATGGCGTCGAGCAGGTCCCGGCCAGCGGCGTCGAGGCCGGCGTGGGGCTCGTCGAGCAGCCACAGCTCGGGCCGGCGGGCCACCACTGCGGCCACCGCCGCCCGCCGCCGCTGGCCGGCCGACAGCCGGCCCACCGGCACCCGGCGCAGGCGCCCGTCCAGGCCGAGGCGCGCCATGGCGTCGGCGGCGGCGGCGGCCGGGCGCCCGGCCGCCCTCGCCGCGAAGCGCAGGTTGTCCTCCACCGTCAGGTCGTCGTAGAGGCCCGCGGCGTGGCCCAGGAGGCCCACCCGGCGGCGAACCGCCCGCCGGTCGTCCCGGAGATCGTGCCCCAGGACCTCGGCGTCACCGGCGCCGATTGCCACCAGGCCGGCGCACGCCCGCAGCAGCGTGGTCTTGCCGGCGCCGTTGGGACCGTGCAACAGGACCACCTCGCCAGGGGCGACGTCGAGGTCGACACCGGCCAGGGCGGGGAAGCGACCGAGCAGGGAGACCGCAGAGCGGAAGCGTACGATGAGGCCCATGGCGACCGTCTCCACGGTACCGGCGCGCCGCCGGGAAGGTCCAAGCGGTCGCCGGCCGACGGGGGGGTTCGGCCGCCGGCGGGGCCCGGTCGGGCCCGGCGAGCGCCTCGTCACCTTCCGCCGGGTCGTCCGGGGTGTGGGGAAGACGTCCATCGCCGCCGGGGTGCTCATCTTCCTCTTCGTCGCATTCGAGCTGTGGGGCACCGGCATCGCCGAGCGGCGGGACCAGAAGGCCCTCAAGAACCAGTTCTCCCGATCGCTGGCGGTACCTCCCACCGTCGCCGGCGGGGCCCCCACCAGCGCCCCGCCCGACACCGAGCCTCCCGCCCTGGGCGACGCAGTGGCCGAGATCACCGCCCCCAGGATCGGCTTGGACAAGTTCGTGGTGGAAGGGGTCGGCACCGAGGACCTCAAGAAGGGCCCGGGTCACTACCCCGACACCCCGATGCCCGGCCAGCACGGCAACGTCGCCATCGCCGGGCACCGCACGACCTACGGGGCGCCGTTCAACCGCCTCGACGAGCTGGAGAAGGGCGACCCCATCACCGTGCGCACCCCGACGGGCACGTTCCGCTACGAGGTGTCGGAATCCAAGGTGGTTGCGCCCACCGAGGTGTCGGTGCTCGATCCCACCCCCGACGACCGCCTGACGCTCACCACGTGCAACCCCAAGTACAGCGCCGCTCAGCGCCTCATCGTGGTGGCCACCTTGGCGTCGCCGGTGGCGCCGGCGCGGCCCGCCCCGGCCGCCACCGACACGGCCCCACGGCCCCGGCCCCAGCTGGCCGGCCTGTCGGGCGCCCCGACCTCCAAGGGCCCGGCCATCGCCTGGGGCGCCCTGGCCGCCCTCATCTGGGCCGCCGCCTGGTGGCTCGCCCGCTCCTGGCGCCGCTGGCCCGCGTACCTGATCGCCACACCGGTCTTCCTGCTCGTCCTCTTCGTGTTCTTCGAGAACTTCTCCCGCCTCCTCCCCGCCAACGTGTGAACTAGGCGAAATCCCTACGTCTGCAGACCAACAGACCCGGCACCTTCGCCGTCCCCTGTGTGATGCTGGAGCTGATGCCGCGGTTCGTTGGCAGCCAGGACCGCTCGGCAAGAGCCGGCGATAGGCGCAGGCCGCCCGAATCAGTGTGTTGGCGATGAACGTGGACCGGTTCTACGAAGACCGTCCGGACCGCCGCGAGTCGCCGGAGGCTACCTACGGTCTCGAATGGCGCGACAGGTCCGACCCCGCGGCCCTATTCAGCCTGCGTTGGATCAGGGACACGAAGGAGATCTACATTCGGCGCGAACCACAAGGGCAGCGGCCGGCGGCCGGCTCGGGGAGCGAGCAAGCACCAGGTGGCCTATTGAACGATGGCGCCGTGACCGTTGAGGTGCTCGGCTGGGCTGAGAGTCAACCGGTTCTGGATGATGCGCTAGCCGGTTGGGAGCGCCACATGGGAGACGTCGACAGCCTGGCGTGGGTCCGCGATCAGCTCGAGGATGCCGCTGCAGCTAGCCAGGAGAAGAAGGCCGCAGGGAAGCTCCCCACCCC
>JBHELO010000122.1:0-58974 GCA_046263055.1 Acidimicrobiales bacterium | reverse complement strand
GTGGTGGCCGGGGGGCGGGTGGTGGGAGGCCGGGTCGTGGCCGGCGTGGTGGTCGTGGTGGTGGGCCCGGGCACCACGAGGGTGACCACCGTCGTGCGCTTCACCCGCAGGCTGGCGGCCGGTCGTTGCTCGGCCACCTTGGTGGGATCGCCGGGCCGGTTGGCCTGCTCCTCCACCGCCGACGACAGCCCCGCCCTGGCCACCGAGGCCCGGGCGTCGTCGACGGCCAAGCCCACCACCGAGGGGACGGTGGCCTGCGACGTCCCGCCCCGGGCCAACAGGGCGATCAGGCCGACCACGACCAGCACGGCCAGCACCGCCAGCCCGATCACCAGCCGCCGGCGCCGGTAGACATCGGGGGGCGTGGCCGGGCGGCGACCGGCGGCCGGGCCCGTCAGGACGCCGGTGGGCTCGGCCGCAGCCGGCGCACCGGTGGCCGCCGGCAGGACGACGGTACCGGCGGCAGCGGCAGCGGCGGCGGCGGTGGTGGTGGCGGGAACGGCCACCGTCGGCTCGGCGCCGTCGGCCGTGCCCGCCACCGCCAGCAGCTGGGCCCGCAGCTCCTCGGCCGACGCCTGGCGGTCGGCCGGGTCCTTGGCCATGGCCTGGAGCACCACCGCGTCGAGCGCGCTCGGCACGCTGGGGGTGTGGGCGGACGGAGGCAGCGGTACCTCGGTGAGGTGCTGGTAGGCGATGGCCACCGGGCTCGACCCCGCGAACGGCGGGCGCCCGGTGGCCATCTCGTAGAGCACGACGCCGAGGGAGTAGAGGTCGCTGCGGGCGTCGATGTCGTGGCCCTGAGCCTGCTCGGGCGACAGGTAGGTGGCGGTCCCCATCACCGCTCCTGTCTGGGTGAGGCTCTCCCGGGGGTCGCCGGCCCGGGCGATCCCGAAGTCGGCCACCTTCACCGTGCCGTCGACCCCGCCCGCCAGGAGCACGTTCCCGGGCTTCACGTCACGGTGGTAGATCCGGTGCAGGTGGGCGACGTCGAGGGCGGCGGCCACGTCGGCCCCGATCTCGGCCACCCGGCGGGGCGGGAGCGGTCCCTCGCTGCGGATGACGTCGCGCAGCGTCTCGCCGTCCACATACTCCATCACGATGAAGTACGAGCCCTCGTCCTCCCCGAAGTCGTAGACGGAGACAATGTTGTGGTGGTTGAGGCCCGCCGCCGCCCGGGCCTCGCGCCGGAAGCGCTCCACGAACGACGCGTCGCCCGCCAGCTCGGGAAAGAGCACCTTGACCGCCACCTGGCGGTCGAGGAGCTGGTCGCGGGCCAGGTACACCTCGGCCATGCCGCCGCGGGCCAGGTGGCGAACGATGCGGTAGCGCCCGCTGAGCACCCGGTCGGCCACGACCGGCAGCCTAGGAGACGGCGCCGGCCCGCCGGCCCCGTCCGCCCGCCCGCCGCCGCGGGGAGGGTCGTTTCCGGGCGTCCCCTGAGGGTAGGCCTGGGCGATGCCCCCCTCGTGCCGCAGCAGGTGGTGACGGCCGCATGACCGAGACCAAGACGCCGGTGCCCTCGCAGACGTCGACGTCGTCGCCACGTTCCCCGGCCCAGCTCAGCGGCCCCGACTGGAAGCAGAGCGTCCGCCGGGCGGCCCACGAGTTCAAGACCGACAAGGCCACCCTGGTGTCGGCGGGCATGGCCTTCTACTGGTTCCTGGCGGTGTTCCCCGCCATCATCGCCGCCGTCGGAGTCCTGGGCCTGGCCCACGCCGGCCCCAGCGTGGTGGCCGACATCCAGAGGGCCATCCGCAGCGCCCTCCCCGGCAGCGCCTCCGACGCCCTCGTGGGGGCGGTGAAGGGGGCCAGCGACAAGTCGTCGCGCGGGTCGCTCCTGGCCACCCTGATCGGCCTGGTGCTGGCCCTCTCCAGCGCCTCGGCCGGGATGGTGGCCCTCCAGCGGGGCATGGACGTGGCCTATGACGTGGCCGAGGAGCGCACGCTGGTGGCGGCCCGCCTGCGAGCCTTGCTCCTCATGGCGCTGGCCGCCGTGCTGGGCGGGGTGGCCACCACCCTGATCGTGTTCGGGAAGCCCCTCGGCAACGGGCTGGGCGACCACCTGCCCCTCGGTACCGGCTCGGTCTTCGTCGTGGTGTGGACGATCCTGCGGTGGGTGCTGGGGCTGGGCGCCCTGTCGCTGCTGTTCGCCTCCTTCTACACCTTCGGCCCCAACCGCCGCTCCCCTCGCTTCGCCTGGGTCAGTCCCGGAGGCATCCTCGCCACCCTCGTGTGGCTGGCGGGGTCGCTCGCCTTCTCGTTCTACGTGACCAGCCTCAACTCGTACAACAAGGTGTACGGGTCGTTCAGCGGGGTGGTGGTCCTGCTGTTGTGGCTGTACCTGTCGGCCCTCGCAGTGGTGGCGGGCGCCGAGCTGAACGCCGAGCTGGAGCGCCAGGGCGACCACCGCCGGAAGCGCCACCGCCGGCGCGCCCGGCATAGGGATGCCGACGCCGCCACGACCGCCCACAGCGGGGACGCCGACAGGGGGGACAGCGCGGCACCGACCCGTTCGGCGGCACCCTCGCGGCGGGAAGCGCCGGCCCCCCGGGCCCAGGAGCCCGCGCCGGGCGCCACCACCCCCGTGCCTCCGGCTCAGGGCCCACCGCCCCCTCCCCGGGGGGCCGAGGCTTCCGCCGCCGCAGCCGGCCCCACGCGCGCCCCCGCCCCGGCCCCCGGTTCCGAGCGGGTTCCTGCGCCCACCGACGTCTCGCGGGCCGGCGTTCCCGCCGGCTCGAGCCCCGACCGGTCGGCCCAGGACGCCTGGCTCTCCTACGGGCGCGCCGGGACCGCCGCCCCCGCCGACGGCCGGGCCGGCGGCCCGGACACCGGCACCGGGCCGGCCGGTGCCGACGCCCGGCCCCTCAGCCCGCCTCCCGAGCCAACGCCGACAACGCCGTCGCGGAGCCGACGGCGATGACCACGTCGTCCTGCCCGAGGACGGTGTCGGCCCGGGGCGGGATGAGGAGTTCCCCGTCAGGGCGGCGCACGGCCAGCAGCATGAGGCCGTCGTAGGGGGCGCACACCTCCTGGACGGTCCGGTCCACGAGGACCGACCCGGCACCCAGCACCAGCTCCTCGATGCGCAGGTCGGGCGCCACCCGCACCATGTCGATCAGCTCCAGGACGGCGGGCTGCAGCGCCATGGACGCCATGCGCACGCCGCTCACCGCGTAGGGCGACACCACCCGGTTGGCGCCCGCCCGGCGCAGTTTGTCCGCCGACTCGGGCCGCGACGCCCGGGCGATGATGAACAGGTCGGGGTGCATGGCCCGGGCGGTGAGGGTGATGTACACGTTGACGACGTCGGAGTCCACCGCGCACAGCAGCGACCGGGCCCGGCCGATCCCGGCTTCCTCCAGCACCGACTCCTCGCTGGGGTCGCCGATGACGTAGGGCACGCCGGCTTCCACCAGTCGCGGCTCGAGGGCGGCCTGGACCTCCACCACCACCACGTCGGCGCCCTGGCGGGTCAGCTCGTCGGCCGCCGCCCGCCCCACCCTGCCATAGGCGCAGATCACGTAGTGGTCCCGCAGGTCACGGATGCGTCGCTGCATGGCCCTCCTCTCCGCGGACCGGGAGAGCCGGCCACTGGCCAACAGGGTGCTGAAGACGGCGAGCAGGTCGAACACCGCCACCATGCCGAGCACGATCAGGCTGATGGTGAACAACCGCCCGCCCGTCCCCAACGGGTGCACCTCGCCGAAGCCCACCGTGGTCAGCGTGGTCACCGTCATGTACAGGGCGTCCACGAACCCGAAGCCCTCGATCACCATGTACCCGGCCGTCCCGTAGGCCAGCGCCACGCTCAACAGGGCCAACGGCACCCGCACCCGTGAGGTCACCCGCCGCTGCCCTCGCCGGCGCCGGGCGCCGCCCCCTCGGGCGGGGGGCGGGGGCGGCGGCCGGGTGGAGGGCGGGCTCATGGGCGACCGGTCAGCGTACGGCGCCGGCGTTACGCTCGCCCCGGTGAGCGACGACGGCGGCATGGTCCGCGCCCTGCCCAGCGCCGAGTGCCCGCCCGGTACCCCCCAGGAACCTGCACTCCGCCTGGTGTCGGTGGGCACGAGCCAGCTGATCCTGACCCGGCTGAGCGGGGGCGAGGTGGTGGCCTTCGCCAGCCGGTGCCCCCACCAGGGCACCGACCTCATGGACGCCAGCTTCTTCGACGGCCGACTGCGCTGCCCCTACCACCTGTACCTGTACGACCCCCACACCGGCGAGAACGTCGTCCCCGCGGCCGACGCCCGGCCCGAGAACCTGTGGAAGCTCAGGCCGGGCTACCTCCCGGTCCACCGGGTGGAGGAGCACGACGGCTGGATCTGGGTGGCCGAAGCGCCCAGCGCCCCCCCGCCGGGCTGGGACCCCGAGCGGGAGCGCCGGCCCACTGTGGCCGAGCAGCAGGCCCGGCGGGCGGCCGCCGCCCGGGCGGCGGCCCAGGCCGGCACGGGTCCGGCGGCCGCCGGCGACGCCGGCGTCGAGCACCCGGCCAAGACTGTGCGGGTGCGCCCCGGTGCGACATTCGAGATCCGCCTGCCGGTGGCCCCCCGGCCCGGTCACGTGTGGCGCGTGGTAGTGGCCGACGGGCCTCTTCGGGTCCTGGACGAGCGGTTCGACCCCAACGACCCGCCCCGCCACCGGGTCCGCCTGAGCGCCCCCACCGAGGGCGTGGCCACGGTCCGCTGCACCTTCGGCCGCCCGTGGGACACGGTGGCGGCCGAGACCCGCACCTACGTGGTCCGCGTCGCCCCCGACCCGGCCTGAGCGGGCCGCCAGCGTGACCGGCGCCGGCGCGCCGGTGCCGGAGCTCAGGGCTGCGGTTCGGGGACGGCAGCCGGGGACGGCCCGCCGTCACCCGGGTCGCCCGACGACGACCCCTGCACGGCTTCCACCAGGCGCTCGACCAGCTCGCTGAGGTCGTCGGAGGTGGGCATGCCGGCCAGGGCCAGGCGCACCGACACGATCTCCCGAGCCAGGAATTCGGCTTCGGCCTGGGTGCGGGCCGTCACCTCCCGGTCACGCTCGGCCTGAGCCCGGTCCCGCTGGTCCTGGCGGTTCTGGGCCAGCAGGATGAGGGGGGCGGCGTAGGCGGCCTGCGTCGAGAAGGCCAGGTTGAGGAGGATGAAGGGGTACGGGTCGAAGCGCAGCGCGGCGGCGGCCACGTTGATGCTGATCCACACGATCACGAGGACGGTCTGGATGACCAGGAACTTGGCCGTTCCCAGGTTGCGGGCGATGGCCTCCGAGAACCGCCCGAAGGCCTCGGGGTCGTAGTGGGCGCTCAGGCCCACCCGGCCCTTGGGCGACGACAGGTCCTCCCGGCGGCGGATCACCGCCACCCCCGGGGCAGGGTGCGGTCGAGCACGTCGTCGACGCTGACCGCGCCCAGCAGCCGTCCCTGGTCGTCGCACACCGCCACCGCCAGCAGGTTGTACTCGGCCAGACGCTTGGCCACCGCCAGCTCCTCCAGACCGGGCCCGATGACCACCGGATCGGCGTCGATGCAGGTGCCCACGCGGGTGGAGGGCGGTTCCCGCAACAGGTGCTGGAAGCCCACCGATCCCAGGTAGGTGCCGGTGGGCGTCTGAGTGGGCGGTTGGGCCACGAAGACCTGCCCGGCCAGGGCGGGCGGCAGGTCGGGGTCGCGCAGGCGGGCCAGGGCCTCGGCCACCGTGGCTTCGGGTGCCACTACCACCGGCTCGGAAGTCATGAGGCCGCCGGCGGTGGCTGCGTCGTAGGCCAGCAGGCGCCGGAGCGGGTCCGCCTCGTCGGGCTCCATGGCCTCCAGGAGGATGCGCTGGCGCTCGGCCGGCAGCTCCTTGAGCAGGTCGGCGGCGTCGTCGGGGGCCATCTCCTCCAGCACGTCGGCGGTGCGGGCCAGGTCCAGACCGCGGATGATCTCCACCTGCACCCGCTCGGGCAGCTCCTCCAACAGGTCGGCCAGGCGCTCGTCGTCCATGGTGGCCACCAGCTGGCGCCGGCGTTCGGCGGTGAGGGGCTGGAGGCGGCGGGCCACGTCCGTGGGGTGGAGCTGGCGCAGGGCGGCCACCTCGGAGGCCAGGGGCCCGGTGTCGAAGAGCGCGCTCGCCTCCTCCCAGCTGACCACTCGAGTGGACCGCAGCCGGCCCAGGGGGCCGGGCGGCACGACCGCCACCGTCACGGCTTCCCACGACCGGGCCCGGCCCGCCACCGGCCGGAGCCCGAGGTCGGTCACCACCCCACCCGCCACCCGCCGGCCCTGGAGGGTGCTGACCAGCAGCTCACCGGGCCGCAGGGAGAAGTGCCTGAGGTCGACGGTGCCGCCGGCCAGGCGCAGGCCCGAGGCGTCCAGCTCCCCGGCCCGGGCGGCGGAGATGAAGATGCGCCGGCGCTCGATGGCAGCCACGAAGCCCAGCACCGACGGGGGCCGCCCCGCCACCGATGGCAGCAGCACGATGTCGGCCACCGTGCCGACGGGGCCGCCGTCGGCGTCGGTGATCGGCAGGCGGAGGACCCGCGAGGCGTAGATCAGGGGCCCGTCCACGGCCCGGAGGCTAGTAGCCGCCGTCCCCACCGCCCCCTGCCCGTGACCGCCGTCAGCGACCCCGGCCGGTGCGCTCCTGGAGCTCGTCGATGCGCCGCGAGGCGTCCGCCTTGGTCAGGTCGTCGGGAACCTCCTCGCCCGCCTCCTGGGCGAGGGTGGACAGGTACGACGCCTGGGGGCCGGTCATGGGCTCGTCACCGGTGACCCACTCGTCGGGATCCTTGGCCGGGTTGGGGGTGGGTGCTGTGTCTGTCATGTCCCCCCTCCTACCCGGCCGCCGGCCCGGCCGAACGCCCGTTCGCTGGGAACATTTCCGAGAAATCGCGGCATTCGGGGTCCTCACGTGCCGTTGTACCTGGTAGATCCCCTGCGCCCCAAAGATCCAGGAGGGGTGAGATGAACGTCAATGGCGACGTCTTCGCATCGGCCCTGCAGCGCCTCGACCGGGCCGGCGCCCGGGCGGGCACGGACCCCGAGGTCCTCGAGCGGCTCCGGCACCCCAAGCTGGTGACCTCGGCGGCCATACCGCTGCGGATGGACGACGGGTCCCTGCGGATATTGGCCGGCTACCGGGTGCGTCACGACGACACGCGGGGACCAGGCAAAGGTGGGGTCCGCTTCCACCACGACGTGGACCTGGCCGAGGTGTGCGCCCTGGCCTTCTGGATGACCTGCAAGTGCGCGGTGGTGGACGTGCCCTTCGGCGGGGCCAAGGGCGGGGTGGCCGTCGACCCCACGACCCTGTCCCGGCTGGAGCTGGAGCGGCTCAGCCGGGCCTACGTCCGCCAGCTGGGCAGCGTCTTGGGCCCCGACACCGACGTCCCCGCGCCGGACGTGGGCACCGACGAGACGGTGATGGGCTGGATGGCGGACGAGTACTCGGCGGTGCGGGGCCGGCGCACACCGGCCGCCTTCACCGGCAAGCCGGTGGCCCTGGGCGGCTCGCGGGGACGAACAGGTGCCACCGGCCGGGGCGCCTTCGTGTGCGTCCAGGAGCTGGCCAAGCGCCAGGGGTGGGACGCCTCCGACGTCCGGGTGGCGGTACAGGGGTTCGGCAACGCCGGGCGCCACCTCGCCCACCTGCTCGACGCCGACGGCTACCGGGTGGTGGCGGTCAGCGACTCCCGGGGCGGCGTCTACGAACCGGGCGGCCTCGACGTGTTCGGCGTCGCCGCCGCCTCCGCCGCCGCCGGCCGTCTCACCGCCCCCGGCGCCCGGCCCATCACCAACGAGGAGCTGCTGGAGCTGGACGTGGACCTGCTGGTGCCGGCCGCCATCGAGCACCAGGTCACCGCCGCCAACGCCGCCCGGGTGCGGGCCACCACGGTCGTGGAGGTGGCCAACGGCCCGGTGGCCCCCGAGGCCACGCCATCCTGGCCGACCGGGGCGTCACCGTCCTGCCCGACATCCTGGCCAACGCCGGCGGGGTGACGGTGAGCTGGTTCGAGTGGGTGCAGAACCGCTCCGGCACGTCGTGGGGTGAGGACGAGGTGCACGACCGCCTGCGGGCGGTGATGACCTCGGCCTTCGAGGCGGTGTGGGGCGTGGCCGCCGACGAGGCCCTCGACCTGCGCACCGCGGCCTATGTGGTGGCCCTCCGCCGGCTGGGCGCGGCCATGGCCGCCTCCGGCACCGAGGCCTGGTTCCGCCACCGCCCGGCCGCCTGACGGGGCCTCACAGCTCGCGCCGGCTCCCACCACCCCCCGACTCGCGCCATTGGCCCAACGAAAAGACCCGGTTGCGCGGGCGACCGGCCCGGGGGGCGGCGCCTATTCGGGGGCGGCGTCGCCCGCCGGTGGCCCGGGGGTCGCGCCTCCGGCCCCGTTCCCGTTGCCACCCCCGCCGCTCCCGTTGCCATCGGGCTCCGGGCGGCGCCACAGGCGGCCGGCCAGTTCCGCCTCCGTCAGCTCCACCTTGGTGGGGTCGGGAAGGTCTTCCACCGTGGGGTGATACTGGCCCCGGTGACCGTTGAGCACCGGCAACGGCACCTCCATCTTGAGGTGGCCCTTGTGGGCGGCCACCACCTGGGCGTGGTAGTCCTCGGCCAAGCGGGCGAAGTCCTCGGTGCCGTAGGGCGAGCCGTCGATCAGGGTGCCGGGGCGGCCTTCGATGATGGCCCGGATGTCGTCACCGGTCACCGTCTTGTGGGTCTCCAAGGCGTGGGCCACCGACAGCACGGCCCGCCGGTTGTCGGCCAGGAGGGCGCCCACCCGGTCCATGATCTCCCCCAGCAGGTCCTCGATCCGGGTGCCCAGGTTGCTCTCGAGAAGGTCCTTCTTCTCCTTCTCGTCGCCCTTGCCGGGCCTTCCCCCGCCGCCGATGCCGACCTTCTGGGTCACCCCGTGGGAGGCCACCGTGGAGCCCATGCCCCAGTAGCCCTCCATCATGGTGGCGATCTGGGTGGCCGTCTCCAGGTCGCCGGAGACACCCGACGAGTTGTCGCCGTCGAAGAACATGCGCTCGCCGGCCAGGGACGCCAGGCTCACCATGATGTCGGCCTCGTACTCGGAGCGCCACCGGGTGAACTGGTCCTCGGGGGGGATGGACGCCACCATGCCGAGGTAGGTGCCGCCCTTCTCGATGGTGGCGATGTCGATGGTCATGTGCTGGCGCACTCGGTAGGCAGCCACCGCGTGGCACGCCTCGTGCACCGCCACCGCGTGGCGCTCCCGCTCGATGTACTCCACGTCTTCGGGCGGGCCCAGGTCTTTGAGCTGCTTGGCCTTCACCACGTCGGCCCAGGTGATGGCGTCGCGGCCGGCCCGGATGGCGTTGATGAGGGCCTCGTTCACCGTGTCCTTGATGGTGGCGCCGGTGGCGTATGGCGTGATGGTGGCCAGCTTGTCGACATCCTCCGACGACAGCTCGTGGCGGACCTTGGAGAGGTAGCCCTCGTAGGTGCGCACCCGGCCCGGCTTGGACGGGTAGCCCACCTTGTAGATGCGGTCGATGCGGCCGGGGCGCAGGAGGGCCTCGTCCAGGGCCTCGGGCATGTTGGTGGCCATCATCACCAGCATCCGGTACTTGGGCGGGGGCTTGGGGCGCATGCCCAGCACCCGGCGGACGACGCGGTTGGTGAAGCCGCGCGGCTTCTTCATGCCCGACAGTTCGGTCAGCAGGGCCTGGAGGGTGCCCATCCCGCCACCCCCCATGCCCATGGGCATCACCCGGTCGCGGATCCGCCGGGGCGGCTCGGGGCCGGAGCTGGCGTCCACCACGCTGCGGAAGACCACGGATGCCGCCGCCGGCGACACCCAGGACAGCCCGTTGCACGACGGCAGGGGGTTCCACGGCCCGTCCGTCGCCCCCGCCATGGCGGCCATGCCCGACATGGCCGACATGCGGCCCCCGCCGAAGACGCCGCCGGGGGTCAGGGCGCCCCGGTTGCCCAGCGAGTCGGCCTCGTCGAAGAACACGATGACCCCGCCGTAGCGCACGGCCAGCTTGCGCAGCTTGCGGAACAGGGCCTTCACCTTGAGGATCCCGACGCCCATGAACATGTTCTGGAAGGCGCCGGGGTCCACGAACACGTACGGCTTGCCCGTCTCCCCGGCCACCGCCTCGGCCATCAGCGTCTTGCCGGTGCCGGGCGGGCCCCACAGCAGGATGCCGCCGGGGACGTACCCGCCCTTCTCCTCGATGGACTCGGGGTCCTCCAGGAAGACGATGTTCTCCCGGATCTTCTCCAGCACCGAGTCCTGGCCCCAGACGTCGGAGAACCGGGTCTTGATGTCGTCGGGGAAGTAGACGTCGGTCCCGCCTCGCGAGAGGAACCAGAACATGGCGCCGAACTCGAGCACCACGAAGAAGACCCCGAACAGGAGCTGGAACAGCAGCGGCAGGGCCCGGAACAGCGTGATCGGGAACTGCACCCAGGCCAGGGCCATGGAGGTGTGCAGGACGGCGGCCAGGATGGCGTCGGCGACGACCAGCAGCACCAGCACGCGGACGAGGCGGCCGGCCCGGAACCGGTTCCAGTCGTCGACCCGGCCGACCCGCCGCTCCCACCGCCCGAACACCCGCTGGGCCCAGAACTGGTAGTAGCCGGCCGACCGCTCGGTGACGAACAGGTGCAGCTGGCGGACCGCCTCCAGGGCGACGAGGGCCACCAACCACCACTTGGCCCGCATCTGGTCGACGATGGCGTCGCGGAACGGCATCAGCGGGTTGTCGCCCATCTTGGCCAGGGACAGGAAGACCAGGACGACGACGAGCAGGAGCAGGATCTTGATGCGGTCCCAGAACCCCGCCGGCTTGCGGGTCAGGCGGTCCTCGTCGCGCTGGCGGCTCTTGAACCGGAACGGGCCCTCGTCGGGCGACGCCAGGCCCACGGGCTCGGGGGACGTGTCAGGCATGTTCAGCCCTTCTGCTTGACCGTGAACGAGTCCGCCACCGCGTTCAGCTGGTTGAAGTCCTGCAGGTAGCGGTGCTCCTCGGCCCGGATGAGGAGCACGTACACGTGCGACGTGGAGGCGTCGAGCAGGGCGGTCTGGTCGACGACGAAGACCTGGTCCTGCTGGCGTAGCTCGAAGCGGATGCGGTTCCCGCGCACGCCGTCGGCGGTGTTGATCTGCGCCTCGCCCAGCGACCGGAAGGCGCCGGTGGACGGCGGGTTGGCCTCGAGCGGCTGGCCGGCCTGCTCCAGGTCGGCCTCGGCCTTCAGCTGGTCGTAGGGGAAGAAGATGTTGCGCAGGCTGGCGAGGGTGACCTTGTCGCGCTCGTCGTTCGTGAGCTGGCGCACCCGCACCTCCACCACGGGGGCGAGGGCGAAGGACACGACGTGGGCCGGCTGGGGATCGGGGTCGGCGTCGAACGCCTCGCGCCACTGGACCTGGCCGGTGAAGTAGGTGTCCACGAACGACGGCGCCGGCTCGCCGGCCAGCTGCACGGCCTTGGCGTCAGCCTGGTCGAGGAGCCCGCCGTCGAAGCTCTTCCAGCTGCGGGGCACCTTGAGGTAGGTCTTGGTGGACGAGTGGGCCACATAGCGGTAGGGGGGCGCCGAGCAGGCACCGCCGACGAGGCCCACGGCCAGCGCCACGGCTCCCACCCACCCCGCCGTCCGGCGGCCGGCTCTGCGCTCGTTCACGGCCAAAGTATCGGTCACCAGGGCCACGTTCGCTCGGCACGCGGCCGCGCACCGAGGCCCAGGGCAGCGGGCCCGTCGGCCGCCATCGTACCGCCGGCGCTCCCGCTGGCAGGCCCCCCGGCCGCCCCTGTGGGCCGGGTTCATGGCATCGTCACACGGGCGGCGGACGCCGGGGCTCGGCGGTCGTGGTCGTCAACGGGGCGAGGCCAGGGGCATGAGGGCGTCGATCAGGGGCCGGAGCTCGCCCGGCACCTCCGATTCCTGGAGGGTGATGGAATGGCTCCCAGCGTCGCCGCTGACCCGGAGGTCGTACTGGAAGCGGTCGGCCCCCGACGGTTGGCCCCCCCGGCCCGCCAGCGCCCCCAGGTCCACCTTCCCCAGGGCGCCGTTCACGGTGGCGGCCACGTCGGGCGGCAGGCTGTCGGTGTCGACCGACGCCCCCATGGTCAGGCCGGCGAGGCCCCCGCTACGGGCGAAGTCGATGTGGGTTCCCATGCCACCAGTCTTCCCCGTCAGTGCTTCACCTTCACCGCGTCCCAGCCCGCCTTTACCGCGTCGGTCTCGACGCTGGTGGTGCCGAACAGTGAGCGGGCCTGGCGGACGGTGACCTTGGCGAAGCTGGAGAAGGTGGTGTTGGGCCTGAGCCGGGGGTCGCGCAGCGACTCGTACCAGATCTTGCCCGCCGTCTCCCATGCGTTGCCCCCGATGGTGGTGGCCACCACGTAGAAGGCGTGGTTGGGGATCCCGGAGTTGGTGTGCACGCCGCCGTTGTCCTGTGAGGTGTGCACGAAGTGGTCCATGTCGGCGGGCTGGTCGTCATGGGCGTTGGCGGTGCCGGGGGCCTTGAGGGACCGCAGGGCGGGCTTCAAGAGCGGGCCGACGATGTCGTTGCCGATCAGCCAGTCGGCCGAGGCCGCGTCCTGGTGGTTGTGGTACTGCTTCACCAGCGAGCCGAACACGTCGGACACTGACTCGTTGAGGGCCCCCGACTGGCTGGAGTAGGCGAGGTTGGCGGTGTACTGCGTCACGCCGTGCGTCAGCTCGTGGCCGATGACGTCGATGGACTTGGTGAGGCGGATGAAGACCCGGCCGTCTCCGTCGCCGAAGAACATGTGGCCCTGGCCGTCCCAGAAGGCGTTGTCGTAGCGGGTCGAGAAGTGGACGAGGCCGAGGATGGGCAGGCCGCTGTCGTCGATCGAGTCACGGTGGAACACGTCCCAGTAGAAGCCGTAGGTGGCGCCGAAGCCGTCATAGGCCTCGTTCACCGCCGCATCGCTTCCCGCCGCCTGGCCCTCGGACCGCACCACCGTGCCCAGCGCCATCGCGTCGCTGTGGTGCTGGTCGTAGATGGTGCGGTGGGGCGTCCCCGGCGTGCCGCCGACGGTGGAGGCGCGCAGGCCGGCGGGGGCCAGGCTCGCCGCCGTCTCCGCCCTTGTCAGGCGGAACGTCTGGTCGATCTCCATGGTGTGGAGCGCGGCCTCCCGGTCCTCCTCGCTGCCGGTGCGCACGATCTTGCCCAGCAGGTCGGGCGGGACGATGCAGTGCAGCGGGTGCCTGGGGGTCATGGGGGTGCCTCCTTGGTGCCGCCGGGCGAGTGACCGGGGAGGAGCCTAGATCCACGGCCAGGGCGGCGCGCCGGCTCAAGTCCGGGCGCCGGTTCTGCCGACGAGGGGGCCATGACCGTCTCCCGAACCCCGTCCACCCCCGGCGGCCGGCGCCGCCGTACCCCTCTCGCCAGAAGGTGGCGGCCCGGCGGCGCCCTCCTGGCCACGACCCTCGTCGGGTTGGCCATGGTGCTGGCCGGCCCCACGCCGGCGGCCCACGCCGACCCGTCCTTCGACGCCGAGATGCTGACCCTGATCAACCAGGACCGGGCCGCCAACGGGCTCGGGCCCGTGCAGCTGTCGCCGGTCATGGCGTCGGTGGCCGAGGGCGGCACCTACTCGGGCTGCGGGTACCCGGTGGCGGGACGGGCAGCCGACATGGGCACCCGCAACTACTTCAGCCACACCATCCCCAACTGCGGCTCCCGGCAGGTGTTCGACATGCTCACCGCGGCCGGCGTGCCGTGGACCTCGGCGTCGGAGAACATCGGCTGGGAGTCGGGAACGGTCGACCCGACGGCCGCCGCCACCCTCCTCAACACCCAGTTCATGAACAGTTCCGGCCACCGGGCCAACATCCTCGACCCCGCCGCCACCTCGGTGGGCGTGGGCTCCTGGCACACCGCGCCGGGCCAGACCTGGACCGGCGGGGGCGCGCCGTGGGGCGCGGTGTACGTGACGGCGGTGGTGTTCGCCCACCTGCCGGCGGCCACTGCCCAGGCCCCGTCCACGGTGACCGGCGTGGGCGCCACGCCGGGGAACGGCCAGCTATCGGTGACGTGGGCGCCGGCGGCGGCCAACGGGTCCCTGGTCGACGTGTACGGGGTCTTCGCCTTCGGCGCCGCCGGCTATACCGGCGTGTCGGTGGCGGCCTGCGGCACCTGCACAGCGGCCACGCTCACCGGCCTGGCCGACGGCACGCCGTACTACGTGGCGGTCTTCGCCCACAACGGGACCGGCTGGGGGGGCGCCGGCGCCTCGGGATGGGTCATTCCAGGCACCCCCGTGGCCCCGGCGCGGGCCACCGGGCTGGGCGGCCCGGGACGAGCCACGGTGTCGTGGTGGCCGTCGGCCGCCGGGGCAGCCCCGACCGACGCCTACGTGGTGCTGGCCTACGAGGGCAACACCTACTCGGGGGCCTACGCGGTGGCCTGCGGCACCTGCACGTCGGCCACCGTCTTTGGCCTGGTGAGCGGCCACCACTACGTCCTCTGGGTGCTGGCCCACGACGCCTGGGGTTACAGCGTGGCCACGCCGACGGCGGCGGTGACGGCAGCGTAGATCCCGGGTAGCTGGGTAGCACATGGAGTACCAAAAGGGCGACTGGTACCTGAACGACAACGACTGACGCCGCCCGGCCGCCGGCCGGTCACACCGCGGTGCGGAAGTACTCCCGGCTCGGCAGCCGGGTCAGCATCACGATGATGGCGACGTCGATCAGGCCGCCCACGATGCTCAGCAACCGGCTGAGGGCGGGCTCGGGCTGGCCCAGGGACGCCAGGGCACCCACGATGCCGAGGCCGGCCAGGACGAAGGTGACGACCCGGGCCCAGTTGCGGCCGTTGCGGACCTGGAGGGCCAGGATCACGTAGAGCACGGTGAAGAGGATGCCGAACACCACGCCCACCACGACGGCGGTGTTGAGCAGGCTGTCCAGGCGGGCCGGGTCGGCGGTGCGGTTGTGCTTGAGGATCTCCGACTTGAGTGTGTCACGGGTGGCCAGCAGGACGATGAGGGACAGGATCCCGAGGGCGGCCCGGGCCAGCATGAGACGCATGGCGTTGAGGATCGGCTCGGGCGCGGGGCCCCGCGCCACCGGCCCCGCCACGGGCTCGCCGGGCATCGGGGTGAACCCGCTACCGCCGCCGTACTGGTCGCTCATGATCGATCCTCTCGCCCGGCCGGCGCCAGGGGCCCCGCAACGACCGAGGAGAGTCTAGGCATCCCGGTGGCGGAGCAGGTAGGCGGCGGCGGCCAGCAGGGCCGCCGTCCACAGGCAGAACACCCCGAACCCCTGCCAGGGACTGAGGAGGTCGTTGGCGCCCTGATGGGCCTGGGCGACGAGGTGGCCGGCCTCGGAGGGGAGGTAGGCGTGGACGTGCTCGCCGACAGTGCCGGGAAGGAGCTGGGCCAGCGGGGAGAGGACGAGGACGAAGCCGATGATCCCGGTGATGGCCCCCGCGGTATGGCGCAGGATCCCGCCGACGGCGAGGGCGAACAGCCCCAGCACGGCCAGGTAGAGCCCGGCGCCGATGACGGCCCGGAGCACTCCGGGGTCCCCGAGGGACACCGTCGCCTTGGAGTGGAGGATGGCGGCGCCCATGAAGAAGGCGGGGAAGGCGGCCACCTCGGCCACCACGAACACCACCGCCGCGAACACCGCGCTCTTGGCCCACAACATGGGCGTGCGGGTCGGCACCGCCAGCAGGCTGGAGCGGATCATGCCGGTGGAGTACTCCCCCGCCGTCACCATCACGCCCAGCACGCAGATGGCGAGCTGGCTGAGCTGGAAGCCGGCGCCCAGGATCGTCCCCACCGGATCGGCGAGGATGTTGCGGTGCTCGGTGGGGGTGGACTTGTCCCACTGCGACACGGTCAACCACATGAACAGGGCGGCGAAGCCCAGGGTCAGCACCACCAGGATGAGCAGGGACCACATGGTCGAGCGCAGCGAGCGGAGCTTCGTCCACTCCGCCAGCAGCAGGCGGCGGAACCGAACGGGACCGCTCGGCAGGGAGTGGGCCGGCCCCCCCAGCGCGGCGGCGGGGGCGGTCATCGCCATCCCGTCGGCGCCCCGGGGGCGGGCGTCCCCGGTGCCCGGGGCGCACCGTCCGCCGTCCCGTATTCCACGCTGTCGCGGGTCAGCTCCATGAACGCCTCCTCGAGGGATGCCGACTGGGGCGTGAGCTCGTGCAGGGCCAGGCCCTGGCGCGCCGCCGCGTCACCGATGCGGGACGCCTCCAGGCCGATGACGGTGAGGGCACCGCCGTCGCCGGGCTGCACCTGGCCACCCTCGGCGAGGACCAGGCGCTCCAGGGCGGCCCGATCGGGGCTGAACACCCGCACCGACCGGTGAGAGCTGCGGCCGATGAACTCGTTGGTCGGGCACTCGGCGATGAGCCGCCCCCGCCCGATCACCACCAGGTGGTCGGCGGTGATGGCCATCTCGTTCATGAGGTGGCTGGAAACGAACACGGTGCGACCCTCGGCCGCCAGGCGCTGCATGAGCGTGCGGATCCAGCGGATGCCCTCGGGGTCCAAGCCGTTGACCGGCTCGTCGAGCAGGAGGACCTGGGGGTCGCCGAGGAGGGCGGCAGCGATGCCCAGGCGTTGGCTCATGCCCAGCGAGAACCCGCCGGCGCGCCGGTCGGCCACGCCCGTGAGGCCGATCAGCTCGATCACCTCGTCCACCCGCCGGCGGGGCAACCCCTGGGTCTGGGCCAGCACCAGCAGGTGGTTGTAGGCCGACCGCCCAGAGTGCACAGCCCGGGCCTCGAGCAGCGCCCCCACCACCCGGAGGGGTTCGGCCAGGTCGCGGTAGGCCATCCCGCCGATGGTGGCCGTCCCCGCCGACGGACGGTCGAGGCCCAGGATCAGGCGCATGGTGGTGGACTTGCCGGCGCCGTTGGGACCGAGGAAGCCGGTGACCGTCCCCGCCTGCACCGAGAAGGAGAGGTGGTCGACGGCCAGGGTGCCGCCGTAGCGCTTGGTGAGGTCCCTGACCTCGATCATGGTCCGCCCTCCAGCTCGCCCGGGGCCTCGACCCGACAGTAGCCCTGGGCACCCCGCCGGCCGTGACCATCGCCGACCGTCGCCCTGCCGCCCCTGTTGGCGGCCGGTCCGGGCCTACGGCTCGGGAGGGGGCGCCGGCGGTCGGGCGTCGAAGGTGGGGACGAGCTGGCGGGCGGCGCGGGCTTCGTCGACCCGGCTCACCGGGGAGGTGCGGGGGGCGAGGTGGGCCTGCTCGGCGGTGTCGCCGGCGATGGCCACCAGGGAGTCGGCGAGGGCGGCCACGGTCTCGGGGCTCTCGGTCTCCGTCGGCTCGATCATGAGGGCCTCGTCCACGATGAGAGGGAAGTAGACGGTGGGGGCGTGGAAGCCCTCCTCGAGGAGACGCTTGGCCACGTCCGCCGCCCGGGGGCCGCCCCGCTTGCGCAGGCCGGCGGTGGACGCCACGAACTCGTGCATGTTGGGCCGGTCGTAGGGGATGTCATAGGTGCCCCGCAGGCGGTGGCGGAGCCAGTTGGCGTTGAGCACAGCCATCTCCGCCACCTGGCGCAGGCCGTCGCCCCCGTTGGCCAGGATGTACGACCAGGCCCGGGCCAGGGCCAGGGCGTTGCCGTGCCAGGAGTGCACCCGCCCGATCGAGCGTTCGGGCCACGCCCATCCGAACCCGCCGTCGGGCTCCCGCACCGGGCGGGGGCCGGGCAGGTAGGGGGCGAGCCGCTCGGACACCGCCACCGGGCCGGCTCCGGGGCCACCGCCCCCATGGGGAACCGCGAAGGTCTTGTGCAGGTTCATGTGCACGATGTCGAAGCCCATGTCGGCCGGGCGGGTGACGCCGAGGATGGCGTTGAGGTTGGCGCCGTCGTAGTAGAGGAGTCCGCCGACGTCGTGCACGGCTCCCGCGATCTCGACGATGTCCTCCTCGAACAGGCCGAGGGTGTTGGGGTTGGTCAGCATGATGCCGGCCACGTCGGTATCGAGGCGCTGGCGGAGGGCGGCCACGTCCACGCAGCCCCGGGCGTCGGACGGGACGGTCGTGACCTCGTAGCCGCCGAGGGTCACCGATGCCGGGTTGGTCCCGTGGGCCGAGTCGGGGATGACCACCCGCCGCCGGCGGTGGCCGTCACCGCCCCGGTCGTGCCAGGCCCGCATCAACAGCAGGCCGGTGAGCTCGCCGGCCGCCCCGGCCGGCGGCTGCAGGGTGGCGGCGTGCATGCCGGTGATGGCACACAGCCACGCCTCCAGGTCCACCAGCAGTTCCAGCCATCCCTGGACGTGGGCCACCGGGGCGGCGGGGTGCACGTCGGTGAGGCCGGCCAGGGCGGCCGCCTCGTCGCACAGCTTGGGGTTGTACTTCATCGTGCAGGAGCCCAGCGGGTAGGCACCCGTGTCCACCGAGTACTGGCGGGACGACAGCCGGGTGAAGTGGGCCACCAGGTCCCGCTCGGAGACCTCGGCCACCGGCACCGGCTCGGCCCGCAGGAACGGCGACGGCACCAGATCGCCGGCGTCCCACTCCGGCAGGCCGGTGGTACGGAACGACGCCGCCCGCCGTCCGGGCGACGACAGCTCGAACAGGGTCGGCTCGGCCGCCCGCCCCATGAGCGGCGAGCTGGTGGCCCGACCCCCCGGCGCCGGCCGCCCGGGCACCGCCGTCGGCCCCGCCGATGTCGACCCCGCCGATGTCGACCCCGGCGCCGTGGTCGGGCCCGGCGCCGTGGTCGGGCGATGGGTGCTCACTCGACGCCCTCCACCGCCGGCGACCACCCGAGGCCGGGACCGGCGGCGGCGTTCACCGGACCGCCTTCTCCAGGGCGGCGGCCCAGGCGTCGATCTCGTCCCGGGTGCGGCGTTCGGTGACGGCCACGAGGAGGCCGTCGCCGTAGTCGTCGGCGTCCAGGGCGATGCCGGCCAGGACGCCCTCCTCGGCCATCCGCTCGACGACGGTGGCGGCCGGGACCGGCAGGCGGAGGGCGAACTCCCGCACCACCGGGGCGTCGGCCAGGGGCTCCACGCCGTCGATGGCCAGGGCCATCTCTCGGGCGTAGCGGGTGCCCCGGGCGCAGCGGAGGGCCAGCTCCCGCAGGCCGGCGGTGCCCAGCCACGCCAGGTGGACCACGAAGGCCACTGCCACGAGGGTCTGGTTGGTGCACACGTTGGACGACGCCTTCTCCCGCCGGATGTCCTGCTCGCGGGTGCGCAGGGTCGTGACATACGCCCGCCGCCCCTCGGTATCCACCGTCTCGCCCACCAGCCGACCGGGCAGGCGGCGGACCAGGTCCCGGCGGCAGGCGAACAGGCCCAGGTAGGGGCCGCCGAAGGACAGTGGGGTGCCGAACGGCTGGCCTTCGCCGACCACGACGTCCGCCCCGAACTCGCCCGGGGCCCGCACCAGCCCGGCCGCCACCGGGTCGGCAGCCACCACCAGGAGGGCACCGGTGCGCCGGGCCACCTCGCCCGCCGCCGCCAGGTCCTCGATGCACCCCAAGTAGTTGGGCGACTGCACCACGAGAGCGGCGGGCGGCGCACCGGTCGGCACCTCCGGCCACGCCGTCGTTCCCCCCGTCCTCGTCCCCGCACCACGCAGGCCGGTCGCCGCGTTCGGGCCACGCAGGCCGGTCAGGGGGACGTCCACCGGGTCGTGGCCGGTGCCCGCCGCCAAGGTGGCCAGGACCTGTCGCCAATGCGGGTGTACGCCCCGGGACACCCAGATGGTGTGGCGGCCGGTGGCGGCCGCCGCCAGGTTGGCCGCCTCCACGCAGGCCGACGCCCCGTCGTAGAGGGAGGCATTGGCCACCTCCATGCCGAACAGCCGGGCCACCACCGTCTGGTACTCGAACAGGGCCTGGAGCACCCCCTGGGCCACCTCCGCCTGGTACGGGGTGTAGGCGGTCACGAACTCGGAGCGGAACGCCACCTGCCGCACGACCGAGGGCACGTCGTGGTCGTAGGCGCCGCCGCCCGCGAAGCACACCAGGTCTCGGCCCGCCGGTGAGTTGGCGGCCGCCACCTCGGCCACCCGGGCCAGCGTGTCGGGCTCGCTCAGCCCGGCGGGGAGGTCGAGGCCGCCGGCCAGGCGGAGGGCGACGGGGACCACCGCGAACAGGTCGTCCACCGAGGACAGGCCGAGGTCGGCCAACATGGCGGCTACGTCGGCGTCGGTGTGGGGAACGAAGCCGGCCACCGACTACGCCGGCCGCTTCTTGGCCACGAACGGCAGGGCCACGACGCGAGCTTCCAGCGCCTGGCCCCGAACCTCCACGGCCACCTCGCGGCCCACCTCGACGGTGGGGGGCAGGAAGGCCAGGCCGACGCCGTGCCCCAGGGTGGGCGAGAAGTTGCCGCTCGTCACCTGGCCGGCGGCCTCGCCGTCCACCAGCACCGGGCACCCGGCCCGTGGTGGCCGCCGCCCTTCGGTGGCCAGGCCCCGGAGGGCCCGGCGCACGCCCGCGTCCCGCTCGGCGGCCAGGGCCGCCCGCCCCCGGAAGTCGCCCTTGTCCCACGCCACCACCCAGCCCAGGCCGGCCTGCAGCGGCGTGATGCCCGGGCCCAGCTCGTGGCCGTGCAGGGGGAGCCCGGCCTCCAGACGGAGGGTGTCGCGGGCGCCCAGGCCGGCGGGGGCCACGCCGGCGCCCAGCACCGCCCGCCACAGGTCGGCGGCGGCGTCGGCCGGCACCGACAGCTCCACACCGTCCTCGCCCGTGTAGCCCGTCCCGGCGACCAGGCACCGCACGCCCTTCCAGTCGAACCGGGCCACTGCGAACCGCCCGACGGCGGCCGCCTCGGGGGCGACCTGCTCCAGGTGCCGGCGGGCGGACGGGCCCTGCACGGCGATCACCGCCCGCCCGCCGGTCACGTCTGCGCCCCCGACGGCGGCCAGCACCCGCTCGGTGTTGGAGGCGTTGGGCATGACGTGGAGCTCGGGTTCCCCGCCGCCGCCGGGCCGGGCCGGCAGCCACCAGACGATGATGTCGTCCAGCACGGAGCCGTCGTCCTTGTCCAGCAGGTGGGTGTACTGGGCCCGGCCCGGGCCGATGCGCCCGAGGTCGTTGGTGAGGGCGGCCTGGAGGCGGTGGACGGCGCCCTCGCCGGCCATCGCCACGGTGCCCAGATGGCTGACATCGAAGGCCACCGCCGCCTGGCGACAGGCCCGGTGCTCATCCAGGGTCCCGGCCGGGTAGCTGAGGGGCATCTCCCACCCGCCGAACGGCACCATCCGGGCGCCCAGGGCCCGGTGCTCGGCGTCGAGCGGCGAGCGCCGGGAGGCCATATCAACGCAGGCTAGCGAGGGAGGTGGCGATGGATCGTCGCTCTCCCCCGCCCCGGACGGACTAGCGCCGCCAGGTCCGGAGGCGTCAGCCCGTCCGGGGGCGCAGGGCGGCCAGGACCTCGTCGTGGAGCACGCCGTTGGTGGACACCGCGCTGCCGCCGGCGTCGGTCGGGGCCCCCGACAGGTCGGAGAAGCGGCCGCCCGCCTCCTCCACCACCAGCTTGACCGCCGCCAGGTCCCACACCGACACCTCGGGCTCCGCGGCCACGTCCACCGCCCCCTCGGCCACCAGCACGTGGGACCAGAAGTCGCCGAAGGCCCGGGTTCGCCAGCACCGCCGGGCCAGGGCCAGGAAGGCGTCGGCCCGGCCTGCGCCCTCCCACTCGGTCACGTCGTCGTAGGCGAGGAAGGCGTCGTCCAGCGAGGCCACCGCCGACACCCGGATGGGCGACCCGTCGGCGAACGCCCCCCGGCCGGTCGACGCCCACCACCGCCGCGCCAGGGCGGGGGCCGACACCACTCCGACGACGGTGGCGCCGTGGTGCTTGAGGGCGACGAGGGTGGCCCACACCGGCACTCCCCGGACGTAGTTCCCGGTGCCGTCGATGGGGTCCACCACCCATTGCCAGCCCGTCTCCGCTCCCCGGTCGTGGCCCTCCTCCTCGCCCAGCACGGCGTGGCCGGGGCGGGAGGCGGCCAGGTGGCGGCGCAGCGCCGCTTCCACCGCCCGGTCCGCCTCGCTCACCGGCGTCCGGTCGGGCTTGGCGTCCACGGCCAGGTCGGAGGCCCGGAAGCGGGCCATGGTCAGGGAGTCGGCTTCGTCGGCCAGCTCCAGGGCCAGGGCCAGGTCGGCCTCGGCCCCCCGGCCGGGATCGTCGCCGCCACCGGCAGCCGACGACGATGATGACGATGAGGCCGGCGGCGGCGGCGGCGGCAGGGTGGTCAGGCCGGCTTGCGACGCCCGGGGGCCGGGCGCTCGTCGGTGTCGGGATCGTCGAAGCGCAGGGGCAGCGGCGCCACGCCCGCGTCCACCGCCGGCAGGTCCTGGGAGGGCGGTTCCAGCCCGTACTTGACCAGCAGGTTGAGGTAGTCGCGCTGATAGAAGATCTTGATGCGCACGTCGGGGTAGAGCTCTCGCAGGCGCCGGGCTTTGCGGTTCTTCTTGGTCACCAGCTTCTGGTTCATGGTGGTGATCTCGATGAACAGGTCGTAGGCCGGCAGGTAGAAGTCGGGGGTGAACGCCTGGGCCGGGTTGGCAGCCTTGTCCCATTCCAGGACGAAGGTACGGGGCTCGTACTCCCAGACGATGCCGTAGAAATCGAGGAGCTTGGCGAACTGGCGCTCGGAGTTGTGGGCGAAGCGAACGCGGTCGTGGGGCAGCGGGGCCCGCTGCTCCGGCCCGGGCAGGGGCTCGGGGGCCAGTGATTAACCCGTGCCGCGCCCGGCGGCCCCGGCCGACGCGGCGGCCGCCGGGCGCCGTGCGGCCCCGTCGGCGCCCGGCGCGGGGTGCAGGTCGGTGATGGCGGCGTCCAACTCGGCCTTGACGCCGTCGAGAGCCATGATGCTGAACACGCCCTGGCCCCGGCGCACCAGGTCGACCAGCTCGCCCGAGTCACGGGCCAGGAGCACGGAGTCGGCCCCGTTGAGGACCAGGCTGGCGGAGGCGATGTCCGCCCCCAGGTTGGTGCGCAGGTACTCGATGGCCCGGCGGGCCTTCTGGAGGGCCATGCCGGCATCGAGGAGGCTCTTGATGACCTTGAGCTCCACCAGGTCCCGATAGGAGTACTCCCGCTGGGTGCCCGACCCCCGGGCGTCGGCGATGGACGGCCGGATCAGGTTGGTGCGGGCCCAGTAGTCCAGCTGGCGGTAGGTGATGCCCACGATCGAACAGACCTGTGGGCCCCGGTACCCGACCTCGGCGGCCCCTGCTCCCTCGCCCACCCCGGACGTGTCTCCGGCCATCTCCGACCCTGCCTCCCCGGCGGCTCACAGCCGCGTAGTTACGCTGGTGTCACAGAGGCTAGATCCCGAGCTTGTCCACAGTCAACGACCGCCCCCACATCCTCACCACCAACCTAGGAAGCGAAGTCCTCCGGGTTCACGCCCTCCAGGAACTCCCGGAAGCGCTCCACCTCGTCCTCCTCCTCCTCGTCCTCCCCCACCGCCACCGCCGCCTCGTCGAGCACGCCCTCGTCGGCGAAGATGGGCGTGCCCAGTCGGGCGGCCAGGGCGATGGCGTCGGACGGGCGGCTGGACACCTCGCACGCCGTGCCGTTGCGGGTCATCTGGATCTCCGCATAGAAGGTGCGGTCCCGCAGCTCGGTGATCACGATGCGCTCGACGCCCACCCCGAGGGACACCAGCACGTCCCGCATGAGGTCGTGGGTCATGGGCCGCTGGGTCTGCACGCCCTGGATGGCGAAGGCGATGGCGGTGGCCTCCACCGGCCCGATGAAGATGGGCAGCACCCGGTGGGCGCCGTCGGCCTCCCGCAGCAGGACGATCGGGTTGTTGGTGGGCATCTCCACCCGCACCCCGACGAGATGCATCTCGACCATCGGCTGCGACCCTACCCCGAACGCCGGCGGAAGTCCGTCCCGGCGCCGGCGTACAACTCGGCCGCGTAGGCGTCCCGGTCGGCCCGCAGCACACCCAGGTCGGCGGCCACCACCCGGTCCAGGTTGCGGTACCGCTCGCCGTAGTCGAGGCCGTAGCCGACCACGAACTCGTCGCCGATCTCGAAGCCACGGAACCGCACCGGAGTGGGCACGATGCGTCGCACCGCCTTGTCCAGCAGGACGCAGGCGTCCACCGACACCGCCCGGCGGCTGCGCAGCTCGCCCAGCAGCCAGGTGAGCGTGAGGCCGGTGTCCACGATGTCCTCCACCACCACCACCTCCCGCCCGCACACGTCGACCTCGGTGTCCATCACGATGCGCACCCGGCCCGAGTCGGGGGCGTAGGAGGAGATGGCCATGAAGTCCACCACCGGGACGACGGTGAGGGACCGCACCAGGTCGGCCAGGAAGGGCACGCTGCCCTTGAGGACGGCCACCAGCACCACCCCGTCGCCGTAGGCCGAGGAGATCTCGCCACCCAGCCGGGCCACGCCGGCCTGCAGCTCCTCGGGCCCGATCAGGGTGCGGACGAGGGGCGTTACTGGCCTTCGAGGTACTGGCGCAGGGCCTGGCGGAGCATGGCCTGGCGGAGGCCCTGGCCCAGGCGGGCCAGCTCGCCCAGGGTGTCGGCCGCCTGGCGGCGGGCCTGGGGGTTGCGCTGCTTCAGCATGGGCATCACGACCTGCTCGAAGAAGCCCGCCTCCCGGTCGGCGGCCGTCTTGTACATGCGCAGGTGGCGGGCCTCCACGCCGTACTTCATGAACCCGGCGGCCATGCCCGCCACCGACAGCGCCTCCTCGTCGTAGTAGACGGCCGAGCCCACCCGGCGGCCGGCGAGGATGCCGTACTTCTCGAGCTCCCGGAGGTCGTCCTCCTCCAGGCCGCTGGCCGACGCCAGCTCCCCGATGTTGAGGCTGGCCCCCGAGGTCCGTACCACGAGGGGGGCGTTGTCATTGGTGGCGGCGTTGACGGCCGCCTCGGCCGCGGTGCGGGGCGCCACCGAGGTGCCGTTGCCCCGGTCGTCGGACGCGCCGTCGCCCCCGTCGGAGCCTCCCCGCAGGCGGCCCTTGATCACCTTCAGAGGCAGGAAGTGCTCCCGCTGCTGGCGGAGGATCCACCGCAGGCGGTCGACGTCGGTGTCGTAGAACTTGCGGTAGCCCGACGGCGTGCGCTCGGGGTCGAGCAGGCCCTGGCTCTCCAGGAACCGGATCTTGGAGATGGTCACGTCGGGGAACTCGTCCTTGAGGAGGGACAGGACCTCGCCGATCGAGAGGAAGGCCCGGTCGTCCACCTCGTGCGGAACCTCTCAGCCCTCGCCCGCGGGGCCGGAGAAGAACACCAGCTTGAATTTGCCGATCTGCAGCTCGTCGCCCTGGGACAGGCGGGCCTCGTCGATCCGCTCCCGGTTCAGGTAGGTGCCGTTGAGAGAACCCACGTCGCGCACGGCGTAGCCGTCGGCCACCCGGATGATCTCGGCGTGGCGGCGGGAGACGGTGATGTCGTCCAGGAAGATGTCGCTGTTTGGGTGGCGCCCGGCCCGGGTGACGTCCTGGTCGAGGGCGTAGCGGGACCCGGCGTTGGGGCCCCGCTTGACCACCACCATGGCCATGCTCTCGTGGAGCTCGCCCAGGGAGACGGTGAGCTCGTCGTCGGCGACGTCACCGGTGGCCTCCACGGGGGCGAAGGTGATGGTGGTGTCGTCGCCCATCTGGGGCTCGAGCACCGCCCCGCAGGACGAGCAGAAGTGCGCCCCGCCTGGGTTGCTGTGGCCGCACTGGTTGCAGTACACGGGGCCAGACCGTACCGCCTGGGCGGCGGACGGACCGCCGCCGGCCGCCGTCCGGGCCTCGTGGCCGGCGGCCTCCCCGCCGGGTGGCGTCACTCGGCGATGAGCTCCCGGTAGGCGGCGGCGTCCATCAGGGCGTCCAACGACGAGGCGTCGGCCGGCTCCACCACACAGATCCACCCGTCGCCGTAGGGGTCGTCGTTGACCGCCTCCGGGGCGTCGGCCAGCGTGGTGTTCACCGCCACCACCGTGCCGCCCACCGGCGCGTAGACGTCGGAGACCGACTTGGTGGACTCCACCTGGCTGCACTCCCCGCCGGCGTCCACCGTCGCGCCAACGTCCGGGAGCTGCACGAACACCACGTCACCCAGGGCGTCCTGGGCGTAGTGGGTGATCCCCACCCGCACCCGGCCGTCCTCCAGCCGGGCCCACTCGTGGTCCTTCGTGTACCGCCGGTCCTCGGGCACGTCCATGCCCGCGAACGGTAGTGGACGCCCACCGTGGGACGCCGGGCCGGCCGGCGCCGCCGGTCACGAGAGGGAATCGAGCGGCTCCCGCAGCTCCCGCGGCAGCGGCCGCCCGCTTTCCGCCGCCACCCGCAGCACTGGCCCGCTGGTCCGCCATCTCGGCCGCCTTGCCCTGGGGATCCCAGTGGCACAGCTGGCGGGGTAGCGACGCCCGCCGGACTAGCTGAGGATCTGGCGGACCTTGCGGGCGTACTCCTGGGCCACGGAGCGGGCCTGGGCGTCGGTGTCGGCCTCGGCCCACACGTGGGTGAGGGGCTCCTGAGGGTCGGGCAGGACGAGGGCCCAGGACCCGTCGAGCAGGACCTTCACCCCGTCCACCAGGAGGACGTCGGCGTCGTTGACCTCCTCCACCAGCTTGCGCATGAGGACGCCCTTCTCCTCCCACGGGGTGACCACCGACTCGTGGGCCACGTGGACCCGGGGCAGGGCGCCCACCACCTTGGAGAGCCGGACCTGGCCGCCGGCCAGGAGGGCCAGGAGGTGCACGAACGCGGCGGTGGCGTCGAAGGCGGGGAGGAACTCGGGAAAGATGAACCCGCCGTCCTGGCTGGCGGCCAGGGCGACGCCGGCCGACGCGGCCACGTCCATGAGGTGGGACGACGACAGCTTGGTCCAGACCAGCTCGGCGCCGTGGTCGGCGGCGATGCGCTGGACGGCCCGGCTCACGGCCACCGGCACGGCGATGCGACACCCGGGCTGGGAGCCCGCCACGAGGGTGACGAGGGCCATCAGCGCCTGCTCGTCGTCGAGCACGTGGGCGTCGTCATCGATGAAGGTGATGTGCTCGCCGTCGGGGTCGATCACCACGCCGAGGTGGGCGTTGGAGGTGCGGACCATGTCGGCCACTCGGGCGGCGTGGACCCCGCGGTCGAAGGCGGCGGCGCCGGCGGTGGCGGCGAAGGCGTTCACGGTGAGGACGTCGGCCCCCAGCTTGGCCAGCACCGACGGCATGACCATGGACGTGGACCCGTAGCCGTAGTCGAGCACCACCCGGAACCCGCCGGCCCGCACCGCATGCACGTCGATGGAGGACATCAGGGCGGCCGTGTAGTACTCGAGGGCGCGGGGGGGGAACCCGATGTCGCCGATGTCGGGACCCACCGCCCGGCGGAAGTCCTGGCGGTGGAACACCCGCTCGATCTTGCGCTGGCGGCTCTCGTCGATGTCGGTGCCGTCGGCGTCGAAGAAGCGGATGGTCACGCTCTGGGGGTCCCCGTTGGCCAGGCGCACGGTGATGCCGCCCTGGGTGCGCTCGGTGCGCACCTGGAACCGGGTGACGGGTACCGGCGCCATCTCCAGGTCGTCCACGTTGAGGCCGGAGGCGTTGAGCCCGGCGATCATGGCCCGCTTGAGCGCCCGGGCCGCCCGGCTCGTGTCCCGGGAGGTGGTCACGGTGGCGCCCTTCTTCATGGTGGTGCCGTAGGCCATGGCCACCCGGACGGCCAGCTCGGGGGTCACGTCCACGTTGGCCAGCCCGGTCACGCCCGTCCGCCCGAACAGGCTCCTGGACCCGCGCGACTCCCACACGATGGACGAGTTGACGATGGCGCCCGGCTCCACCGTCTTGTAGGGGTACACCTTGACACCGGTGTTCACCACCGCGTGCTCCCCCACCAGGCACTCGTCGCCCAGGACGACGCCCTCCTCGCAACGGGCGTAGGCCCGCAGGTCGCTGCCCCGGCCGATCACGGTGCCCCGCAGCTTCACTGATGCGCCGACGTAGGCGTTGTCGTGCACCACCGACCGCTGGAGCGACGCGTCGGCCCGCACGACCACGTTGGAGCCGAGGACGGTGTACTCGCCCAGGCGCGCGCCGGCCTCCACCTGACAGTTCTCCCCCACGACCACCGGCCCCTCGACCCGGGCCCCGGGGTCGATCTCCGCCCCCTCGCCCAGCCACACGCCGTCGGCCACGCGGAACCCGGGGACCTCAACGTCCAGCTTGCCGTCGAGCACGTCCTGGTGGGCCTTGACATAGGCCTCGAGGGTGCCCACGTCCTCCCAGTAGCCCTCGGCCACGTGGCCGAAGACCGGCTTGCCGTCGTCGAGCAGGGCGGGGAAGACGTCCTCGGAGAAGTCCACCGACTTCCCGTCGGGGATGTAGTCGAACACCTCGGGCTGGAGCACGTAGATGCCGGTGTTGACGGTGTCGCTGAAGACCTGGCCCCAGGTGGGCTTCTCGAGGAAGCGCTCGATGGAGCCGTCCTCCCGCGTGATGACGATGCCGAATTCGAGGGGGTTCTCCATGGACTTCAGGGCGATGGTGGCCATGGCCCCCCGCTCCTGATGGAGGTCGACCACCGACGTCAGGTCGATGTCGGTGAGGACGGCGCCGGAGATGACCAGGAAGGGCTCGTCAAGCTCCTTCTTGGCGTTGCCCACCGAGCCCGCGGTGCCGAGGGGTGTCTCCTCGGTGGCGTAGACCATCCGGACGCCGAAGTCCTGGCCGTCGCCGAAGTAGCTGCGGATGGTCTGGGGCAGGAAGGCCAGGGTGACGACCACCTCGTCGAACCCGTGGCGCTTCAGCAGGCGCACGATGTGCTCCATCATCGGGCGGTTCACCAGCGACATCAGGGGCTTGGGCTGGTTGGAGGTGAGGGGCCGCAGGCGGGTGCCCTCCCCGCCGGCCATGATCACGGCCTTCATGGGGTCGACCCTACCCGGCGGGCCCTTCCGTCCCTGAGGGCGTCCCGCCCGAGCGGGACGTAGCGGACGGCCGACCAGTAGCCGAACAGCAGGCCGAACGACACCATCACCCAGGCGGTGTCGCGGGCCGGTACCCGCCACGACACGCCGGCGTGGGAGACCAGGAACAGCGGGAAGGCGATCATCACCGCGAAGGTCCCGCACTTGCCCAGCCACTGGACGTCGATGCGGCGGGCGCCCATGGCGGCCAACACCACCACCCCGCCGCCCACCAGCACCTCCCGGACGATGGCCAGCCACCCCACCCAGGCGGGCACGGACCCGTCGATCATGATGGCGAAGATCCCCACCGCCAACAGGATGCGGTCGGCGGTGGGGTCGAGGACCTTGCCGACGGTGGACACCTGGTTGAAGCGGCGGGCGATGTAGCCGTCCACCCAGTCGGTGACTCCCAGGGCGGCGAGCAGCCACGCCGCCGCCTGGCGGTTGTCGCGGCCGAACAGCAGGTAGAGGAAGACGGGCACGCAGGCCAGCCGCCCGAGCGACAACAGGTTGGGCACCGTCAGCACCCGGTCCGCCCCCTCCTCGGTGGCGGGCTCAGGAGCGCTCGGCATCGCCGGCAGCTTAGGCGTGGCCGGCCGGCGGCTCGGCATGGCCGGGGGCGGGGCCGACGTCGTCCGCCGGGCCCTCATCGCCGACGGGGCCCACGTCGTCGGGCTCGGTGGCGTACTCCGACCCACCGGCGTCGGCGGCGGGTGCCGGGTACTCGGCCCCGTCGGCGTACGGGACCGGCTCGGCGAGCTCGGGGCCCGGTTCTGGGTACAAGGCGTCGTCGGCGTACTCGGCCGGCTCCAGGTACACGGCGTCGTCGGCGTACTCGGCCGACTCCAGGTACACGGCGTCGTCGGCGTACTCGGCCGCGTCGCCGTCGGCCTCCTCCTCCTCGTCCACGCCGTCGGTGGGAGCCGGGCGGGGCGGCGGCAAGGGCGGGGGCGGGGCCAGCCAGAGGCGCAGGGCGCCAGCCACCGTCATCACCCCGGCCGCCACCAAGGCCACGAACATGCCGCCGGTGGGACGGGCGCCGGCGCCGAACCGGGAGTCCAGGCCCCACAGCACGACGGACACCCCGCCGGCCCCGGCGCACAGCGTGGCCAGCGGGCGCAGCCCCCGGCCGCCCCGCAGGCGGCGGGCGACGTCCCAGATGGGCACGGCCCCGGCCAGGGCGACGGCCAGTGAAAGCGGGCCAAGGGCCCGCAGCCCCGAGAGCGCCTCGGTGCCGGGGCCGAGCGGCGCCGGTCGCCGCTCCCACGCCCCGAGGAGGCAGAGCAGCAGCACCACGGCGGCGGCCGCCGCCACCCAGTCGACGGCCGGTACCGGGTCCCGGCGTGCCCGACGACGGCGGGGCACGCGGCCCCTGGTACCTCCGCCGGGCGCCCGGCTGGCGTTCACGTACCGCCCGCCGCTCCGGACCGGGCCCGGATGACCAGGTCGGCCACCAGCCCGGTCCACCCCGTCTGGTGGGAGGCGCCCAGGCCGGCGCCGGTGTCACCGTGGAAGTACTCGTGGAAAGGCAGCAGGCCGTGCCAGGCGGGGTCGGACTGGAAGCGCTCGTACCCGCCGAACACCGGGCGCCGCCCCTGAGCGTCGTCCAGGAAGAGGGCAACCAGGCGCCGGGAGAGCTCGTCGGCCACGTCGCCCAGGGACACCGTCCGGCCCGACCCGGTGGGCAGCTCCACCGCCAGGTCGGTCCCGAAGTACCGGAAATAGCGGCGCAGGGCCTCGATGGCCAGGTGGTTGACCGGGAACCACACGGGTCCCCGCCAGTTGGAGTTGCCACCGAAGAGGTCGACGGTGGACTCCGCCGGCTCGTAGTCGCACGTTGCGGTGCTGCCGCCCAGGTCGATGGTGAACGGGTGGTCCCGGTGGTAGCGGGACAGGGCCCGCAGCCCGTGGGGCGAGAGGAACTCGTCGTCGTCCAGCATGCGCACGAGGATGCGCACCAGGCGGTCCGGGCTGACGATGGACAGGAGCCGGCCCTGGTTGCCGCCGAGAGCGTGCACGTGGCCGATCACGTCGTCATACTCGGGGTAGTTGTCGAGGAACCAGTGGAAGCGGGCGGCGAACGCCGGCAGCCGGGCCAGGGTTGCCTCCCCCAGGGTGGTCACCGCGTAAAGCGGGATGAGCCCCACCATGGAGCGGACACGCACCGGCACCTGCTCCCCCGAGCCATGGTGCAGCACGTCGTAGTAGAAGCCGTCCCCTTCGTCCCACAGGCCCTGGGCGTGGATGGCCCGGGCGATGTAGGCGAAGTGCTCGAAGAACTTGGTGGCCAGGTCCTCGTAGGTGTGGTCGTGGTCGGCCAGCACCAGCGACATCTCGAGGAGGTCGAGGCAGTACATGGCCATCCACGCGGTGCCGTCGGCCTGCTCCAGGTGGTCGGCCCCCGGCACCTTGGACCGGTCGATGGGGCCGATGTTGTCGAGGCCCAGGAACCCGCCCTCGAACACGTTGTTGCCCTCGGAGTCCTTGCGGTTCACCCACCAGGTGAAGTTGAGGAGCAGCTTGTGCATCACCCGCTCGAGGAACTCGAAGTCGCGGGAGCCGTCGATCTCGAACACTCGCAGGGCGGCCCAGGCGTGCACCGGCGGGTTGACGTCGGAGAACTCCCACTCGTAGGCGGGGAGCTGGCCGTTGGGGTGCATGTACCACTCCCGGCACAGCAGGACGAGCTGGTCCTTGGCGAAGGCGGGGTCCACGTGGGCGAGGGCCACACAGTGGAACGCCAGGTCCCATGCCGCGTACCAGGGGTACTCCCAGGTGTCGGGCATGGAGATCACGTCGAAGTTGTTCAGGTGCCGCCACGCCCCGTTGCGCACGCCGCCCCGGCTCGGCGGCGGGGGCGGGAAGGCAGGGTCGCCGTCCAGCCAGCGGGCGACGTCGTAGTGGTACAGCTGCTTGGACCACAGCATCCCGGCCAGCGCCTGGCGCACCACCGCTGCCTCGGCCGGGGGGGCGGCCGGGGCCACGGACCGGTAGAACTCGTCGGCCTCCGTCTCCCGGGCCACCAGAGTGGCCTCCCATCCGCCCGTCAGATCGAGAGCCGAGGCGGCACCCGGCACGGGTGCGAGTCGGAGGCGGATCTCGGCGGTCTGGCCGGGATCGACGGTGAGCCGGTAGTGCAGGGCGGCCTTGGTGCCGGTGCCGGCCGGGTTGACGGTGGGCGCCCCCGAGACCACGTGGTCGTTGATGCCGTCCTTGGGGTACGGCGTGGTGGGCTCGCCGCCCCAGAGGCGGGCCACGTTGGTCTCGTTCTCGCAGAAGAGCCCCTCGGGTGAGCCGTCGCCGGCCAGGGCGACGGTGCCCAGCGCCGGGTGGTCGGCCACCACCGAGGCGCCCTCGCCCCGGTGCAGCTGGGGGCGTGCGGAGCGGGGATCGTCGATGCCCCACGACCACACGTTGCGGAACCACAGCGTCGGCAGCACGGACAGGGTGGCCTGGTCGGGTCCGGCGTTGCGGGCCGAGACCCGCACGCACACGTCGTCGGTGGCCGCCTTGGCGTAGTCCACCGTGAGCTCCCAGTAGCGGCCGTCGTCGAACACCCCCGTGTCCAGCAGCTCGTACTCGGGGTCGTGCCTGGTGCGGGCGGCGTTTCCGGCCAGCAGCTCGGCGTAGGGGTAGGCGGCCTGCGGGTACAGGTACCGCCACCGCATCCACGAGTGGGTCGGGGTGGAGTCCAGGTAGAACCAGTACTCCTTCACGTCCTCGCCGTGGCGCCCCTCGTGGCCGGTGAGGCCGAACGGGCGCTCCTTCAGGATCGGGTCCCTCCCGTTCCAGAAGGCGAACGCCAGGCACAGCTGCTGGTGGTCGTCACAGATGCCGGCCATGCCGTCCTCGTTCCAGCGGTAGGCACGGGACCGGGCGTGGTCGTGGGGGAAGGACTCCCACGCCGACCCGTCGGCGCTGTAGTCCTCGCGGACGGTGCCCCACGCCCGTTCCGAGAGGTAGGGCCCCCAGCGGTGCCAGTCGCCGGCCTGGTCGCCCTCCAACCGGTCCCGCTCGGCGCGCGCCATGCCGCCAGTGTTGCGCGCCATCGTCGCCCGAAGCGGCCAGGATGGAGGCGTGCACCCAACATCGTCCGCCGAGCTGCGCGCCCACCTGCTGGCCTCCCGCCTCTGCGGCGAGGTGGCGACGACCGCCGGCAACAGCCTCGGGAACGCCGGGCGCCTGCTGGCCGGCGAGGCGGCCTACACCTTCGGACTGCCCGACTGGAAGGACGCCACGTTGGACGACGTGCTGGACGCGGTGGAGGCGGCCGGCGGGCGCCTACGGGGCCGGGACCAGCCGGACGGGCCGTCAGGCATCGACCCCGACGCCGCCCTGGCGGCCATCGCCCGCCAGCACGAACTGGTGGCCCCCCTCCTGGGCGGCGGAGGTGGGCAGGTCCTGGTGGCCACCGGCCATCCCTTCGCCCTGGTGGCCCACTACGGGGCGGTGGCCCGGGCCCTGATGGCCGCCGGCTGCCGGGTGCTGCGGCCCCTGGAGGGCGAGCGCCACCGCCTGCGGGCCGCCGACGGCGGGCGGTGCTCGCTGCGCTACGTGGACGGCGTGGCCTGCCTCTACCAGCACGCCGGCTTGCAGCACACCCACCTCCCCGACTACATGGAGGCCATGCTGGCCGAGGTGGGGGGGGCGACGGCCGTCGATTTGGTGGTGGCCGACCACGGCTTCGCCGGTGCCGCCATGGCCGCCGGCGTGCCCACGGTGGCCATCGCCGACATCAACGATCCCGCCCTGCCGCTGGCCGCCCACCGCGGCCGGCCGGGCGTCGTCCTCGTGATCGACGACGGCCTGGAACCGGTGCTGTTCGCCCCTGTCACCGAGGCACTGCTGGGAGGGCTGTCGTGAAGATCCCCAAGCCCACGGACGACGACAAGGAGCGCTTCCAGGCCCTTGTCCCCGACGACCCCAGGGTGGAGGTCAAGCCCATGTTCGGCAACCTCGGGCCCTTCGTGAACGGCAACATGTTCATGGGCCTGTTCGGCGCCCACGTCGGGGTGAAGCTCGGCGACGACGACCTGGCCCGGCTGCTGGCCGCTCCAGGGGGCGGCCCTTTCGGCCCCGCCGAGCGGCCGATGGGCGGCTACGCCGTCCTGCCGCAGGACGCCGCCTCGGCCCCGGACTGGGTGGCCCGGGCCCTGGCCCACGTCGGCGCCCTGCCCCCGAAGGCGCCACCCAAGAAGAAGACGAAGGCCACGAAGGTGTCCGGGGGCTGAGCGGTTCAGCGGCGGGCCAGGTGGACGGCCTCCCAGCACCACATGGCGGCCACCGACCGGTAGGGCAGGTACAAGTCGCCCAGAGGTCCCAACGCCTTCGGGGTCGGTGACTCGGCCAGGCCGTGGACCAGGGCGTAGCCGCGCCGCACGCCGAGGTCAGCGGTGGGCCACACGTCGAGGCGGCGGAGCTGGAACATGAGGAACATCTGGGCCGTCCACTCGCCGATGCCCCGGACGGCCGAGAGCTGGGCGACGATGTCCTCGTCGCCCAGCCGGCTCACGTGGGCCAGATCCACCCGACCGTCCACGACCCGGGCCGACAGGTCGAGGATCGACGCCACCTTGGCCGCCGACAGCCCGGCCGCCCGCAGCGTCTCCTCGGGCGTGGCCAGCACCGCCTCCGGGGTGGGGCCAGCGTCGCCCACGGCGGCCACGAACCGCCCGTGGATGGCGGCTGCCGCCCGACCGGCCAGCTGCTGGTACACGATGGATCGGACGAGGGCGGCGTAGGGATCGGCGGCGCGGGGGCGCCACCCCATCGGCTCGGCCCGCGCCACCAGCGCCGCCAGGTCAGGGTCACGCCGGGCCAGCTCGGCGGTGAGCGCGGCCAGCGAAGGACGGGGGCTCATCGGGTCACCATGGGACCGGGATCGGCGACCAGTGTCGGGTGCGGCCGGGCCACCAGCTCCTCCAGGACGTCGATGGGTGGCACGGCCGCATCATGGCCGACGCGGCCGATCACCCCGTTGGTCACGCCGAGGTGGGGGCCGGCTGGAGGCCACGGATCGGGCTTGGGCGACGACCCACAGGGCGGCGAGGCCGAGCAGGAACCGCTCGACGAGGCCGTACACCGGCGATCCCCACGAGAGCCGGAAGGCGACGACTCCCAGGCTGGCCATCGCCGCGGTTGCGGCCGAGGCCCGGCGATGACGTTGCGTGGGAGCGACCGCGGCCACCACCACTATCGCCCCCACCACTCCGACCCCGCCGACGATCGTGGCCGCCACGTGCACCGCGCTGGCCAGGGTGTCGGCGGCCGCAGGCGGGTCCTTGGGCGCCAGGCCGGCGACGACGCCCCCGATCCCGTAGGTCCGGAGAAGTCCGGCCACCAGGCGCTCCCGGCCCGGCGCCCCCGCGCCGAGCGGCGCAGCGGCGGCGAGGAGAAGGACGGCGGACGCCACGATGCCGGCCCGGGCGGCCAGCGCGTCGGGCTGGCCCCGTGAGCCCAGGCGGCTGACCGTGTCAGCCCACTGGCTGTACCCGGGCGTCATGCACCCCACGACGAGCACTGTCGCGGCCAGGACGAACCCACTGGCGGCGGCGCACCACAGCCGCGTGCGCGGCACCGGGTTCAGGCGGCCCGGCCGGCACCGGTGCGGCCCCGGGGCCGGCCGGTGGCCACGAGAAGGGCACCGGCGGCCACCACGCCGACCACGTTGGAGACCAGGTCCCAACCGGTGTTCGTGTACCCACCCACGTGGGCTCCGTGGTGGGCGGCGGTGCTCAGGAACTCGATGGTCTCGTTGAGGGCGCCCAGCCCGAGGCCGGCCAGCACCCAGACCGCAACCAGGTCACGACGCCGGCGAGCATCCACGTCGGCCGGCACGAAGGACAGCCACAAGGTCAAGGTTCCGAGGAACACGCCGCAGGTATGGACCAGGTGGTCGTAGCGAACGGCGGGGCTTCCGAGCCACGCGTTGTACAGGACGTCGTCGCCGACGCGCACCAGGCCGCCGGCCAGGTGGGCGACGGCGAGCAGGGCCAGGCCGACGGCCACCACCCCTGGCATCGCCGGCTCCCACAGCCGCACCACGGCGGCCGCCAGGACCGCCACCGTCAGCTCGTAGGCCCAGGTGCTCGGCGCCCCCGTGGCCGCGCCGTACGCCCCGAAGGCGACCAGTGCGGCTCCCACCATGGCGAGAGCGAGCCACTCGGCTCGACCCAGGCGCCCGGCCGGTCGCGCCCGCGGGTCGGGTGGCCCGTCGTCGCCCGAGGGTCGGTCTTCGGGCACCACCAGCAGGTCGTCGTCGCGCTCCATGACGACGAGTACACCGGTGGCCGGCTGGCCCAGCAATGGCCCCAGGGCGGAATGAGGCCCACCCACCACCCGGCGAAGGGCCGCCGGGGCCAGTGTCAGGCCTCGGAGCCGACCGTGGCCGCCCGGCACCGGCGTCATGCGTGACCACACGGCCTCCAGCCGCTCGGCCGCCGACCGCCGACCATGTCCGCGGCGGCCCGAACGGCGGCGGTCGGGGCGTACGCTGGGCGCGGGCGCCCGACGGAAGGGTGGGCAGGGTGGTCGAGCGGAGGATCGGCGGGCCGGCCCCGACGTGCGGCAGGTACAGGGCGGCGATGCCCGTCGCCACCATCGTCGCCGGCCTCGGGGCGGCCGCCCTTGCCGGCCTCACGGCATTCGCCTGCACGAACCTGGCCACGCTGAGCCTGAGCACGCCCGATGGCCGGCCCGCGGACACCGTCGTCGTCACCGGGTCGGGCTTTTCGGTGACGAGGGCGGCCACCGCGGCACCGGCTGAGCCGGGACCCACGCCGACGCCGGTCGTACTGCACTGGAACGCCATCGACGGGCCGGTGCTGGCCAGCACCGTGCCCGACGGCGCGGGGACGTTCCGGCTGAGCTTCACCGTGCCCGACGCGCCGCCCGGCAACTACATGGTGGTGGCCACCCAGTCCCGCCAGGTCCCGGTGCCCACCGGAGCCACGATGACCGTAAACGAGCTCGGCACCCCGGCCCGGGTGGCCTTCGAGGTCACCGCCGTGGGGGCGCCGCTCCTTCGGGCCGGTAGTTCCAGCCCGGTGTCGGGAGCGGACAGCATGGGCGGCGACCTGCGGCTGGGCGTCGCTGTCCTCCTGGTGGCGCTGTGCCTGGGCGCCACGGTGGTGGGGGTGGTGGCGATCACCTGCGATCCCCGGCGCCGGCCGGCGGCCCGGCCGGCGACCGCCCGCCGGCGGTGACGGGATGCCGGCGGGCGACAGCCTTGGACCCGGGCGCGCCCTTCACGCCCGTCTTCCTCGGGAGGCGGGTGGCCCTACGTGACGCTGGCCGTGGTCGTGGAACTGCCCTGGTCGACGTGGCCAGCACCGGTCGCACGCCGCCCGGCCAGGCTCACGATCACCAGCACCAGGCCCACCGCAAACAGGCCGAGCACGCCGGCCAGCGCCACCTTGGCCGCCTTGGACGCCCCGCCGCCCACAGCCCTGAACTGGACGTCGGTGGTGTAGATGTCCTGGGAGCCGCCGCCCGGCGCGGCGGCGTCCGGCGAGGTCTTGTCGGTGTTGCGGGTGTCGTCCCACCCCAGGATCGTGTAGGCGTCGGCCGACGCCAGGCTGGGCGGTGACGTGACGTCGTAGCCGTTGGACCACACCCCGAAGCGGCGGTCGATCGACTGGTCGGTGGCCCGGGTGTTCTTGGACCACGTCTTCCCGTCGTCGGTGGAGTAGGCGTAGTACACGTCGTTGGAGCGGATGCCGATGTCGTCGCGGGTGTCGTACCAGGCCACGTCCACCCGGTTCCCGTTGGGCGAGACGGTGACGTTCGGGTAGTACTGCCCGTAGAAGGCCTGGGGGTCGTCGTCGGTGAGGTTCTTCGGGTCGGTCCACGTCTTGCCACCGTCGGTGGAGCGCAGGTAGAAGATGTCGCTCTGGCCGCCCACGGTGGGCGTGAGGCTGCCCGGGTAGACGAGGTGGAGGGTGCCCTGGCTTCCCCCGCCGGGGCTCCAGGCCATCTGCAGGAACGACCCGTTGGTGTAGGAGAACGTGCCCACCTGGGTGGTGGTCCAGGTCTTGCCCTTGTCGGTGGACCTCGAGACCATGATCCCGGTGGGGATGCTCGGTGTGATGTTGGCCGAGCTGGCCGGCCACACCGCGTAGACCGTGCCGTTGGCGCCCACCGTCACCACCGGCTGGAAGCCACCGAAGTTGGCCACCTGGTTCGGCTGGGCCGCCTTGGAGCTGGCCGGCGGGACCGTGGTGGAGGACGTGGGCGGCGGGGGGACGGTGGTGGCCGAGATGGCGGCCGTGCGCACGGCTGGGTCGTCGAAGATGGTGGGCGCCAGGTCCACGGGGTCGGCGAAGGTGCGGCCGCCGTCGGTGGACGCGATGACGATGGGCTGGTTGGGCACCGCGTTGGGCGCAGTGGCGTTGGTGATCCGGGCCGAGTAGCCCACGTAGACGGCGTCCTGGCTGCCGCTCTTGGCGTCCACCGCGATGCTCCCGACGGGCCGGATGTTCTCCTGATCGTTGCCCTGCTTGCCCCGGTTGTCGCGGGCGGTGGTGACCTGCCACGTGTCGCCGAGGTTGGTGGAACGGGCCACGAGCACGCTGTTGTTGCCCCGGCTGTTGCCGTCGCTGACGTCCCAGGCCGGGAAGGCGTCGTACACCACGCCGTTGCGCCCGAAGGCCACCTGGCTCTGGTAGGAGCCCCGGTTGTTGGTGTTGCAGAAGGGATATGAGTCGGGCATCGGCGAGGTGTCGAGCCGGGTCCACGTCTGTCCGCCGTCCACCGACCGCATCAGCGAGCAGCGCTTGCTGCGCAGCTCGGTCATGCCGGCCACCACCTGCAGCTGGTTGGCCGGGTTCACGGCCAGCGACGGCGCCATGTACATGCGGGCGGGGTCCACGTCGTCCTTGGTGAGCCGGACGGGCTTGGTCAGCCGTAACGGCGTGCTGGCCATGGCGGCGCCCTGGGCCAGCACCAGGAGCGTGGCGGCGACGAGCGCCAGGCGGCGGGCCGACTTCGACATGTTGGTTCCCCTTGTGCGGCGACGGCGAGGCCGTGCGGGACGGCGGCGAATTCTCCCCCATCACCCGGCGCCGCTCAAGGGTCTCGGCGCCAGGGGCCCGCCACCCGGCGCCGCCGCCAACGGGCGGTAGCCTGCGTCGGTCATGACCCGACCGGCCGGCGGACGACCCGTCGCCCCCGGCCTGGCGCTGGCCGACCTGCTCACCGTGAGCGACCAGACCGACGCCGGTGGACGCCTGCTGCTGGAGGACTCCGCACCGGAGCGGGCCCGGCGGCGGGCGGCATCGGCGGGCGTGGCCATGGAGACGGTGGAGTGCCGCTACCCGGACTCACCCTCGCGCCAGGGCGGGCGGATGAACGCGTCCGCCTACGAGGCGCTGCGCCAGGACACGGCCGAGATCCTCGACGGCTTCGCCTGGCTCACGACCAGGTACCTGGCGCTGCACCCGACCCGGCGACGGACCGTGCAGGCCTTGTTCGACACCAGCCAGCTGGGCATCACCCTGCCCCTCGTCCTGTTCCGCCGCAGCGAGGCACCGGTGCCCGCCCACAAGGCGCTGGCCACGTGGGTGGCCTCCATCTTCAAGGCCTCCCGGGGCGTGTTCTCGGCCGCCGTCGATCTGCGCAACACCGCCGGGCCGCCGTTCCGCAAGCTGACCGGCGCGGAGGTGATGGCGTTCGCCGAAGAGCGCGGCCACTTCCGGCGGGCGGAGACCGGGAGGGTGTGCGCGGCTCCCACCCGGCTCATCGAACGGGCGGTGACCGTCCTCGTCACCGGTGAGGGGGGCGACGCCGGGAGGTCGGGCCTGGAGCACATGGTGGACTTCGGGCTGCTCTGGGAGGTCACCCGCCGCCAGGACGAGCTGGGCGACGTGCTCAGCGCCCTGCGCGCCCGGATCGAGCACGCCGCGGCCCGGGTGGGCGTGGCCGACCCGGCAGCCCTCTTCGCCACGCCCGTCCCCGACGGTGGCCGGATGCGGCCGCTCGGCGAGGTCGCCACCGAGGCCGCGGCCCGGGCCACCGCCGTCCAGGCCGAGCTCAACCGCCTGCTGGGCCGGCGGGCGGGGGCGACGGTGACGGTGCCGGCGGTGCTGGCCATGCTGTAGCGAGCCTGTGGGGGGCTGTGGGTGCTGAGGTTCCTGTTGCCACTGTGACTGCTGTTGTCTAGCCTTGCCCGCGCCTCGGGCGGCCGCAGGACTGCCCGGGCCCCTCCTCGCCACCCGTGGACACCCTCGTGCACCTGGTCGTCGCCCTGCGCCGTCACCGGCGCCCGCCCCGGGTCGCGTCGCGCTCGCGGCGGACCGCCGCCGCCGCCCTGGCGGCGCTGGTGTGGGTGACCGGCGCGACTTCCGCGTCGTGGGCGGACGCCACCTCGGACCGCAACGCCACCCGCCAGAAGCAGCACGACGTGCAGTCCCAGATCGACCTGGCCCGGGCCACCGACGACGCGGTGGAGGCGGAGGCGGCCCGCCTCGACGGCGCGGTGGCCGCCCAGCAGGCCATCGCCGACGCCGCCCACCAGTCCGAGCTGGCCGCCCTGGCCGGCGTCCAAGAGGCCACCGCCCGCCTCGACGCCCTCGACGCCCGGGTCCGAGGCCTGCGCCAGGACCTGGCTCGCCGGGCCGTGCAGGCCTACACGGACCCCGCCAGCGGCGGCGGTTTCATGACGCTCGCCAAGTCTGCCTCCCTGGACGAGGCCGCCTCCCGCCAGACCCTGCTCGACCTGGTGCAGTCGAGCACCACGGGGGTGGTCGAGGGCCTTCGGGGCACCCGCCAGGACCAGGCGGAGGCCGCCAAAGCCCTGCGGTCCGCCCACCAGGTGGCCTCCCAGCGGGCGTCGGCCGAGGCGGCCAAGACCAGGACCCTCCAGGCCTCCCGTGCCGCCCAACAGGCCACCCACGCCGAGCTCACCAAGCGCATATCCGACCTCCAAGCCGAGAGCTCGGAGCTGGCCAGCCACGAGCAGGACCTGGAGACCCTGATCCGCCAGCGGTCGGCGGCGGTGGCGGCGGCGGCGGCGGCGGCCGGCGGGGGCGGGGGCTCGGGTGGGGGCCCGGTGGCGCCCGGCACCCAGGTGGGCAGCGGCAACCCGTCGTCCTACGGCCTCATCTGGCCCATCCACGCCGTCGTCACCTCCGAATTCGGCCCCCGGTGGGGCGGCTTCCATCCGGGGATCGACATCGCCGGTTCCTACGGCACGCCGATCGCCGCCGCCAAGGCGGGCACCGTCGTGTTCGCCGGGCCCAACGACGGCTACGGCAACTTCGTGGTCATCGACCACGGCGGGGGGCTCTCGACCGCCTACGCCCACCAGTCGAGCATCGCCGTCAGCGAGGGCCAGAGGGTCAGCCAGGGCCAGGTCATCGGCTTCGAGGGGTCCACCGGGTTCTCCACGGGCCCCCACGTCCACTTCGAGGTGCGCATCGACGGCGTGGCCCAGAATCCCCGGCTCTACGAGGTGGGGTCGCCGTAGGGCCGCTGCGGTAGGAACGGGGCATGCGAGCCATCGTCTACCGGCACACCGGCGGCCCCGACGTCCTCCAGCTGATCGAGCGGCCGGAGCCCGAGCCAGGGCCCGGTGAGGTGGTCGTGGCGGTGGCCGTCTCGGGGGTCAACCCCACCGACTGGAAGTCCCGCCAGGGCAAGGGCCCGGGCGAACCCCTCGCCTTCCCCGAGGTCGTGCCCGACCAGGACGGTGCCGGCACCATCGTGGCCACCGGTCCCGGCGTGGACCCGGCGCGCCTCGGCCGGCGGGTGTGGCTGTGGGAGGCGGCGTGGGAGCGGGCCACCGGGACCGCCCAGGAGGCGGTGGCCCTGCCCGCCGACCACGCCGTGGACCTCCCCGGCGACGCATCCTTCGACCTCGGCGCCGCCCTGGGCATCCCCGCCCTCACCGCCCACCGCTGCCTGACCTCGGCCGTCGACGGCCCTACGGGCCTCGGCCCCGGCGCCCTCGACGGCCACACCGTGCTGGTGGCGGGAGGTGCCGGCGCGGTGGGCCACGCCGCCATCGAGCTGGGCCGGTGGGCGGGCGCGACCGTCGTGACCACCGTCAGCTCGGCCGAGAAGGCCGACCTGGCCCGGGCCGCGGGGGCCCCTCACGTCGTCAACTACCGGGAGGCGGACGCCGCCGATGCCATCCGGGCAGTGGCCCCCGCCGGCGTGGACCTGGTGGTGGAGGTGGCACCCGGGGCCAACGCCGCCCTCGACCGCGACGTGCTGGCCACCAACGGGACCGTCGCCATCTACGCCAGCGGAGACGGCGACGAGCTGTCGGTGCCCGTCCGCTTCGCCATGTCCCGCAACGCCCGCTACCAGTTCGTGCTCGTGTACCGGGTGTCGCCCGAAGCCAAGGGCCGGGCCGTGGCCGACGTGGCCGCGGCGGTGGCCGCCGGGGCGCTGCGCGTGGGCGACGGGGCCGGCCTGCCCCTGCACCGCTTCCCCCTGGATCGCACCGCCGATGCCCACGCCGCGGTGGAGGCTGGGGCGGTGGGCAAGGTGGTCGTGGACGTGGCCGGCGGCGGGTAGGCGGGGCGGCGGCTCGGCGGCTCGGCGGCTCGGCGGCTCGGCGGCTCGGCTCGGCGGCGCCCGAGCTCAGCGCCGGCCGGAGCTGCCGTCCCGGACCGCGAAGTCCACCGGGGCGTCACCGTCGGGGTCGCCGTTGTAGTTGATGGTGACCTCCTCGCCCTCGGCGATGTCCCGCAGGGCGACGAACTCGATCAGCCGCTCGCGCACCCGGTTCCGGGCCCAGGCGTTGGGCGAGTACGAGTGGTTGAGCAGCGAGCACCGCCCCAGGGCCAGGGCCGAGTCGCCCGACGGCTCCCGCCACCGGAAGGCGTAGCGGGCGATCAGGGTGGCCCCCGCCAGGTCCCACTCGTCGGCGGGGATGACCAGCGCAGGTGCCTGCTCCAGGACCTCGCCGGCCGCGAAGGGGCGACCCGCCACCACGCCCCGGCCCTTGCCGCGGATGGCGACGACGCGCAGGGCCGGGGCGTCACTCACCGGTGATGTTCCCCCCCCGTCGCCCCCGGCTGGGCGCGCCGCCGGGCGGTCGAGGGGGGCCGGGCACGGCCCGCCAACCTAGGCCGCGGCGGCGGCGCCGGTGACGGCCGAGCTCGGGAACCTCGTAGGCCCGGCCCAGGGTCCTCTAAGGCAGGGGGCGCATGGTGCAGCCTCCACCCATCTGCGGAAGGACCGCCTATGCCCCTCAGACGACTGCTAGCACCGCTCGCCGTGACCGCCGCCCTCGGGGTGGGCGGCGTCGCCGGGTTCGTCCTCACCAGCCCCGGTGTGTCCGGGGCCCAGACGACGACCACCCCGTCGACGACCCCCGCCACCACCGCCCCGGCGCCCGGAAACGGCTCGGGGACGACCCCCGGCCACACCTGCCCGAACATGGGCAGCCGCCCGTCGGACGGGACCACCCCCAACCCGTCGGCGGCCACCAACACCGCCATCCACGTCGGGCGCTGGGCCTACCGGTAGCCCGCCCTCATCGTCGGCCCTCCGCCCGGCCCACCCTCCCTGGGCCGGCGGAGCGGCCGGCGCCCCGGGCGGTGCCCGCGGACCGGGCGCGCCGCTGGCTCCGTCAGGCCCGCACGACCTGCCCGTAGGTGCTGCACAGCCCATAGGCGTCGATGGCGAGGAAGGAGACGATGATCAGCAGCGTGACCCACCGCTGCCAACGCCCCGGGAACCGGCCGACCGGCGGGGGCATGTACCAGCCGGGCAGGAGCTGGGTGTCGGCCGGCTCGAGCACGTCCCAGAGGCAGACGGCGTCGTCGCCCACCGCGGCATCGGGGTCGGCGGACAGAGCCAGAGCGGCGAGGTCCTCGTCCGACAGGTCGGTGGCCACGGGCCCGGTGGCCGGGTCGTCGGCCCTGCGCGGGACGGCCATTTCCTCCTCCTCGGGAGCTCGCCGGTCGGGGTCGCTCCCGTCCCGACGGTACCGGAGGGCCCGGCGCTCGGGCGGTCGGGCCGTCGGCAGCCCGGCCGCCGCGCCGGTGGCCCCGGCGCGATCGCCGCCCGCCCCCACGGCGCCGCCACCGTCAGGGCTCGTCGACCCGCCCCGCGAAGTACCCGACCGCCTCCGGGCGTACCAGCTCGTACACCGCCAGTCGCTGGCCGCCGGGCGCCGGGAAGCTGGCGCACGGGCCGTGGGGGATCTCCAGCTCCATCGGCGCCACCCCCTGCTCCCGGAGGGCGGCCACCGTGGCCCGGTAGTCGTCCACCCGGTAGACGAAGATCGGCATGTCGCCCTCCAGGTGGCCGGACAAGAGGACGGCAGGCCCGGGGCCGGCCACTCGCAGGCAGGCCACCACCGTGCCCATGCCCCGCACCTTCCACTCCAGGGTGGCCCCCAGCGCCTGCACCCAGCCGGCGGCGGCGGCATCGACGTCGGCCGTCGGGACGTACAGGAAGTCGAGCGACCGGAACACGGCGAGATCGTCGCACGACCTGCGGGTGCACCCCTGTCGCCGGCCTGAGGGGCGGCGGTGGGCGACCATAGGCGGACACGACGCCGACCAGAGTGGGGATGGGCCAACGATGAGACGTGACGAGCTGCGCGCACTGCAGGCCCCGCTCAAGGAGCGCTACCGGGCCGATCCGGACGCCGCCCGGATCACGCTGCAGGCGAGCGGCACGCTCGACGACGGCGTTGCCTGCTCGGTGGCCACCGGGCGGGCGGTGGCCCGCGCCGGGCTGCATCCGGCGACCGGAGGCGACGGCCTGTCCGTGTGCTCGGGGGACATGCTGTTGCAGGCCCTGGTCGCCTGCGCCGGAGTGACACTGCGCGCCGTCGCCACGTCGTTGGACGTCCCGGTCACGGGGGGCACGGTCCACGCCGACGGAGACCTCGACTTCCGGGGGACGCTGGCGGTGGCCAAGGACGCCGCTGTGGGCTTCACCGCCATCCGGCTGCGCTTCGAGCTCGACTCGGACGCCCCCGAGGAGGCTCTCGACACTCTCGTCCGCCTCACCGAGCGGTACTGCGTCGTCTACCAGACCCTCTCCGGCTCGGCCGTCCTCTCGACCACCCGAGCCCGCCCCGGCGACCGGCCCCCGGCCTCCGAAGGCGGTCCGCACGCGCAGCCCGGACGTTGACCCGGGCGGGAGATGCCCGTCGTCCGCCGACCGGCTCCTCATCCGAAAGGTGAAGGCCCCGCCTGCTGGCCCAGCCCACGGAGCGGCGGCGGGCCGGAGCGTTAGCGTCGTGGACGTGGGCGAGCTGGCCGGCACCAGCGTGATGGTCACCGGGGCTACCAGCGGCCTGGGAGCGGCGATGGCCGCCGCCTTGAGCGCCGCCGACGCCCGCGTCGTCGTTACCAGCCGTCGGCTGGCCCGGGCCAAGGACGCCGCGCAGCGGCTCGGGCCCCACGCCCTGGGGGTGGAGCTCGACGTCCGCGACGAGGCATCGGTCAGCGCCGCTGTCGGCCTGGTCTGGGATCGGCTGGGCGGGCTCGACGTGCTGGTCAACAACGCCGGCATCGGGATGCGCACCGTCAACCCGCGCTTCCTCACCGATCTGCAACCGTTCTGGGAGGTGGCGCCGGAGGGCTTTCGGGACGTGTTCGACACCAAGGTGACAGGGACGTTCCTCGTCGCCCGAGCGGTGGCGCCGCGGATGGTGGCCGCCGGCTCCGGGCGGATCGTCATGGTCTCGATGAACGAGCAAACGATGACGAGGCGGGGGTTCGTCCCCTACGGCCCATCGGGCGCGGCCGTCGAAGCACTGTCCCGGGTGATGGCCGCCGATCTGGCCGACACGGCGGTGACCGTCAACGTCCTCCTGCCGGGCGGCGCAACGGCCACCGGCATGGTTCCGGAGGACACGCCGCCCGAGGTGCGGGAGCGCCTGCTCGACCCGGCCGTCATGGGGCCACCGATCGTCTGGTTGGCCTCCGCTCGCGCCGCAGGGGTGCACGACCAGCGGATCGTGGCCACCGAGTTCGTCGAGACCTGAGCGGCGCCACACCGCTGGAAGGCTCTTTCGTTGGCGGTCGGGCTGGGGCACGTGTCGCCCGCAACGGACGGTGTGGGCATGACCGGGGGTTCCTGTCCGAGACGTGGCCATCCCGTCCGCCATCGGAGACGCTCGATCCGTCTGCCGACCGATGCCGTACCGGCGTGTACTGAGTGGTGTCGCACTCGTGACGCGTCTGGACGGGGATCTGCCGTCCGCCGTCCGCAATGCCCTCCGTTCCCGGGACAGTTCACCGGACCACCCCTACGGGACGCGAGCATCCCGGAGCCCCGGCGCCGCTGACACGAGTCGAATAACGTCAAGGGTTCCCTCCTTCGGCCCCCGGTTGTCGTTCCTCCTGCGGGACTCGGTCGCCGTTCCGCCTGCGGGTGTTGAGGGCATGACTGGCTGATCATCACGGCCGGGCGAACGGCGGCGCTCATCGTGGACGGAGACGCTTCAGAGCGCAGGTCGACAACGGCAGCTCGGTGTGAGCATCAGGAGCTGAGCGCGACTGGGGTGGTGAAGCTCTCCATCAAGACAGCTTGAGTAGGAGCGGCAATGCTTGATTCCGCCTCCTGGTGCCCCGGGCCATTGCGTCCGCGAAGGGAGGGGGCCTCCTACTTCTCGGTGTCCTTCCATGTTTTCAGCACCTCGCGCATTACGACGGCGTCGGGGTGGTCGGGGCCGAGGAGGCGCTCCCGGTTGGCCACCGCCTGCTCCCGGAGAGCGACCGCCTCCGCATAGCGGCCCTGGCGCTGCCAGGCGGCGGTAATGGCGATGGCGATGTCGACCGCGTGGGCGGTGTGCCGGGCGTCCCGGCACAGCCGCCACAGCTCCAGTGCCCGTGGTTCGTCGATCCCCTTGTTCCACCAGGTCTCGTAGAGGTGGGTGGCGGCCCGGTCGGTGGCGGCCGCTCGCTGGTCGTCGCCGATGGCCTCCGCCACGAGGTCGGCGACGAGGGTGGGCACCCGGTAGCGGGGGGTGGATGTCGCCGGGTCGGGACCCGACTCGACGAGCCCCGCTGCGAGGGCGGCGGCGAGGGCGGGCGTGGCGTCGGTGCCGGCGATGGCGGAGGCGGCGCCGACGTCGACCGCCAGCCGGCACACGACCATACAGGCGAGCACGCAGCGCGTGGCCTCCGACTGGGCGGTGAGGAGGGCGTCGAGGAGCACGCGCTCGCGGAAGTCGGCGGTCACCTGTCCGAGGGCGGCGAGGACGGTGCCGGTGTCCACGGCGCTGAGGTCCATGGCCTTGTCCAGCAGCTCCAAGAGGCGAGGGTTGCCGTCGGCCAGAGCCACCGCTCGGGCCCGCAGCCCGGCGTCGGTGGCGGGGTCGACCAGGCGGGTCAGCTGGGCGGTCTTCTTGGTCAGCTCGGCTCCCGCCATCGCCTCCAGCCCCACCTGCGCCAGGCGCACGGGGGCGGGGGGCCCGGCGATGACGTAGCGGCAGGTGAGGATCACCCGCGATGGCGAGGCGGTCTCGCGGATGGCCCAGGTGAGGGCGTCGAGGGCGTCGAGGGCGGCGGTGGCGAGCAGCGCCGAGCCGCCCGGCCCACCCAGGCGGGGGTGGCCGTCGTCGTGGCCCTCCACGTTGTGCTCGAAGTCGTCGAGCACGAAGACCAGGGGCGGTGCGCCGGTGACGTCGAGCTGGCGCAGCAGGTCGCGCAGCCGGTTGCGGAGGGGGAGGTCGGGCTGGTTGAGGAGGGCAGTCGTGGCGGCGTCGAGCTTGGCGTTCATCAGCCGCACGAGCTCGCCCTCGTCGAAGGTGCCGACCCACACCAGGCGACGGTGGGCGCGCAGGCGCTCGCACAGCCGGGCGGCCAGGCTGGACTTGCCCAGGCCCCCCATGCCGTGCAGGACCAGGGCCTCGGCGTGCTCGGGCGAGGACTGGTCGAGCGTGGCGAGGCTGCGCAGGCAACGCTGCAGCACCCTGCGGCGTCCCACAAATCGATCGGCCGGGCACACCGGGGAACGCTGGTCGGCGTCGAGGAACTCCCGATGGGCAGGGCGAAGCTGGATGCGGGGGCGGCCCGGGGTGGCCGGGGGGGTAACGAGGGGGACGAGGGCCGAGCCGTCCACGTAGGTCCGCAGCAGGTGCCAGTCCCCGAAGCCCTGGTCCAACGCCTCCCGCCTGGCCCTGGCCACGGCGGTGGCAGGGTCCTCGCCGTTGCCCAAGCGGGCGTAGAGGGCGGCGGCCACGGCGGTGGCGGCGACGTCCCCGACGGGCTGGCCCCATCCCACCACGCACGGGGCGCCAGCCCGGACCAGCTGCTCGGCGAACGACGGCGCCAGCCCCCGCTCGGGGGACTGCCCGGTGCGGCACCCTGACACGAACAGCACCCGTGGCCAGTTGCCTTCGACGGCGCCGACGAGCCGGTCGGCGCTGCAGGGGTCGGGGCCGCCGGTGTCGGTTTCAAGCAGCAGGTGGGGTCCCAGGTCGTCCGTGACGTTCGCGTGCCCGCTCAGGTGGACCACGTCGAAGTGGCCCGAGCCGTGCCGTTTCAGGATCTCGGCCAGACCCCCCAGGCTGCCCCGCTCCTCCACCACCAGGTCCACGCCCCCCGTCCCCGCCGCAGCCAGGATGCGGGACTCCTCGGCCTCGAAGTCGAGCAAAGGCGACACCCCCTCGGGCGAGGAGGCCATGAACAGCGCCCGCAGCGGGCGGTTGGCCACCTGATGAGCGCTCCCCCCCTTGCCCACCTCCCGCAGCGGGCCGAACGGGTTGGCGACGTCGGCGACCAGATAGGCCCCATCCACCGCCGCCAGCTCCCAGGGCAGGTGGCGCAGCCGATGGCCGACATCGAGGCGCACGCACAGCACCTCGCCCCGCAGCGACTCCCGCGCCCTGGTCAGCCACCGCTCGCCCGAGCCGTCCAGCCAGGCGTAGAGGCGGTTGCCCAGGGTGCGCAGCGGGCGAACCTGGGCCTCGTAGTCCCTGGTGACCTCGTCGACCAGCGCGTCGATCTCGCCCACCGCCAGTTCCCGCCGTCCGAGGACCTCACCCGCCGGGCCGACGAGGCGGAGGGCCGTACCGCCCAGGACCTCGATGCGCAGCTGGCGCACGGATGCACGGTAGTGCGCACCAGCGGAGGCGGTCAGGCCGGGCGATGACCGCGGGCGTCGCGGTAGGCGTCCCCCTCGGGTGGTGAAGCGAGGTCGGGATCGGCGGGGCCACGGTTCATCTCGGGGGCGGGCGTCCCAAATTCACTGGAGGAACGTCCCCGCGGGCGCCAGCAGGCACGTCCCGGTGCGCGAACGCCCCAGGACACGGACGCGTCCGTCCGGAGGAGGATCCGCCTGCGGTACAGCTCCCCTCCTCGTCGATCGTCTGGCGCGCCACGTCTCGGCTTTCGTGGTCTTGGGTACGACGGGGGTCATGTCCGAGCAGCGAGACCACGAGGGAGCGGACACCTGATGGCCGGTCTGAACCCAAGCAATCCCTCCCTGTGGCTTGGCACCACGGCGACGTCAGACTTCCCGTCGTTACCAGGCAATGTGGAGACCGACGTGGCGGTCATCGGTGGCGGCATCGCCGGCCTGACCACAGCGGCGCTATGCAAGCGTGATGGCTGTCGGGTAGTGGTGATCGAGGCCGGGCGAGTGGCATCGGGCACGACCGGCTACACCACCGCCAAGCTCACGGCGCTGCACGGGCTCACCTACGACAAGCTGTCCAGCGCCTACGGCGACCAGGGGGCGGCCCAGTACGCCGATGCCAACATGGCGGGCGTGGCCCAGGTCGCGGGCCTGGTCGCCACGCACCACATCGACTGTGACCTGGAGGCGCAGCCTGCCTACACCTACACAACCGACACGTCGGTGGTGGAGAAGATCCACGCCGAGGTCGCCGCCGCCCAGCGGATCGGCCTTCCCGCCATCTTCACGACCGAGACCGACCTGCCCTACCCCGTGCACGGAGCCATTTGTCTCGAGGAGGGCCAAGCCCAGTTCCACCCCCGCAAGTACTGCCTTGGGCTGGCGGCCACCATCGCCGGAAATGGCAGCCACGTCTTCGAGATGACCCGAGCGACCGGTGTGGACGACGACGAGCGATGCGTCATCCGTACCGATCGTGGCATCGTCACCGCCGAGCACGTAGTTGTCGCCACTCACCTGCCCTTCCTGGATAGGGGCGGCTTCTTCGCCCGGTGCCATCCGATGCGCTCTTACGCCATGAGCGCACGACTGGAAGGGCGCCCACCTCGCGGCATGTACCTGGCGGCCGACAGTCCCACCCGCTCGGTGCGCCCTGCCGTCATGGACGGGGAAGAGGTGGTCATCGTCGGTGGTGAGGGCCACAAGGTGGGCCAGGACGACGACACCACCGAGCGGTACGCGGCACTGGAGGAGTGGACGCGCTCCCGCTTCCACGTCCGCTCCATTGACTACCGGTGGTCCGCCCAGGACTACATGCCGGTGGATGGCATCCCCTTCGTGGGCCCCCTCTCGCCCGGTTCCGAGCGGGTCCTCGTGGCTACGGGGTTCCAGAAGTGGGGGATGAGCAATGGTGGCGCGGCGGCCATCATGCTGGCCGACCGCATCGCCGGAAGGGACAACCGCTGGGCCTCCTTTTTCGACACCGACCGGGTCAATCCCCGTCAGTCCGTCAAGGAGCTGCTCAAGGAGAACGCTGACGTGGTGAAGCGCTTCGTCGGGGATCGCCTCGCGACAGAGGTACGGCGATCATCTGAGGACCTGGCTCCGGGCCAGGCGGCGGTCATCACGGTCGGCCTCGAACGCGTGGCTGCCTACCGGGACCCAGCGGGCGTTCTGCACGGGGTCTCACCGGTCTGCACCCACATGGGTTGCACGGTGACATGGAACACGGCCGAGACGACCTGGGACTGCCCGTGCCACGGCTCACGGTTCACCGTCGACGGCGAGGTCATCGAAGGGCCTGCCATCCGGGCCCTCGATCACAAACCACCCGCTTGAGCTGAGACCGGACACCAGCCGGCGACCACCCTGCCTCGCACTGTGTCGGAGACCGACGTCTTCCCCGGCCGGCACGAGCCGTGGCCACCGGGGGCAGAACGGCCCGCCGCATGGCCGAGGGGCCAGGGCCCGGGATTCGTTCTGCGGCCCACCTTCGACGCCAGCGGCGGGACCGACGGCTTCGTGTCCGTGGAGGTGGCGCCCGGGTCCGACGGCCTGGCGGCAGAGGAGGCGTCACGTGGGTCGGCGCGGCCGACGCCGCCGGCGGCGGGCGGCACAGCGGCGACCGCGTGGGGTCACCGCCGGCGGAGCGGCGCTGTCGGGCCGGGGCCGATCGGCGGCCCGGTGGCCGGGAACCGGAGCTCAGGGCGCCCAGACGTGGATAACGGAGATGGGGTTCCGGGCCGGCTCCGGGGGGAGGTCCGCACCGAAGCGGCGCTGGAGGATCGGGTGGACGACGGGGTGGAGGCGCTCCTCGGCGAAGCGGTCCCAGTCCTCCTCGGACTCCCACACGTCCACGTAGCGCAGGCCGCCCTCGGGCCGCTCGACGGCCACGTGGACGAGAAGCCCCTTGGGCGGCTCGTCTCCGAGGCCGTCGACGATGCGCCCGTAGGCGGCGGAGTCGATAGGGACGTCCTGGGTGAAGGCGTAGGTCACGGCTCTCTCCTAGCTTGATCCGAAGCTACTTCGGATGTAAGTATCGACGGTGTGACGGGACACGTCAAGGGTCGCGACTACGACAACGCCGCCCGCCAGGCGCAGTCCGCCGGGACCCGCCAGCGCATCGTCGACGCCGCTCGCGGGCTGGTCGTGGCGCGGGGCTACCGGGCGACCACCGTCGCCGCCGTCGCCCGGCGGGCGGGCGTCCACGTGGACACGGTGTACGAGCTGGTCGGCCGCAAGCCCGTGCTGCTGCGGGAGCTGATCGAGCAGGCCATCTCCGGCACCACCGGCCCGGTGGTGGCCGAGGAGCGCGACTACGTCAAGGCCATCCTGGCCCAGCCCGACCCGGCGTCCAAGCTCGCCATCTACGCCCGCGCCATGCGACACATCCACGGCCGGATGGCGCCGCTCTACCTGGCGCTGCGGGACGCATCGGCCACCGAGCCGGAGGCCGAGCAGGTGTGGCGGGAGATCAGCGATCGGCGGGCAGCCAACATGCAGAAGCTGGCCGAGGACCTGCAGGCGACCGGCGGGCTGCGGGCCGGCATGTCCCCCAGCGAGGCGGCCGACGTCATCTGGGTCACCAACAGCGCCGAGGTCTACGTGCTCCTCACCGCCGAACGGGGCTGGTCGCCCGGGCGCTACGAGCGCTGGCTGGCCGACGCCTGGTGCCGCCTCCTTCTCCCCGACGGCCTCCGCCCGGAGAGTGCCGGGTAGGCCCGGAGCGCCGACTGCCGTCGCGTACGACTGACGCGCCGGCCGGCGCGCCGAACGGGATGCCCGCAGGTCGCCCGAGGTGCGGGGCGGGGCAGGGCTCGACGGTGAGATGAGGCGCGTGGAGCACCACCACCGGCGAGCTGGTCGCCTCGACCAGGTCGTCGAGGCGGAAGATGCCGGGCAGGATCTCGGCCGCGAAGCGGGCGGCGACCGACCAGCCGTCGGCCTCGCCGAGGTCGGCGGCCAGCTCCTCACAGTCGGCGAGGGTCACCGGCGCCCGATACTGGGGATGCAGCAGGAGGCGGTTCTCGGCCAGGAAGCGGGCGAGGAGGAGGCGGTGCCACTGCTCGTAGGCGCACTCGGCCACCAACAGCGACCGGTCGCCGCCCAGCTGGCGCCACTTGGCCCGCAGGTCGTTGCGCAGCGCCGCCCGGTCGGCGTCGAGGTGGTCGGGGCGCCGGTCGGCGAACACACCGAGGCCGTCGATGGCCGCCCGGCACGCGCTCTCCGATGCCCGCCGGGCGCCCAGCACAGCGATCTCGAGCTTCTTGCGCAGGGGTGAGGGAAGGGCCCGCATCTCCGACCAGTGGTAGGAAGTGGTGCGCTCCAAACTACCGGGGAACCTCCTGGGCGATCGTTTGGTGCCCACCAGAGCGGCCGACCACCGTGGCGTCGGGGCGCAGGAACGTGAGGGTGCCGTTCGCCTCTCCCGAGACGGTGAACCCACCCTCGTGCAGGCAGGTGTGGTGGCGCGGGCACAGCAGGCATCCGTTCGACACCGCGGTCGGACCGCCGTCGGCGGCGTGGACGAGGTGGTGGCAGTCGCAGGTCTTGCGGTGACAGCCGGGGAAACGGCAATGGCCACCGTCGCGGACCTGGATCGCCCGGCGCTGCGCGGTTGTCCACACGGACGTGCGGGTGCCGATGTCGAGGGGCTCGCTCGCCCCCTTGAGCAGGTGGCGGACGATCCCGCAGTCACAGGCCAGGCGCCGTAGCGTCTCCATGGCCACCGGCGTGGCGTCGATGAGCTCGGCGCGCCCCACCTTGGCGACGAGCGCATCGAGGTCAGCCACCACGTGCACGGTGTAGCGGTCGACGTGGCCGGGCTTGTCCAGGCTGGCGCGTCCAGCTCTGGCCAGGGCCATGGCCGCGTCGGCCCGGCGCTGGCCTGTGGACGAGTGTTCAGCTGAACACTCGTCCACAGCCTCCAGCAGGGCCAGGTACTCCTCGCCCTCCTCGATGGTAAGCACCTTCTCGATCACCATCATGCCGTCGTAGGTCCGCGACGCCCGCACGCAACGGCGGTCGTAGCGGCGCAGGTAGTCGTCGATGCCGCGCTCCTGCTCGGCCAGCTGCTCGTAGCGCCTGGCAACCCGCTCGAGGTCGGCGGTGGTGCCCGACTCGGCCAGCTTGAGCAGCCACTCGTCGGTCTTGTCGCCCGCGCCGGTGATGCGGGTGATGGCCCTCACCTTCGAGTAGGACAGCGCACCCGAGGAGAAGCTCTCGCGGACCGCCGGCCGCCGCTGCAGCTCCTGAGCGACACGTACCTTTTCGTGCGCGGTGCGGCGACTCAGGCCGCAGCGCCACACCAGCCAGTCCACACACGAGAGCTGGCCGTCGACCTGCCAGCCTTCGCGGCGGTCGTACTCGGCCAGGAGCGTCAGCCAGCGGGCCTGCATGGCCGCCAGCCGGCTGCTGAGATGGATCAGCTCCCCGGCCAGCTCGGCTGTGCTGAAAGCGGCGGGATCGTCGGACGGATCGAAAATCTCGGTGATGGACAACGCACACCCCCACGTCGGGACAGCACCAAATGGGGGAAGCCATCAACAACACTATCGAATGCCTGTTCGATTATCAAGGACCATCGACAATAATTCTAGGCTTGTCTGCCCACCTGAACCCGGCAATCCGTGGCGGCAATCATGGCCCGGTCCTCAGATGATCACGGTCTTGTCCTCGTCAAGATGAGACTGCACGCGCGAACGAAGGTCGTCGAGGTAGGCCTGGAGATCCTCGGTGGTCTTGATGGTGGCGGGCGGCAGGGCGACGGTCACGCTCTCGGGCTCGAGCAGCTTGGCGGCCCCCTGGCGGGCGTGGTCCCGGCGGCTGGGCACCAGGCTGATGCGGTCCTGCCACCCGGTGAGGGGCGTGGTGTCGAGCACCTGGAGCAGGGCGGCGTCAGTCGACACGTCAGGCGGTTCAATCGGGTCGAGGGTGGCGTCGGCGACGATCGCCTGGCGGTTGCTGCTGTCAAGCTGGCTCCACCCCTCCCACGCTTCGAGCTCGGCGACGGCGTCACGTTGAGCTGCCGCGAGCTGCTGGGCCTGGGTGGTGAGCTGGCCACGCAACGCGGTGGTGAGCTCGACGAGCAGCGGGGAGACAGGGTCAGGCTGGTCGAGGAGCTGTCGCCCGTCATTGATGGCCGCGACCGCGGGCTCGACCGCGCTGGCCACGGCCAGGCCCTGGGCGTGGAGCAGGAGTCGTTGAAGGGCGAGCCACTCTGCCTCGCGCGTGGCCCGCTGGGCCTCCCCTACTCCCGCCGACGGGGTCGTTCGCCCAGACGAGAGCGAGCCAGCGAAGCCTTCAGCCGGTGGTTGGCAAGTGGTGTCGCGGACAGCCCCATCGAGCGGAGCCGAGCACCGATACGGATCCAGTCGGCCGTGAACGCCCATCGAGGGCCGGTCATGGGCGGCCCTCTGGGCCGTCCTTAGTGACACCGTAGGACCGGAGCGAAGCGTAGGCCCTTGACGGGCCGGGACGCTCCCCGCGGACAATGGACCCGGCGCCGCCGTGCCCCGCGGGGCTTGCCCGCCCCTTTCTTTACCGCGCCGGGGTGGAGAGGAGGTGGGCGTTCGCCGACACGGGGCCACGCATCGGGCGAAGGTGGACCACGGCATCCTCACCGACGTCGATGACCTCGACCACCGCGACGGCGGTACCCCGGCCGGCCAACAGATAGGCATTGGCCACGACCTGCACTTTTGTGGTCGGGCTGGGGAGATTTGAACTCCCGACCTCTTGACCCCCAGCTACAAAAGGGCCGTCCGAGCAGGTCCTATCTCGTCCGCCGCATAGGCGCTGACCTGCGCTTTTGCCAAGGCGCCCGTCCTCGTGGTGATGGTCCGTCCACGCCCGTTATCGGTAATCCGTGACCAGCGTGTGACCACGGAGGACTGTCCAACCCTCGACCCCTGCGCCACCTCATGCCCCGACGCCGACGGGGATGCGGCCGCCGCCGTGATCCGCCCTCGTCGGCGGCCGCGCGTCGGCTCTCGGGCCACTAGCGTCGGACCAAACGGCGAGCAGGAGGCGCTCGCCTGCCGTCGGGTCTCGGCCGCTGGGTGCCCATCGGCGGCCAACCCTGAGCGGAAGGACGCGAACCGGTGGCACGACGCAGACGGCTCCTCCCCGACTGGCGCTTGCTCACATGGGTAATCGTCGTCGTTGATGTGCTGTTCCTGGTGTGGATCATCGCTGGCGCCTCATCGACGCACTGCGGGTCGACCGACAACCCCCAGGCGTGCCAAGCGGGGACCGCGATCGGCGTGGGGGCCATCATCGTCTTGGCCGCCGCCGTCAACGCCGTGCTCGGGGTGCTGTGGCTGGTCACCCGCAAGCGTGGTCGGGAATGCCCGGTGTGCGGCAAGACCGTCCGCCGGGGTGAGGTGGTCTGCCGCTCGTGCGGCTACGACTACCGGCCTGCCCCTTCCGTCTGATAGCGGCCTAGGCTGCGGTCTCCGGCGAGAGGAGACGCGCGCGGTGAGGAAGGCCCAGGCGTCGGCTGCTCAGGATCTTCGGTCTGTAGGCCGTCACGTAGTCGCCACGGCGGCCCTCTTGCTAGCCGTGGCCGCCTGCTCGGGCGGCGGCCGCTCGTCGAGCCCCACCACGACCCAGTCGTCCACCACCAGCACCACTCGCCACGTGACTGTCAGGGAGTGGGCGCTTCCGTCGCTCCCGTACGTACAGAAGATGGAGGCTGACTTCGCCGCGGTCCAGACGGCGGCTAAGTCGGGACTCGATGCCGTTCGGTCGAACGCGGCAACCCTCGCGGACGATGCCCGGGGCTTCCGGTTGGCGCTCGCTTCCTCAGGGCCTCCTCCCCCGGCCGCGGCGATCGTCGGCCCCGCGGTGGTGGAGGCAACGTCTGGCCTGGAACAGGCGTCGCGAGCGCTCGCTGCGTGCATCGGCTCTGACTGCCTTCCGAAGATCTCAACTGTGAACACCGCCGTCGGCTCATGGGGATCAGCCTTACAGGAGCTGACCAAGCACCTGAACGACTGATAGGGCCGCGGTCCGGTGTCGCTGAACGGCTTCACCAACGAGGGCGGGCCGCCCCTGGAGGCGGGGATCTGAGGGCCACCGCACGACGACAACCGACGCGGCAAGAAGGAGGGGGCGCAATGCGACGGTGGGCAGTGGTTCTCGCCGCGGCAGTTCTAGTCGCCGGCTGCGCCGGCAGCGGGTCCAAGAGCAGCCCTACCTCAGGTCCGCCGTCGAGCACGACCCAGGCCGGATCGAACGCCGCCTATGCACGTGCTCTCCTCCAGGTGAACCGCGCATACGAGTTCCACCCGGGCGCGAACTACGGGAAGGCCGCCGAGGCCCTGAACCAGATCGTGCCGCCGCCTGGCTTCCAGCTCCGCCACAAGGAACTCATCGACGAGACCCTGGCGTTGTCCGAAATGGACCTCAGCGGCGATCCCGCGTCTCTCGGTGCGGCCGAGGGAACGGCGGAAGCACACCTATTGAACTTGGCCCACGAAGCGGACCCGAGCGCCGCCTGACTTTCCGGTCCCATCCTCTTCCCATTGTCACACCCGCGGCGTAGAGTGTCGGCGACAAGAGATGCCCCCCGCGCCGCTCCCACGGCCGAGGGGCTGGCCACCACCTACATAGGAGGTCGTGACATGGCGAATAGTAACGGTTCAGTGGTCACCACTGGGCACCAGTTGCCGGCAGTGGATGCGGAGGTCGCCGACCTGCGCCAGCAGGTGGAGACGTTGCGAGACGAGCTCCAGGCGCTCCGCAGTGGGATCGCCGACAGCGTGGTCACTCGCCACCTGGAGGTCATCGACGACGCCGGCGAGATGCGCTTCGAGGTCCAGGTCCTCCCGTCGGGCACGGCGGTGGGCGTCTACTCCGGGCAGGACGGCCGTCTGGCCCAGGAGGGCAGGAACGAGGGCGTGGTGTTGCTGGGCGCCTTCGACCCCGAGCGTGAGGGCGACGAAGCCCCCACCGGCGTCCAGGTGTTCGACTCCGGCGGCGGCACGGCGGCGCTGACGGCCACCTGATCCGCACCGCCTAGCCTCGGGACCGTCGGCGCCCCTCCCGTTCGTCCTACCGCCAGGACAGACGGTCGAGGGGCGCCGGCGCGCGCCTGGGGGACTTCCTGGCGCCGATGCTGAGGGGCGAAGTGGGAGGGAGACGACAACTGGTTATCAACACGAGGTCGTCCGCCCCTACGGCCGTGGCCGTCGACCCGCCCGGGCCACGGGAGGCTCACGAATCTGGTATCACCAGATTCGTTTTGTTCCTGGGCCACGGGTACGGGACGAGACCTTGTCCCCTTGGGGTGCAAGGTCGATACGAGGCCTACCCGGCGTCGGGGTCCGGATCGGCGGCCCTCTGGAGGATCTTCTCCACGGCGTGAACGCTGAGGCCAGCGGCCTCGGCGATGGCTCGGAGGGTGGCGCCCTCGGCCCGCATCCGCGCCACCAGGCGGTCCCGGCGGACCATGAGCCGGTCGCGGCGGGCGTCCAGGTCCGCCAGCTCGCGGGCCAGCACCTGCACCTGCTCGACGGTTCCCGACATGGGGTCGCATCCTAGCGTCTACCCGGTTGACCTCGCCACGTCTACCCGGTAGACTGAGGGCATGACAGCGCACGAGGCAGCCGCCCGCACCGCCAAGGCCATGCGCCTGGTCGCCGTGTTCGAGGCGCACGGGGCGGATGCCGTCACCGTGGCCGCCCTGCCCGCTACGGGCTGGGCCACCGTCGCCACTCTGGCCGGCACCCGCCCGCCGTCGGACGCCACGAAGGCGACCGTGGTCGGCATCCTGCGAGGCCACGAGGCCATCCCCGCGAGGGCAGCCCGATGACCGTGGCGGCGTGCCTGTGCGAGGACTGCGGCCACGCCATCCCCGGCTGCGAGTGCGATCTCGAGCCCGCCTGCACCGACTGCGGCGAGGCCATCGAGGCGGACTACCCCGAGCTGATCAAGGAGCGCCGGTGCCTCCGGTGCGCCGAGAACTACCTGTTCGGCCGGCTGTAGGCCCTACCAGCTCCCGGGCGGCACCGGCCCGACGCGGTAGGACAAATGGATCAGCGCGTCGCGGACCTCCTCGGCGACGGCGTGAGGGCTCTTCTGCTCGCCGGTGATCTGGATGGTGATCGTCCCGTGGTTGACGAACCCACCGCCGCCGCCGCCCATGGCGCCCCGGGAGACGACGCCCTCGCCCCGCTGCAAGAGGGCCAGCACGTCGGACGTGTCGGTGCCGGGAGCGCCCACGATGCCGCCGCCGTGGTAGCCCTGGTAGGAGCCGCCGCGGTCGAGAGAGCGGATCCCGGGCGTGTTCCACGGGGCGCCGTAGCGAGCGGCGATGTAGTTGGTGGCGGCCGCGGTGTTGTCGATCGGGTTGTAGATGTCGCCGTGGCCGGGTACGGCGTAGGCCCGGAAGGTCGCACCAATGGTCTGAAGCAACCCGATCGAGGGGTCCCCGCGCTGGGCGTTGATGTCGTAGGTGTTGATCGAGCGCGGGTCACCGCCGGACTCGTGCATGGCGATGATGACCTCATCGGGCACCCACGACGGGGGCTTGCCGGCCAGAGCCACGCCCGCCGCCACCCAGTCCGACACCTGGCCGGGGGGGACGGGGC
>JBHELO010000121.1:0-35359 GCA_046263055.1 Acidimicrobiales bacterium | reverse complement strand
GGGCGTGCCGGTCGAGCTGGTGGTCGCGGCGCCCGAGCGATATGGCACCGCGCTCGTGCGCGCGACCGGCTCGGCCGCGTACGTCGCAGCCCTCGAGCCGCTCCCCGACGCGCCGACCGAAGCCGGCGTCTACGCGGCGCTCGGGCTGCCGTTCGTCCCGCCCGAGCTGCGCGAGGAGCCGTTCGCCGGCGCCCCGCCGGCGCTGGTCGAGCCCGGCGACGTCCGCGGCGACCTGCATTGCCACACGACCTGGTCGGACGGCCGGGCGAGCGTCGAGGAGATGGGCCGCGCCGCCCGCGACCGCGGCTACGAGTACGTCGCGATCTGCGATCACACGCCCGCCGTCGGCGCCGTCCGGGGCCTCACCGCCGACGACGTCCGCCGCCAGGCCGAGGAGATCGCAGCGGCCAACGAGGTGCTCGCGCCGTTCCGCGTCCTGCGCGGGATCGAGTGCGACATCCTTCCCGACGGGCGCCTCGACCTGCCCGACGACGTCCTCGCCGAGCTCGACTGGGTGCAGGCGAGCGTGCACGGCGGCCAGCGCATGCCGGGGGGCGAGATGACCAAGCGCGTCGAGGAGGCGCTGCGGAACCCTCACGTCCGGTGCCTCAGCCACCCGACGGGCCGGTACATCAACCGGCGCCCGGAGAACGCCCTCGACCTGGAGCGCACGTTCGAGGTCGCGCTCGAGACGGGCGTCGCACTCGAGGTCAACGGCCTGCCCCTCCGCCTCGACCTGAGCGGCGACCACGTCCGCGACGCGCTCCGGGCCGGCGTCCGGATCGTCTGCTCGACCGACGCCCACTCCGTCCGCGGCCTCGGGAACATGCCGTTCTCGGTGATGACGGCGCGGCGGGGGTGGGCGACGGCCGCCGACGTCGTCAACACGCGGCCGCTGCGGTCCGTGCTCGCGCGAGATCGGTGATTGCATGTCGAGAAGCCCCGATCGCCTCCGCTCACCAGGTGAAGGGCCGCGAGAGGCGGCCCACGACACCAGGAGACCACGATGCCGAAGTACCTGCTGCTCAAGCACTACCGCGGCGGCCCGGAGCCGCACCGTCCCGTGCCCCCGATCGACCAGTGGGCCCCCGAGGACGTGGAGGCGCACATGGCCTTCCAGAATCACGTCAGCGAGCTGCTCGAGGAGAACGGCGAGTACGTCGACGCGCAGGCACTCACGCCGGCCCGCACCTGGGTCCGCTACGGCGGACCGGACGCCGCGCCGGTCACCACTGACGGCCCGCACCCCGAGACCAGCGACCTCGTGGCCGGTTGGTGGATGATCGACGTCGAGTCGCACGAGCGTGCGGTCGAGCTGGCGGCCTACGTCTCCTCCGAGCCCGGCCCCGGAGGGGAGCCGCTGTACGAGTGGATCGACGTCCGGGAGGTCATGTGGGAGCGCCCGAGGACGACTGACCCGGCGTGATCGACGAGCCGACGCGACGGCTGGACGAGGACGCGCTGCGCGCCCTCGTCCCTCGGGTGCTGGCGGGCCTGGTCCGGCGGGGCGAGGACTTCGATGCCGCCGAGGACGCGCTGCAGGAAGCGCTGCTGGAGGCGCTGCGAGTGTGGCCCGACCACCCGCGGCGCGATCCGCGGGCGTGGCTGGCGACGGTCGCGACCCGGCGGCTCGTGGACGCCCGCCGCAGCGAGGCCGCCCGTCACCGCCGCGAGGAGGCGACGCACGCCGAGCCGCCGCCCGCCGCCACCGAGCAGGGCGACGACACCCTCTTCCTGCTCTTCTGCTGCTGCCACCCCGACCTCACGCCCGCCACGCAGGTGGCGCTGACCCTGCGCGCCGTCGGCGGCCTCACCACCCGAGAGATCGCCGACGCCTTCTATGTGCCGGAGGCGACGATGGCGCAGCGGATCAGCCGGGCCAAGCGCGCCCTGCATGGACGCCGCCTCGACCAGCCCGGTGACCTCGCCGTGGTGCTGCGCGTGCTCTACCTCATCTACACGGCCGGCCACGCCGGCCGGGTGGACCTGGCCGGCGAGGCGATCCGGCTCGCCCGCCAACTCACCCTCGCCACCGAGGAACCGGAGGCGCGCGGGCTGCTCGCGCTGATGCTCCTCAACCACGCCCGCCTCCCGGCGCGATTCGACTCGGAGGGTCGCATCCTCACGCTCGACCGCCAGGACCGGGGCCTTTGGGACACCCGCGAGATCGCCGAGGGCGTGGGCGTCCTGCAGTCGGCGCTGGCCCTTCAGCGTCCCGGCCGCTACCAGATCGAGGCTGCCATCGCCGCCCTGCACGGCGACGCGGCAAGCGCTGAGGAGACCGACTGGCCGCAGATCCTCGCCTGGTACGACGACCTGGTCGCCCTCAGTGACGACCCGGCGCGTCAGGACCCCGCCGCCATGCTCGGCCGCTCGGTCGCGGTCGGCCACGTGCTCGGTGCCGCCGCAGGGCTGCGCGAGACCGACCGGCTACGCGAGGTGCTCGGCGACCGCCACCGGTGGCATGCGGTCCGTGCCCACCTGCACGAGCTCGACGGCGACCTGCCGGCCGCCGGCGCGGCGTACGCGGAGGCCGCCCGCCGGGCCACGAACGTCGCCGAGCGCGACCACCTCGTCCGACAGGCCGCCCGCAGGCGGGCCGCCGAGCCCTAGGTTTCCGGCTGACTGATGTGGCGCCACCTCACCGGAGTACCCGAATCACGCATGTCGGGCCGGACGCACGGGCAAGTCGTTCGTCGGCGGTGAGAAACTCGCAGTCGAGGCCCTCGGCCAGACCCACGTAGACGGCGTCGTAGGCGGTCACGTTGGCGCGCAGTTCGTAGCTCCGGCGGACGAGCTGAAGAGTCGGATATCGGTCAACGTCGAGAGCCTCCAGATCGTCGATGGCGGAAGCGAACCGCCGGTCCGAGATGGTGCCCGCCAGCCAACGCTTGCGAAGTACGGAGACGGTCTCGACGTCGACCAGGTCGGGTGCGGCGATCTCTCCGGCCGATCGCATCTCGCTTCGGGCACGCCGGCCGTCGGCACCGTCGTCACCAACGACGTTCGCCAAGACCGAGGCATCAACGACGATCAAGCTCGCCTCCGCTCCTCGGTGACATCCTGGGCAGCCTGAGCGAGCCCGACCCGGCCACCTCGGTGACTGCCGATGCGGTCGAGCACTTCATCCAGGCTCGGCCTCTCGGCGAGCCGCTTGAGCTCCCCTGCCAGGTACTGCTGGAGCGACTGGCCGCGCTGCTCGGCCCGGCGTTGCAGGGCGGCATGAACTCCTTCCGGTACATCCCTCACCAGCAGATTCGGCATGCTTTCATTATGCTAGCACAGGCAGACCATGACCGGTTCGGTCTTCACCAGCACCGACGACGCGTCGTCGTTCTTTCGTTGCGCCCCGGTCGGCTACGCAGCCACTCCACGCCCCGGGGCCTTCGACGGCGTCGAGCTCGGCACCTGCGGCTGGGGCATGACCGCCATGGCGGTGACGGACGCCCGCAGCAGCTTCTTCGACGACCCCGGCCGCTTCCCGCCCGGGACGGCCACCCTCGACAGCGCGTTCATGATGGAGGGCCTCGAGACGACGTGGAGGCCACAGCCGCGACTCGTCTCGGGAGCCGCAGCCTGACGTGAGCCCGCCGGCGAGCGGCGTGCTTGCGGGCGCCGAGGCGCTCCAGATTGAAGGCTGCCGGGCACGTACCGCGAGTTGCCCGCCCAAATCAACCGCCCGGCGCCACCGGGCGCCGGCTGGAGGGTGGACCGGCCACCGGCCGGGTAGGCAGCATCCATGACGAGGCGCGAACCCGACCCCGACGCCTTCGACCTCGAGGCCGAGGGCATGCCCGAGGTCGACGAGCAGCCCGAGGGCATCGACGACCCGGTGGAGGGGATGGTGCCGCCCCGCGACCACCCGGTGGGCAGTCTCGACCCCGCCACCACCGAGCGGGGCCAGCTGGTCGGGGAGTCGCTGCGGGAGCGCGTGGCCCAGGAGGAGCCCGACCGCCTGCCCGGCGACGACGGCATCGTCGGCCGGCTGGTGCAGCCCGATCAGGGCATGCCCGACCTCGACGCCGAGCCCACCGAGATGGCCGACGAGGTGGTTGGCGACGAGCAGGCCCTCAGCGCCGAGGAGGCCGCCGTCCACCTCACCGACTCGCCCTAGCTGCGCCTGCCTACCCGGACTTGCGGGCCGCCTTGCGGCGGTCCTGCTCGGCCAGGAGGCGCTTGCGCACGCGGACGGCGGCGGGGGTGATCTCCACCAGCTCGTCGTCGGCGATCAGCTCGATGGCCGTCTCGATGGTGAGCACCCGGGGCGGCGTGAGCTTGATGGCCTCGTCGGCGGCGTGGGTGCGGATGTTGGTCTTCTGCTTCTCGCGCACCACGTTGACGATCATGTCGCCGGCCCTGGCGTTCTCCCCCACCACCATGCCCTCGTACACCGCCTCGCCCGGCGCCACGAACAGCTCGCCCCGAGCCTGGAGGGCATCGAGGGCGTAGCCGGTGGTGACGCCCGCCCGGTCGGCCACCATGGCCCCGCCCCGGCGCGAGGGCAGGTCGCCCGCCCACCGGGCCCACCCCCGGTGGCGGGTGTGGATCAAGGCGGTGCCCCGGGTGGCGGTGAGGAGCTGGGACCGCAGGCCGAGCAACCCCCGGGCCGGGGCCTCGAAGCACAGCACCGCCCGACCGGGATCGCCGCCGCGCAGGTCGGTGACGGTACCCTTCCGGGGGGCCAGCAGCTGGGTCACCGTGCCGACGAACTCGTCGGGCACGTCCACCACGCCCTCTTCCACCGGCTCGTGGACCTTGCCGTCGATCTGGCGGGTGATGACCTCGGGCCGGCTGGCCTCCAGCTCGTAGCCCTCGCGCCGCATGGACTCGATGAGCACGGCCAGCTGGAGCTCGCCCCGGCCTGCCACCTGGAGGACGTCGGGCGAGTCGGTGTCCTCCACCCGGATGGCCACGTTGCCGAGCACCTCGCGGGCCAGCCGCTCGCGCAGGTGCCGGGAGGTCAGGTAGCGCCCGTCCCGCCCGGCCAGGGGCGATGTGTTGACCCCGAACGTCATGCGCAGCACCGGCTCGTCCACCGTCAGGCGGGGCAGCGGATCGGGATCGGCGGGGTCGGCCAGGGTGTCGCCGATCTCGATCTCCGGGAACCCGGCCAGCACGAAGAGGTCACCGGCCACCACCTCGGCCGCCTCCACCCGCCCCAGGCCCTCGACGGCCAGGAGCTGCGTGGGCTTGCGGGGCGACGGCGAGTCGCCGGCCGTCACCAGGGCCACGGGCCGCCCGGCCCGCAGGGTGCCCCGCATGACCCGGCCGATGGCCAGGCGCCCGAGGTAGTCCGAGGCGTCCAGGTTGGTGACGAGGGCCTGGAGGGGCGCGTCCGGGTCGCCGAGGGGGGCCGGCACAGTGCGCAGGACGGCGTCCAGCAGCGGCGCCAGGGTGGCGTCCTCGGCCGGGTAGCCCACACCCTCCACCGCCCGGCCCTCCCGGGCGATGGCCGACACCACCGGGAAGTCGATGTGGTGGTCGGGCACCTCCAGGTCCAAGAAGAGCTGGTAGATCTGGTCCAGGACCTCGGGGGCCCGGGCGTCGGCCCGGTCCACCTTGTTGAGTACCACGACCGCCGGCAGGTCGAGGGCCACCGCCTTGGACAGCACGTAGCGGGTCTGGGGGAGCGGTCCCTCGGCCGCGTCCACAAGCAGGAGCACGCCGTCCACCATGGCCAGGGCACGCTCGACCTCCCCGCCGAAGTCGGCGTGGCCCGGGGTGTCGACGAGGTTGACCTTCACCCCCTCCCAGTGCACCGAGGCGGCCTTGGCGAGGATCGTGATGCCCCGCTCCCGCTCCTGGTCGTTGGAGTCCATCACCCGGTCGACCAGGGTGGCGTGGGCGCCGAAGACGCCCGTCTGGCGCAGGATGGCGTCGACGAGGGTGGTCTTGCCGTGGTCGACGTGGGCGACGAGGGCGACGTTGCGGAGCTTGGGATCGGCCATGGGAACGGCCCAGCCTAGGGGCCGGGCGACTCCTATCCGCGCCGCTGCGGACGGGCCGACGGCCGGCCCGCCGGTGCCGGCCGGTCCCGGCTACACCGGGGGGGAGGGGTCGTACTGGATGAATCGGCGGACGTCGCGCGCCCGTTGGTCGCCGGCCAGGCGGGCCACCAGGTGGAGGGCCATGTCGATGCCGGCCGACACGCCCGACGAGGTGATGACGTCCCCGTCGTCCACCCACCGGTCGTCGGGGCGCACATCGATCGTGGGGTCGATGGCCGCCAGCTGGTCGAGCGATGCCCAGTGGGTCGTGGCCGGGCGGCCGTGCAGGAGGCCGGCGGCGGCCAGCACCAGCGAGCCGGTGCACACGCTGGTGGTGAGTTGCTCGGCCGCCGCCTGGCGCCGCAGCCAGTCCAGATAGGCCTCGTCGGCCATCAGGGGGCGGGTGCCGTTGCCCCCCGGCTGGATAAGCACGTCCATCGTGCCGGCGTCGGCCAAGGCCGAGCCGGGCGTCATGCCCAGGCCGTTGGCGCCCCGCACCGGCCCCGCTCCCGCCACCCCGACGGTGATCGTCCGCCAGCCGTCGTCGGGCCACACTCGGGCCCACGCCCCCAGCACCTCGTAGGGGCCCACGGCGTCGAGCTCCTCGACGTCGTCGAACAGGAGGATGGCGATGGTGCCGGGCATGTGAGGTCCTCACGTCGGTGGGGGCGGGCGGCGGACACCCTAGGCTCGGCTGGTCGAAACCTGACTGGGAGGGACGTTGGACATCGAGGAGTTCTACGACGGCGACGAGCGGCGCCGGACGTCCGACGAGCTGCAGTTCGGGGAGGACTGGCACGATGACCACGGCCGCCGCTACGAGCTGAACTGGATCGCCGAGACCGGTGAGGTCTACGTGATGGCCGACGACCCGCCGCCGGTGTGGTCGGATCCCTTCGGGGACTTGGTGTCGCTCCGGGTGTCGGCCGACGAGCTCGGTGTACGGGTCCTCACCGTCGTACAAGACCGGGAGGAGCTGGTGCGCCGGCTCGACGGGTGGGAGGAGGCGATGGCCGGCCCCGACGGCGTGCGCTGGCTCGTGGGGCGCCTCTTTCCCGCCGCCGGGTAGCGCCGCCCCCGCCGTGACCGGCCGGGTGGTCGCTAGCCGATGCCTCCCTTCGTCAACGACGCCAGCAGCTCGTGGCAGCGGACGGCGCGCTCGGCGTCCTGCTCCTTGACCTGGCGGATGAAGTCGGCCACGTCCTCGTGCTCGTGGGCGTCCTCGAGGTAGGTGTCGTACACCTGGGCCGCCTTGAGGGCGTGGTACTGGATGCTGACGAGGTCGTAGACGATGTCGTCGGCGGGGGTGTGGTCGCTGGCCATGGGCCCTCCTGTCGCCGTCCCGGCGGGACGCCTCGGTGCGGCCCTACCCGGGCGGCCGCCAGGCCTCACTTGCGCGCCCCCCCAGCATCAGGTCACCCTTCGTGGCCGGTATGGTTCCGCCATCGAATCGCGCCTGTCCCTGCCTGCGGACCCGTCGAGCGCATCCGTCGCCCGCCGGTTCGTGCGCGGCGTGCTCGACCGTTGGGGGGCCGAGGAGTTCGAGGAGCCGGCCACGCTGCTCATCAGCGAGCTGGTCACCAACGCCGTGCTCCACGCCCACTCGGCTCCCGAGGTGGTGGTCCGCCTGGAGGCCGGTCGGCTGTGGGTCGGCGTCTCCGACGGGCTGGACGCCTCGCCGGTGCGCAAGCACTACGGGCCGGAAGCGGCCACCGGCCGGGGCATGATGCTGGTCGAGCGCATCGCGTCCACCTGGGGCACCGACGTCACCGATTCCGGCAAGGTGGTGTGGTTCGAGCTGGCCCCCGGCTCGTCCGGGGTGGCGGCCACCACCGGGGCCTCCATCTTCGACCTGGACGACCTTCTCGACGGCACCGAGCCGCCGGGCGGCGTCGCCCACCGCCGCCGGGTGCCCACCGGGCCCCGACCGTCCAGCCGCCGGCCGGCGGCGCCCGCCAGCCGGGCCCGGCGGACCCGCACCTCGTGAGCGCGACCTCCGGCGGCGACGAGGACCTGGTGGCGGTCCGCCTCATCTCCATCTCCCTGGACGACCTACGCCGGGCGGCCGCCCACCACGACGAGCTCTTCCGGGAGTTCGCCCTCGTGCTGGGGGGAGAACCGTCGCCCGGCCACGAGGTGCCGGCCCGGCTGCTGGCCCTGATCGACGAGCTCAACAGCCGCTTCGCCGGGTTCTCCACCGCTCCCCAGGCCGAGATCGACGCCGCCATGGACCGGGGCGACGCCGCCATAGACGTCACCTTCGCGGTGCCCGCCGAGGCCCGCGCCGCCTGCCTGCGCGTCGGCGGGCTGCTGGCCGAGGCCGACGACTACTGCCGCAACGGCGAGCTGCTGACCCTGGCTCCCCCGCCCGACGCGGTGGCCTTCCGCAACTGGTACCTCGATGAGTTCGTCGCCCAGATCGACGGCGCCGATCCCACCCCCTGGCCCGAGTACAAGGCCCGGGCCCTCCACACCGGCTGATCGCACACCCGGCGGGCGACGGCCGGCCACCATCAGGCGTGACCCGGCGACTACAGGTCGGTGGCACCCATTGCCGGCCCCTGGCGTCGATGCGATACTGCAGAAAGGAGCGGCGCGGGCGCTCCCCCGGTGCCATGGCGGGCCGGGCCCTTCGATCGTCGTTCGTTCGCTCCCCGAAGGCAGGCGGTGACCAGTGGGTCGTTCCAGGCGTAGCCGCGCCGCGGCACGGGCGGCAGTGGAGCAGGACGCGGCCGAGATGCTGGCCGCCCGCATCGCCGAGGGCCGCCCTCCCCCCGACGTGTGGCGGGCGGCGGCCGAGCGCCGGGCCGTCGCCGGGCTCCCGGCAGGATCGTGGTACTCCGGCGACGGGGCCGCCACGGCGCCCGGCCGGGAGCCGGGGGCCGGGCCGGCCCTGACGAGGAGCGGCGGCGCATCGCCGGCGCCGAGGGCGGGTGCCCAGGGCCCGGCGGCAGGCACCGAGGCCCTCGTCCTGCGGCTCGTCCGCCTGCCCGTCGACGGCGGCCCGGGCGCCGTGAGCGTGCCCGTGGCCGGCGACCAGGCCGCGCCCGTCCCCCGCTGAGCCGGCCAGCCCCCCACCGGTCGGCCTGAGCCCGCTCCGCGTCCCGCGTGCCGGCCTCCCGGCCGGCCGTTTGGCGCTCCGGGCCCAAGGGGATTCAGGGTTCCCCCGTCCCATCCACACCGCCGACCAGGAGGGAACCATGAGCCCCGACCGACCCGTCTTCGAGGACCCCGAGCGGCCAGTGCCGCCCGCCCGCCAACCCCTGCCCGTGCCCGACGCCGGCCAGGAGAAGCGGACCCTGACGTCCGAGCGCAGGGAGGAGCAGGACCAGGAGAGACGCGACACCGAGTGAAACGTTTGCCCTTGGGCAACGACCGGGTATGGGCGGCGCGAAACCCCCAGAACCGCCGGAGGCCGCCATGTCCAAACCCCTTCCCGCCCGCACGCCGTCGGAGCGCCTGCTGGCCGCCCTCGGCCCCGTAGACCGCTACCACGACCACGACAAGGTCGGCGACTTCGGGAACCCGGCGAGGGCGAGCACCGAGGAGTTGCTGAACAGCGCGGCTACGGCCGGCGCGCTGAGCCGGATCGGGCCCCTGGAGAAGATCCACGTCTTCTGGTACGCGGGGATGAGCTGCGACGGCTGCACGGTGGCGACCACCGGGGCCCAGGCGCCGCAGGTGGAGAGCCTCCTCCTCGGTGCCCATCCCGGGCTGCCGAGGGTCGTGCTGCACTCGCCCATCACCAACGTGGAGTCGGGGGCCCACTACGTGCGCGCCGCCGAGCAGGCGCTCCAGGGCGAGCTGGACGCCCCTTACGCGATCGTGCTCGAGGGCTCGATCGCAGACGAGACCATCGCCATGGAGACGGGCGGCTACTGGGCCGGCCAGGGGGAGGAGCCCTGGGGCCCGGGCGGCGAGATGCGGACGGTGACGGCCGAGGAATGGGTGGCCCGCCTCGCCCCCAACGCCGCGGCCGCCATCGCCATCGGGACGTGCGCCACCTGGGGCGGGATCCCCTCGTCCCACGGCAACCCCACGGGCGCCATGAGCCTCATGGACTTCCTGGGCGCCGACTACAAGAGCGCCGCCGGGCTGCCGGTCGTCAACGTCCCCGGGTGCCCGCCCGTCGGCGACAACTTCACCGAGACGGTGGCCGCCATCCTCTACTTCCTGCAGGGGTTCGGTCCCCTCCCCGAGTTCGACGACCTGGGCCGCCCGGCATGGCTGTTCGGCGAGACGGTGCACCGCCACTGCGTGCGGGGCGCCTACTACGAGGAGGGCGACTTCGCCTCGGAGTTCGGCGACCACGAGTGCCTGGTCGAGATCGGGTGCTGGGGCCCGGTGGTGAACTGCAACATCACCTCCCGGGGGATGATCAACCACGCCGGGGGGTGCATGAATTCGGGAGGGGCCTGCATCGGCTGCACGATGCCCGGGTTCCCGGACAAGTTCACCCCCTTCTACAAGAAGTCCCCGGGATCGATGCTCTCCACCTCAACGTCCCGCATGGTGGGGGGCTTCATCAAGCCGCTCCGCCAGATCACCAACAACCACCTGAACCGCGAGGTGCGGTGGGACCTGCACGAGTCCATCCCCACCGGGTGGGCCCGCTACGAGCCGGAGACCGACTTCAAGGGCAAGGTCATCCACCACTTCTACGACAAGCTCCGCCGCTCCGACGACACCGCCAAGCGCAAGGCACCCGTGTGGGGGCGCAACCCGCAGCCCAGCGAGGCGCGCGACCCACGGCGCGAGTCGGCCCTGCCGGGCGGCACCCAGAGAGGAACGTAACCGTGTGCTTCAAGACGCTGCCCATCGAGTTCGACGCCTCCGGGAAGGCCCAGCTCCGTGGTGGGATCCCCGATCCCTATTCCGTCACCCTCACCAAGCCCGACGTGGGCACCACCGACGAGGAGCGGGAGGCCAGGGTCCGCCGGTTGGTGGCCCGCAACGGCCACATCAAGGACCTCACGATGGACCCCGTCACCCGGGTGGCGGGGGCCCTGGCCGTGCACGTGACCGCCGACCTGGAACAGCGCCGCTACCTGGAGGCCCACTCCATCGCCACCCTGTTCCGCGGCTACGAGGTGCTGCTCATGGGCCGGGACCCTCGCGACGCCATCTTCGTGTCCTCCCGGGCGTGCGGCGTGTGCGGCGGCGTGCACTCGCACTGCGCGGCGTACGCCATCGAGATGGCCATGGGCCTGGTCCCGCCGCCGATGGGGACCGTGGTCCGCAACATGGAGGAGGCGGCCGAGATGGGCTACGACAACCCGCTCCACCTCTACCTGCTGGCCGGGCCCGACTACTCCGAGCACATCGTGAAGGCCACCAACCCCGCGCTGTGGGCGAGGGCGCAGAAGTGGAAGTGCCCGGGGTCCGACCAGCACGGCTTCAAGACGATGGCCGACCTGATGACCGCCCTCAACCCGCTGACCGGCCGCCTCTACCAGGAGGGCCTGGAGTTCACGCGCACGGCCCGCGAGATGTTCGTGCTCCTCCAGGGCAAGTACCCCCATCCCCAGGCCGTCGTCCCCGGCGGCGTCTCCACCACCGTCACCCTCCAGACGCTCAACGAGTTCCACTCCAAGCTGGGCCGGATCTTCGACTACGCCCAGCGCATGCTGGCGGTGTGGAACGACATCCCCGAGTTCTTCTACGAGGCCGACGACCGCTACCGCCACGTCGGCGAGCTGCCCGTGAACCTGGTCGACACCGGCTACTGGGACGACCCCTACGCGTACGACGCCACCTACGCCAACGCCGACGAGTGGGGCATGCGCCGCTACTCGACCCCCGGCGTCGTCCTCGACGGCCGGCTGGTCACCACCCGCCTCACCCAGCTCAACACGGGGTGGGAGGAGTTCGTCGAGCACTCGTACTACGACGAGTGGGAGGGCGCCCACTTCCCGACCGACCCCCTCGGCAACCCGCTGAGCCCCTACCACCCGTGGAACAAGCGAACGCTTCCCAAGCCCCAGGGCAAGAGCTTCAAGGACAAGTACACGTGGGACTGCACCCCGCGCTGGGACCGCCGGCCGGTGGAGGCGGGGTGCTACGCCCGTCTCTTCCTCACCGCCATGGCCCAGAAGCTGCCGGCCAACGACTTCATCGAGGCCACCGGCCGCAGCCTCAAGATGCACATCCCCAAGGGCCTGACGCCCGAGCTCGACGTGGAGTGGCACGTGCCCGCGGTGTGGAACGCCTTTGAGCGCAACCGGGGGCGGGCCTACCACTACGTGTTCTCCCAGCTCGTCGGGTTCGTGAACCTCCTCGAGGCGTACCGGCTCATGAAGGGCCACGAGGGCATCGCGCCACCCAAGGTGGCCGCCGTCGCCCCCGACGACCTCGACAAGCACATCCCCAAGGACGAGCGGGTGGGCGTGGGCTGGTGGGGCGCGGGGCGAGGATTCCTGACCCACCACCTGGTCATGGACAAGGGCAAGATCGTCAACTACCAGATCTGCACCCCGTCCACCATCAACGCCTCGCCCCGCGACCCGTGGGACCAGCCCGGGCCCTACGAGCAGGCGGTGATGAACACCCCGATCATCGAGGAGATCGACGATCCCTCCCAGTTCACCTCCATCGACATGCTGCGCACGGTCCGCAGCTTCGACCCGTGCATGCCGTGCACGACCCATGTCGACACCGGGCGGGGCCGCGTGGTGCGGGAGGTCAACACCTGCTCCTGCGGTGCCGATTGATGGCCGAGCGGCCGGCCCTGGTGGGTGGCGTCGGGCAGCTCTACCAAGGAGATCTCGACCTGGGGCGGATCGCCGCCGAGCGGTTGGCGGCCGAGGACCTGGGGGAGGGCGTGCTGGTCGAGGAGCTCCACTACGGGGCGGTGGCCGTCGCCCAGCGCCTGGAGGAGCTCTTTCCCCGGCTGCTCGTCCTGGTCGGGTCGGAGCGACGGGGCCGCCCCCCCGGGGAGGTGGTGCGCAGGGAGGTGCAGGGCGACGCCCCGCTCACGACCGAGGCCCACGGCGCGGTGAGCGACGCCGTCACCGGGTACGTGAGCATCGACCTGGTGGTGGAGGTGGCCCGCAGCATGGGCGTGCTGCCGGCCCGCACGGTGGTCGTGGAGGTGGAGCCGGCAGTCACCGACCCGTCCGAGCACCTGTCGGGGCCGGCCCGCGACGGGCTCGAGCGGGCGCTCGAGCTCGTGCGGACCGAGCTCTCCGGTAGGGCGCGCGCCCGCCCGGGCGCAGCGGCGCTCGGGTGAGCGTCGCCGCCCCGCGTCGGGGTGCCCCCGTCGGGATGGGCGGGACGTGAGCAGCCTGTCGGTCCCGGTGCTGGTCGGCATCTTCGTGGTGGCGGCCGCCGCCATCTGGGTGGCCGGCACCAAGCTGTCGGACACCACCGACGTGCTCTCCACGCGCCTGGGCCTGGGCGAGGCCCTGGGCGGCCTCATCCTGTTGGCCCTGGCCACCAACCTGCCGGAGATCGCCATCACCGCCAGCGCTGCGCTGGCCCACAACCTGGGCATCGCCATCGGCAACGTCCTCGGCGGCATCGCCCTCCAGACCGTGGTCCTCGTGGCGCTCGACGCGTTCGGCGTCAGGGGCGAGCGCCCCCTGACTTACCGGGCCGCCTCGTTGGAGCTGGTGTTGGAGGCCGGCCTGGTGGTTGCCGTCCTCGTCGTGTCCATCGCCGGGACCCGCCTGCCCCGGAGCCTCATCGCCTTCCGCGTCGCCCCCGCCGGCTTGCTGATCGCCGCCCTGTGGGTCACCGGGCTGCTCCTCTTGAAGCGGGCCGGAGAGGGGCTGCCCTGGCACGAGTCGGGCCAGGCGCCGAACGGCCAGCAACCGCCACGAGGCCATGCCGAGAAGCACAAGGAGCAGCAAGCCACCAGCAACAACCTGAGCACGGCCCGGGTCGGCGCCGTGTTCGCGGCGGCGGCCGTCGTCACCCTGGTCGCCGGCGTGGTGCTGGAGCGCAGCGGTGACGCCATATCCGGCCACATCGGCCTGTCGGGCGTGCTCTTCGGCGCCACCGTGCTCGCCGCCGCCACGTCGCTCCCCGAGCTGTCGACCGGCCTCACCTCGGTGAAGCTCGGCGATTACCAGCTGGCCATGAGCGACATCTTCGGCGGCAACGCGTTCCTGCCCGTCCTGTTCCTGTTCGCCAGCCTCCTGTCGGGCACCGCCGTGCTGCCCCAGGCGCAGGACACCGACGTGTACCTCACGGCCGTCGGGGCGCTGCTCACCGTCGTCTACCTGGCGGGGCTGATCTTCCGGCCCACCCGCCGCATCGCCCGGATGGGGATCGACTCGCTGGTCGTGCTGGTGCTGTACGCCCTCGGCATCGTCGGGCTCGTGGCCATCGCCCAACGCTGACCGGCGGCCCGCCCTACTCCAGCTCGTCCAGGAAGCCGACGTTCTGGGGCCGCACCGCCACCCGCCGCCCCTCGTCGGTACGGACGACGAGGGCCCCGTCGGCCAGGGTGGCGGCCGCCGTCCCCTCGACCACGGGGGCGGCGGGGCCCAGCGGGAGGAGGCGGGCCCTCACCCTGCGGCCGAGGGTGGCACACCGGGCCTGGTGGTCGGCCAGCACGTCGTCGACGGCCTGGGCCAGCCTGGTGTCGACGGCATCGGCCAGGCCCGCCAGCAGCGGTCCCCGGGGAGGCGGGGTGTCGCGCATGAGGAGCCCGACGACGGCCCACGGGAGCCGGTCCCCCTGCAACTCGGCCTGCACCCCCACCGCCCCCCGGCCGGCACCCGCCACCGTCACCTCGTCCGGCCACCGGATGGCGGCGTCGGCACCGACGACGTCGGCCAGGGCACAGGTGGCCACCGAGTAGAGCCAGCCCTCCCGCTCCGCCGGGACATCGGGCCGCACCACCATGGAGAACGCCAGCGAGCAGGAGGGGTCGAACGTCCAGATGATGCCGGCCCGGCCCCGTGGCGACGCCTGGTAGGCGGCCACCACCACGGCCCCGGCGGCGGCGCCCCGGCGAGCCCAGGCCAGGGCCTCGGCGTCGGTGGACAGGAGCGCCGGGTAGGACCGCGTCGGGCGTCTGCCGAGCGCGCCGGCCAGGGCCTCCCGCCCCAGGTCGGCGGCGTCGCCCGGTGCCGGCGCCGTCACCAGTCGCCCGGACCGCCGTGGCGCGCCGCCGCCCCCGCGAAGATGTCCCTGAGGCGCATCCACTGGGGGGGATGGAACGTCACCATGGCCCTCGAGTGCCAGGAGCGCACCTGCTGCGCCGCCTCCGGGCCCAGGGTCCCGGTGCCGGCCACCACCGCCTCGACCAGGTCGGCCGTCGCCCGGGGAGGCAGCTCCAACAGCGAGGCCAGCCACGCCTCCACCAGCTCGGGCGCCTGCTCAGGCCGCTGGAGCAGGCCGGCCACCCAGGCACCGGCCTCACTCCGGCGCTCGGCGGCCCCCGCGTCGGCCCAGCGCGCCAGCTCCTCCTGCAGCACCACCCGGCGCCGCTCCGGCGGCTGGTCCGCCACCACGGTCATCACGTCGCCGGCCCGGCGCCCCAGCCGGTCGAGGACCCCGGTGGCCACCCCGGCCGCCGGGGCCGGCACCGCGGGCGACCCCAGCGCCTGGGCCGCCGACAGGCGGGCCTGTGCGGCATCGCCGGCCCGCTCGTGGGCGAGGGCCAGGTTGGCCTTGGCCACCGCGTAGCCGTCGGGACGCACACCTCGGGGGTCGGCAGCCGCGGCGGTGGCGAACCACCGCACCGCCATGGCGGGCCGGTCGGCGGCCAGGTGGGCGAGGCCGGCGAGGTTGGCCGCGGCACCGAGTGCGGCGCGGTCACCGGACGCCCGGGCGTCCCCCAGCGCCTCCTCCAGCACGGCGACGGCGGCGTCGACGTCACCGGCGGCCAGGTGGGCGGCACCGAGCTCGCGTCGGACGGCGGGGACCGGGCCCAGGAGGCCCTGAGCGGCCAGGAACGACTGCACGGCCCGGTCACCATGGCCGGACTCCCGCTCCACCAGCCCGAGGTTGAACCTGGCCGCCCCTTCCTCGGCGGCGAGGCCGTGGGCCGCGAACACGCCGGCGGCGACGCGGAAGTCGGCCGCCGCCGCGCCGAGGTCCCCGACCAGCCGGGCGACGGCCCCCCGGGCGTTGGCCGCCTTGGCGTGCTCGACCGGGAGGTGGTCGGGCGGGAACAGCCCTACCGCCACGTCCAGGGCCCGCCGGGCGTCCACCGGTCGGCCGGCGTCGGCGAGCACGACGCCCAGGTGGAACTGGGCGGTGGCGTGCTGGACGGGATAGCGCTCGGGGGGGTACCGCCGGACCCGGGACTCCAGCTCGGCCACGAGCTCGTCGGCGTCCGGCGGCGTCGCCGGGGCCGTCATCGGCTCAGCGCCGGGGACGCAGCTCGACCAGCGTGGGGCCGGGCGGAGCATGGGGGGCGGCGGCGCCGTCCTCGTCCACCTCCAGGCGAAGGAACCCGGGCAGGTGGTCGCGCAGCGCTTCTTCCACGCCCTGGCTGAGGGTCACCGCCGAGCCGCTGCAACCCGAGCAGCTACCGGCCAGCCGCACCTCCACCACGCCATCGGACACGTCGAGCAACTCCAGCGTCCCGCCGTGGGACTCCACGTAGGGCCGCACGGTCTCCAGGGCGGCCGCGGCCGCCACCCGCTGGTCGAACCCGACGCCGTAGGCGTCGAGCAGCCAGCACACCGCCGGGTCCGCCCGCAGGTGGTCGACGACGCCGGACCCCGCGAGATCGGCCAAACGGCTGAGGGCGGCCCGGTGCACGGCGTCGATGCCGTCCAAGAGGTCGAAGACCGCGGTCCGGACCGGTTCGTCGAAGGCCTCCACCTCGTGCACCCGTCGCTCGAGCCGGTCGAGCAGCTCGTCCCAACCGCCCCGTCGCGGGTCCACCTCCGGCCGCACCGTCGCCGTCACGCGGTCGTGCTACCCGCGCTTGCACGGGTACAAACGACGCGCGCCGGCCGGCGAGCGGCGTGCCGCGGGCACCGTCGACACAGGCCGGCCGCTCAGGGGGTGATGGCCTGGTCGTCCAGCTCGGGGTGCACGCTGCCGCTCTCGTAGTACTCGGCTCCGCCCGCGCCATGGTGGTGGCCGTCCAGGCGCCGTTCCAGCTCGCGGATGCGGGACTCGAGCGCCTCCAGCCGGCGGGCGTGCTCCTCGTCGTTGCGGTCCTCAGTGCTCATCGCATCCTCCCTCGGCACGGCGGCCCGACAGCCTGACCGCGATGGCTGCGCCACCGCCACCGTCGGCGGTGCGCGACCCGACGTCGAACACGCACGGGTCGACCTCCGCCTCGGTGGCGTCGGGGTCCTCGAACGGTCCCCGCCGCACCACCACACGGACGGGCGCTGGCGCGCCGTCGTGCCCGAGGACGTGGCGGGCGGCCAGCAGCAGCTGGTGGGCGTCGGGCCCGTACAGGTAGAAGAGGGCCTGACCGCCGGCGAAGTCGAACTCCTCCACCCGGCCGACCCCGAGGGCGGCGGCGCACTCGTCCAGCCGGCGCTGCAGCACCGGCCACCCGTGGCCGTGCCGGCCCCACCCGGGGTCGGCGTGGCCGCCGTCCGGGGTGCTGTCGAGGTCGAAGTAGAGGAAGACCGCGTGCTCGCCCATCGAGGCCCCCCCTTCAGGCACACAACACACCGCATGACGGCGCCACCACCGGGTCTTCTACAGTGGACGGCGGGATGTGAGAAGCCGTCCCCCGGTCAACCCTGTGCCGGGTCAATCCTGTGCCGGCTGATGTCGCTCCCAACTCTATCGGTCACCGATATAATCGTCAACGCGCCGACGCCGCCCGGAGTGCCGTGCTGACCGACGACCAGTTCGCCCAGCTCCTCCAGTTCCGGATCGTGCTGCGCCGCTTCCTCCGGTGGAGCGAGAGCGAGGCGGTGCGCGCCGGGGTGACCTCGTCCCAGCACCAGCTGCTCGTCGCCGCCCGCGGCCACCGGGGCCCGAAGCCGCCGTCGGTCACCGACCTCGCCGGCTACCTGCTGGTGCGTCACCACACCGCCGTCGGGCTCATCGACGGCGCCCAGGCTCAGGGGTTGGTCCAGCGGCATCCGGACCCCGACGACCTGCGGGTGGTGCGGGTGACGCTCACCCAGCAAGGGCGGGAACGCCTGGACGCCTTGACCAGCCTCCACCTGGAGGAGCTCCGCCACGTCGGCCCCGTGCTCGACGCCCTGCTCCGGCTGGGCCAGGATGTGGCCGACCAGTGACCGGCTGGCGCCGGTGCGGCGGCCCCACTCCGACGGGAGGTTCATGCACTCGCACATCACGCTCGTGCTGTGGCATCACGACGAGCACGAGCACCCGTTGCCGCCGGTGGAGCTGCGGGGCGGGGAGGAGAGAGAGGCCCGGGTCACGTTCCGCGAGTCGGACGACGAGAGCACCCGCCTGGTCGGGTGCCCAGAGTGCGTGGCCAACCTCCTGCGCGGGACCGCGGAGCGGATCGAGGCGCTCCTGGCCGACGACCGCTGGACTCCGGCCTGACCGGTCGCCCCAACAGCCGCCCGGCAGTTGCCCGGCTCCCGTACGTGCAAAACTTGTCACCATGCAAGTGAACCCGGTGCGCGCCGACTCGGCCGTCGAGATGCTGCTCTCCGCTTCGAGGGTCATGGTCGGCGTCGCCGCCCGATCACTGCCCGAGGCCGCCGACGTCACGCTGCACCAGTTCCGGGCGTTGGCCCTGCTCGACACGAGGGACGAGTTCAACGTGAACACGCTGGCCCAGGTGCTGGACGTGAGACCGTCCACCGTCACGCGCCTGTGTGACCGCCTGGTGCGCAAAGGCCTGGTCGAGCGCCACCACGGGGTTACCGACCGCCGGGAGGTGGCCATCCGCGTCAGCCCGGCGGGATCGGCGCTGGTCGCCGACGTCATGGCTCGCCGCCGAGCAGCGATGGCGGCCATCGTGGCCGGCATGCCGACCACCGGTCGCCGGGACCTGGCCTCCGGGCTGGCCTCGTTCATTCGAGCCAGCGGTGAGGAGCCGGACCGGCTCTGGCACCTGGCCTAACCGCGTCCATGAGGTCGGCCGGAGGTCCCTGCCCTAGGCAACTGTTACCCTGAGAAGCAAATGGCCGGTCCGGCGGCGAACGGGAGGACGCTGAGGATGGGCCAACATGACGGCCGGCGGCCGGATACGACCGCACGCGACGGCGACGTCGGAGGCCTCCTCGGCCGGTCGCCGACGGAGGCGGTGGCCGTCGGGGCCTCGCACCGCGATCGCCCGCCGGGCTGCCACCACGGGCTGCGCACCGGTGGTGACACCCCGTCCGCCCCTCGGCGTCCCGCCACCGGGGGGGCCGGGCCGCGCCCGCCGGCCGGCGACCAACGCCGGGTCACGGTGGTGGTGGCCACGCGCGATCGCCGTCGCCAACTGCTGTCCACGCTGCACCGCCTGCGGGCTGCGGCGCCGGCATCGCCGATCGTGGTCGTCGACAACGCCTCCACCGACGGGACGGCATCCGCGGTGGGTGGCGCCTTCCCGGAGATCACCGTGGTCGCCGCCGGCCGCAACCTGGGCGCCGCGGGCCGGACGCTCGGGGCTCGGCACGCCACCACGCCCTACGTCGCGTTCAGCGACGACGACTCCTGGTGGGCCCCGGGCTCCCTGGAGCGGGGAGTTCGCACCCTCGACCAGTGCCCGACGCTGGGTCTCGTAGGCGCCCGGATCCTGGTGGGCGCCGAAGAGCGGTTGGACCCGACGTCGGCGGCCATGAGGGACAGCCCGTTGCCCGCCGACGCCAGCCTGCCGGGGCCGCCCGTCCTCGGCTTCCTGGCCTGTGCGGCCGTCGTCCGCCGGGCCGCCTTCCTCGCCGTGGGCGGCTTCCACGAGGCCATCCTGATCGCCGGCGAGGAGGAACTGCTGGCCATCGACCTCGCCACCGCCGGATGGCGCCTGGCCTACCTGGACGACATGGTCGCCCACCACCACCCGTCCGAGTTGCGCGACCATGGCGGCCGCCGCCGCCGCCAACGTGGCAATGCGCTGGTGGTGGCATGGCTGCGACGGCCGCTCCACCTCGCTGCCGGCCGTACCGCCGCCGGCCTGTCGGCCCGTGACCCGATCACCCGGGCGGCCGCCCGCGACGCGTTGCGGGCGCTGCCGGCGGCGCTGGCCAAGCGGCGGGTCGTCGATCCCGGACTGGAGCGGCAGCTGCGGCTCCTCGAGCGGGTCCGGAGCGAGCATGAGTGACGATCGGCTGGCCGTCGTCGTCATCACCCATGATCGGCGGGAGGAGCTGCTCCAGTCGCTCGCCCGCCTGCGGTCGTTGCCCGAGCGGCCGGCGGTCGTGGTCGTGGACAACGGCTCGACGGACGGGACGGCCGGCGCGGTGGCGTCGGCGTTCCCCGACGTCCGGATGCTGGACCTGAGCACGAACGTGGGCGCAGCCGCGCGCAACCGCGGCGTGGCCCTCGTCGGCGCGCCCTACGTGGCCTTCTGCGACGACGACACCTGGTGGGAGCCGGGGTCCCTGTCGGCCGCCAGTGACCTCTTCGACGCCAACCCTCGCCTCGGCGTCGTCACGGCACGCATCGTGGTGGAGCCCAGGGGCACCGTCGACCCGATCTGCCACGAGATGCGCTGGTCGCCCCTGCCTGCCGTCGCCGGCCTGCCCGGCTACCCGATCCTCAGCTTCCTGGCCGGGGCGTCGGCGGTGCGGCGCGCGCCGTTCGTCGAGCTCGGCGGCTTCGAGCCCCACCTGTTCTTCGGGGGCGAGGAGGAGCTGCTGGCCGTCGACCTGGCCGCCGCCGGGTGGCACCTCGCCTACGTTCCGGAGCTCGTCGTCCATCATCAGGCGTCGCCCCGGCGCAGCCCGGACGCCTACCGCACGCGGGGCATCCGCAACACATTGTGGTGCACGTGGCTGCGGCGCCCGCTGCCGAGCGCGGCCCGGCGCACGCTCGGGGTCCTGAGGCGCCTGCCGGCCGACCGGGTGGCCGTCGGCGGCGTCGCCCGAGCAGTGGCCGGCCTCCCCTGGGTCGTCCGCCACCGCCGGGTCGTCCCCCCCGACGTCGAACGCGGCCTCCGCCTGCTCGACGGTCCCCAGCTCTCCTCAGAGGCGCGCCAGTACGTGCACTGACTCGTGTGAGCGACGAGGCGAGGACGGCGGTCGACGACTCCAGGCTCGTGCGGCAGGCGGCCTCGGTCCGGGGATCCCAGCCGGATTTCCCCGCTCGGACGGACGACAGTCGCGGCGACGGCCGTCGCCGTCCAACGGTCCTCCCTCGTGCCCACGTCGGGCCGGGGGCCGCCCCCGGTGACCGAGGGCTACAGCTCGACGTCGGGGAACTGGGCCTGGAGCTCCCCGGCCAGGCGGTGTACGGCCTCTCCCCGCAGCTCGTCGGCCTCCTCGGCCAGGTCGAGGGCCAGCTCACCCAGCTCCCGCCAGGTGAGCCATCCGGTGGCGCCGGGCACGAGCTCGGCGGCCAGGTGGTGGTCGCGCAACTCGAAGTCGGCGGCCACGTCCAGCCAGGGGTCGAGGTCGGGGGCGCCGGGTGGGACGACCACCACGAAGCCGGCCTGCTTCTCGGGGTGGAGGCTGTCGGCCAGTGCCTCCAGCACGCCTGCCCGCAACTCCTCCACGGGCGGGTCGGTGCGGAGGGTGGCCACCACCACCAGGACCGCCTCCGGCCCCTCGAGCACGACGTCGGCGGCGTCTTCGAGGTCCAGGGCCGTGGCCCACGGGCGCACCGTGCCCCCGGCCCACTCGGCAGCGGCCAGCGGGCTGGCGTCGCCGCACGCCACGTCCACCAGGCGGGGCACCCAGGCGTCGGTGTCCCAGAGGGCCAGCGTCTGGAAGGTGTTCCAGGCCAGGCGATCGGGTCGGCCGACGTCGTCGACGCGCGCCATGGCGGCCTCGCTCAGGAGGGGGTTGTCCACGTCCATCAGCCAGTTGGTGCTCACGAGGCAGTTCCTTCCCCGCCGGCTGACGAAGAGCACGCGCGTAATTCTCTTTCTATCGTTTGCTTCTCTCTGGAGGCGGGTACTCGCGGCCCACGACTGCTCCGGCGGTCGATGACGCATGGGCGCATACTCGTCAAGCCACGGCGAGCGCCTTCCGGTCGACCTGAGAGAAGGCATTGCGAATCCTGGGCGTGAACGCAGTGTTCCACGATCCGGCGGCCGCAGTGGTGGTGGACGGTGTGACGGTGGCCGCCGCCGAGGAGGAGCGGTTCAGCCGGCGCAAGCACGGCAAGACGGCGGTGCCCTTCTCCACGTGGGAGCTCCCCGAGGCGGCCGCCGCATGGTGCCTGGAGCGAGCCGGCCTGGCCCCCGAAGACCTCGACGGCGTGGCCTACTCCTACGACCCCGCCCTCCTGGGCCGGGCCGCGGGTGACGCGGCGGCGGCCGGTGGCGCGGCCGAGGACGCCGTCGCCCGGGTGACGGCCGACGACTGGGAGGGGCTGCGCACCCTGTACGCCCGACGGGCCCCCTCGTTCCTCCAGTCCGCCCTTCCCGGCCTCGACGCCGGGGCCGTGACCTTCGTGCCCCATCACGTGGCCCACGCCGCCTCCGCCCACCTGGCCGCCCCGTTCCCGTCGTCCGCCGTCCTCGTGCTCGACGGGCGGGGAGAGACGGCGTCGCACCTGGCCGGTCGTTCGATGGCGGGAGACCTGGAGGTCCTGGCCACCCAGCAGCTGCCCCACTCCCTCGGCCTGCTCTACGAGGAGGTCACCGCCCACCTCGGGTTCCGGCGCTCCTCCGACGAGTACAAGGTGATGGCCCTGGCCGCCTACGGCCGGCCGCGGTTCCTGGCCGAGCTGCGCCGGGCGGTGCGGGCCACCGGCGACGGCGGCTTCGAGGTGGACCCCCTCGACCTGGACGCCTTCGTGAAGCGCCGGTCCCCAGCCGACCCGGTGGATGACGACCACGCCGACCTGGCGGCCAGCATCCAGGTGCGCCTGGAGGAGGTGTTGCTCGACCTGGCCCGCTGGCTGCACGGCCGCACCGGTGAGCGGCGCCTCACCCTGGCCGGCGGCGTCGCCCTCAACTGCGTGGCCAACGCCCGCCTGGCCGCCGAGGGGCCGTTCGAGTCCATCTGGGTGCAACCGGCGGCCGGTGACTCGGGCACCGCCCTGGGGGCCGCCCTGCACGTGGCCCACGCCTCGGGGGACGACGTGGCGCCCATGGGCGGCGCCGACCTGGGGCGGGACTGGACCGACGAGGAACTGGAGGCCTGGCTCACCACCGCCGACGTGTCCTACGAACGGCCCCCCCACCTGGCCACCGCGGTGGCCGAGGTGCTGGCCGCCAACGGGGTGGTGGCCTGGTTCCAGGGTCGCAGCGAGTTCGGGCCACGGGCCCTCGGCCACCGCAGCCTGTTGGCCGACCCGCGCCACACCGAGAACCTCCGCCGCCTCAACGACGTGAAGGGCCGCGAGCAGTTCCGGCCCGTCGCCCCCATGGTGTCGGCCGAGCGGGCGGCCGAGATCTTCGACGGCGTCCTGCCCAGCCCCTACATGCTGTTCGTCCACCGCATCCGCCCCGAGTGGCGGGACCGCATCCCGGCGGTGGCCCACGTGGACGGCACGGCCCGGGCCCAGACCGTGGACCGGGAGGCCGAGCCCCTGGTGGCCTCCCTCCTCGACGCCTTCGCGGCCCGCACCGGCGTCCCCGTCCTGGTCAACACCAGCCTCAACACCGCCGGGCGGCCCATGGTGGACGACCCTCGGGATGCCCTGGAGTGCTTCGGCTCGGCCCCCGTGGACCTGCTGGCCCTGGGCCCGTTCCTGGTGCGCAGGCCCCGACCGTGAGCGCCTCCGGACCCAGCACCCGGACCCCCGCGTCTGGCGGGCCGGACCGGTGTGGGACGGCGGAGTTCGACGTGGTGGTGCCCACCGTCGGCCGGCCGTGCCTCGGGCGGATGCTGGAAGCCCTGGCCGCCGGGCGCGGGCCCCGACCGGGCCGGGTGGTGGTGGTGGACGACCGTCGGGCGCCCGGGGCACCCTTGGTCGACGTCGCACCCGCCCGCCTGCCCGTGGAGGTGCGGCCGGGAGGCGGGCGGGGCCCGGCGGCGGCCCGCAACGTCGGCTGGCAGGCGACCACCGCGCCCTGGGTGGCCTTCCTCGACGACGACGTGGTGCCCGATCCCGACTGGCGCGAGTGCCTGGTGGCCGACCTGGCCGCCGCCGGTACCGACGTGGGCGGGGTCCAAGGCCGGCTGCGGGTGCCGCTGCCCCCCGGTCGGCGCCCCACCGACTGGGAGCGCAACGTGGCCGGGCTGGCCGACGCCCGGTGGGCCACCGCCGACATGGCCTACCGGCGAGCCGTGCTCGTCGGCGTCGGCGGGTTCGACGAGGGCTTCCCCCGGGCCTTCCGGGAGGACGCCGACCTGGCCCTGCGGGTGGAGGCCGCCGGCTGGCGCCTCACCGTCGGGGGGCGCACCTGCGCCCACCCCGTGCGCCCGGCGGGCCCGGGGGTGAGCGTGCGCCTGCAGGCCGGCAACGCCGACGACGCCCGGATGCGGGCCGTGCACGGCCGCGGCTGGCACCGGGCCGCCCTCGCCCCCCGCGGGCGCATCCGCCGTCACGCCGCCGTCACCGCCGCCGGTGTGGCGGGGGCCGCCGCCCTGGTGGCGGGCCGTCCCCGCCTGGCCGCCCTGGGCGGCGCGGCATGGCTGGCGGGCACCGCCGAGCTGGCCTGGGCCCGCATCGCCCCCGGCCCCCGCACGCCCGCCGAGGTGGCCGCCATGGTCGCCACCAGCGCCGTCCTCCCCCCCACCGCGGTGGCCTGGCGCCTGGCCGGCGAGGCCCGCCAGCTCCTGTCGCCGGTGCCTCCACGGGCGGCGGGCCGGAGCGACGTCCCGGCGGGCGTGGGCGCCGTGCTCCTCGACCGCGACGGCACCCTGGTGGTGGACGTCCCCCACAACGGCGACCCCGACCGGGTGGTGGCCGTCCCCGGGGCGCGGGTGGCGCTCGACCGGCTGCGCGCCGCCGGCATACCCCTGGCCGTGGTGTCCAACCAGGGCGGGGTGGCGGCCGGTCTCGTGGACGAGGCCCAGGTGGCGGCCGTCAACCGCCGGATGGAGGAGCTGCTCGGTCCCCTCGGCCCGTGGCTGGTGTGCCCCCACGGCCCCGACGACGGGTGCGGTTGCCGCAAGCCGGCCGGCGGGCTGGTCACCGCGGCCGCCGCCGCGGTGGGCGTGCGCCCCGAGGAGTGTGTGGTCATCGGCGACATCGGCGCCGACATGGCGGCCGCCCGGGCCGCCGGGGCCCGCGGCGTCCTCGTCCCCACCACCGTCACCCGCGGCGAGGAGGTGGCGGCCGCCGACTCGGTGGCGCCCGACCTGGCGGCCGCCGTCGACCTGGTCCTGGCGGGCGCCGTGCCCGGGCCCTTGAAGGACCCGGCGTGAAGGCCCACGTGCTGGTGGCCCGCATGGACAGCATGGGTGACGTCCTTCTTGCCGGCCCCGCAGTCCGGGCCGTGGCCCGCACGGCGGCGAAGGTGACGCTGCTGTGCGGGGCCCGGGGCCGGGCCGCCGCCGACCTCCTGCCCGGCGTCGACCAGGTGGTCGAGCACACCGCGCCGTGGATCGACCCCGACCCCGACCCCCTCGACCCCGACGTCACCCTGTCCCTGGTCGACCGCCTGGCCGGCCTGGCCGTGGACGAGGCCCTGATCCTGACCTCGTTCCACCAGAGCCCGCTCCCCCTGGCCCTGCTGCTGCGGCTGGCCGGGGTGCCCACGGTGGCCGCCGTCTGCGAGGACTACCCCGGGTCCCTCCTCGACGTGCGCCACCGGGTGCCGGCCGGTGCCCACGAGGTGGAGCGGGCCCTGTCCCTGGTCGCCACCCTCGGGTACCGCCTGGCGGCCGGCGACGGCGGCCGCCTCCGGGTGCGCACCGACTTGTTGGCGGCCGACGACCGGGTGGGGGCGGGCGGCTACGTGGTCGTGCACCCGGGCGCCTCGGTGCCGGCCCGAGCCTGGGCGCCCCAGCGGTGGGCGGCCCTCGTGGACCTGCTGGTGGCCGCCGGCCGCCGGGTGGTGGTGACCGGCGGCCCCGGTGACGTGGGCCTCACGGCGGCGGTGGCCGGCGCCGGCCGGCCCGAGGTCACCGACCTCGGCGACAGCACCGACCTGGCTGCCCTGGCAGGCGTGCTGCGGGGGGCCGACGTCGTGGTCGTGGCCAACACCGGGCCCGCCCACCTGGCCGCTGCGGTGGGGACCCCGGTGGTGTCGCTGTTCGCGCCCACCGTCCCAGTGGGTGCGTGGCGGCCGTGGGGCGTCCCGTCCGTCCTCCTCGGCCACCACGACATCGGCTGCGCCGGGTGCCGGGCCCGCGAGTGCCCGGTGGCCGGCCATCCCTGCCTGGCGGTGGTGGCGCCCGCCGACGCCGCCGACGCGGTGGAGGCCCTGGCCGCCCGGCCCCGGGCCGCCGCCCGCCCCCGTGTCCGGACCGGCGCCCGATGAAGGTCCTGCTCTGGCACGTCCACGGCTCCTACACCACCGCCCTGGTGCAGGGCGACCACGAGTACCTGGTGCCGGTGACGCCCGATCGGGGCCCCGACGGGCGGGGGCGGGCCCGCACCTGGGACTGGCCGCCGTCGGTCGCCGAAGTCACGCCTGCCGAGGCGGCCGCCGCCGACGTGGACGTCGTCGTCCTCCAGCGCCCCACCGAGCTGGCCGGCCTGGTCCGAACATGGCTGGGGGGCCGGGAGCCCGGCCGTGACGTGCCCGCCGTCTACCTGGAGCACACCAGCCCCGAAGGAGCGGTGGACGGCGGGATGCGCCACCCCGCCGCCGACCGGCCCGACCTCACCGTGGTCCACGTGACCCACTTCAACGCCCTGTTCTGGGCCTGCGGCACCACGCCCACGCGGGTGGTGGAGCACGGCATCGTCGACCCCGGCTACCGTTACACGGGCGAGCTGGCCCGGGCCGCGGTGGTGGTCAACGAGGCGGCCCGCCGGGGCCGGGTGACGGGCACCGACCTGCTCCCCCGCATGGCCCGGGCCGCCCCCCTGGACCTGTTCGGCATGGGTGCGGGTGCCCTCGCCGCCACCCCGGGGATCGTCGGTGTCGAGGACCTCCCCCAGGACCGCCTCCACACCGAGCTGGCCCGCCGGCGGGTCTACGTCCACCCCATCCGCTGGACGTCGCTGGGCCTGTCCCTCCTGGAGGCCATGCACCTGGGCATGCCGGTGGTGGCCCTGGCCACCACCGAGGTGGCGCGCGCCGTCCCACCCGAGGCCGGGGTCGTCACCAACGACCTGGACGAGGTGGACGCCGCCCTGCGCCGGCTGGTGGCCGAGCCCGAAGAGGCGGCCCTCATGGGCAAGGCGGCCCGGGAGGCGGCGCTGGCCCGCCACGGGCTGGCCCGGTTCCTGGCCGATTGGGACGACGTGCTGGGCGAGGCGGCGGCCACCGGTCCCCGGCCGGGCGCCGGCCGACGCCGGGGCGCCGGCACGCCCGGCGCGCTGGCCGGCGGGATCGGTAGGAAGGGGCAACCGTGAGGGTGGCCCTGGTCTCCGAGCACGCCAGCCCGCTGGCCACCCTGGGCGGGGTGGACGCCGGGGGCCAGAACGTGCACGTGGCCGCCCTGGCCGTCGCCCTGGCCCGCCAGGGCGCCGAGGTGGTCGTGCACACCCGCCGGGACGACCCCGGCCTGCCGCCCTCGGTGGAGCTCGCCCCCGGAGCCACCGTGGAGCACCTGAACGCCGGCCCGCCCCGCCCGGTGGCCAAGGACGACCTGGTGCCCCACATGGGCGCCTTGGGCCGGGCCCTGCTGCGCTCGTGGACGGCGCGGCGGCCCGACGTCGTCCACGCCCACTTCTGGATGTCGGGCATGGCGTCGGTGGCGGCCGCCACCGGCCTGGGCGTGCCCGTGGTACAGACGTTCCACGCCCTGGGCGTGGTCAAGCGCCGCCACCAGGGGGCCGGGGACACCAGCCCGCCCCAGCGGGAGTCGGTGGAGGCCGACCTGGCCCAGCGGGTGGACCGGGTGGTGGCCACCGCCAGCGAGGAGGTCTTCGAGCTGGTGCGGATGGGCGCCGATCCCACCCGGATCACGGTCGTGCCCTGCGGCGTGGACGTGGAGCGCTTCTCGCCCGACGGGCCGGTGGAGCCCCGCCCGGGGCCAGGCCGGCGCCGGGTGGTGGTGGTCAGCCGCCTGGTGGCCCGCAAGGGGGTCGACGACGTCATCGCCGCCCTTCCCCGCCTGCCCGACGTGGAGCTGGTGGTGGCCGGCGGGCCCGACGTGGCCGGGCTGGCCGCCAATGCCGAGGCCCGCCGCCTACGACGCCTGGCCGCCGCCGCCGGGGTGGCGGACCGCGTGGACCTGCGCGGCCGGGTGGCCCACGCCGACCTGCCCGCCCTGCTGCGGTCGGCCGACGCGGTGGCCTGCGTCCCCCGCTACGAGCCGTTCGGGTTGGTGGCCCTGGAGGCCATGGCGTGCGGCGTGCCGGTCGTGGCCACCGCGGTGGGCGGCCTGTGCGACACGGTGGTGGACGGCGTCACCGGCTTCCACGTGCGCCCGGCGGACCCCGCGGGGGTGGCCGCCGCCCTCGACCGGGTGCTGGGCGACACCGCCCTCGCCGCCCGCCTGGGCACCGCCGGCCGGGCCCGAACCCGGACCCGCTACCGGTGGGACCACGTGGCCCGCTCCACCCTGTCCGTGTACACCGAGCTGACCCGGCCGGGGCTGCTGGCCGGGACGAGGGGCCGGCGGTGACCGGCGGGGCCCGGGCGGTGCGCTCGAACGGCTCGAACGGGCCCACCGGCAGCCGCCGCTCGCCGCGGCCCCGGTCGGTGGCGCCCGCCCCGGCGGCTGTGCCGGCGGCCGCCCCGGCGCCGCCCCTGCCCACCGGCCGGGCCCACCTGGCCGCCCTGGACCGGGCCCTGGCCGCCCTCGACGCCGACGTGGACCGCATTGACGGGTGGGGCCGCCACCTGGCCGGCGTGCTCACCGCCGGCGGGCGCCTCCTGGCGGCCGGCAACGGCGGCAGCGCGGCCCAGGCCCAGCACCTCACCAGCGAGCTGGTGGGCCGCTACCGCGACGACCGGGAGCCGTTCGCCGCCCTGTCACTGCACGCCGAGACATCGTCGGTCAGCGCCATCGCCAACGACTACGGCTGGATCGAGGGGTTCGCCCGCCAGGTGCGAGCCCACGGGCGCCCGGGCGACGTGCTGGTGGCCCTGAGCACCTCGGGGCGCAGCCCCAACGTGCTGGCCGCGGTGGCGGCGGCGCGCCGGGCCGGGCTGACGACCTGGGCCCTCACCGGCCCCCGTCCCAACCCGCTGGCCGCCGCGTGCCACGAGTCGGTGTGCGTGGAGGCGGGCGCCACCGCCACCGTGCAGGAGGTCCACCAGGTGGTCGTGCACCTGGTGTGCGCCAGGGTGGACGTGGCCGTCGGTGCCTCACCGGCCGCCGGGCTGGAGGGGGTGCCGTCCTGAGCGGCGCCCTGGTGGTGGTGGTGGGCGACGCCCTCCTCGACCGGGACGTGGAGGGCTCGGCCGAGCGCCTCTGCCCGGAGGCCCCGGCGCCGGTGGTGGACGTGACCGCCGAGCGGACCCGCCCCGGCGGGGCCGGGCTGGCCGCCCTCCTGGCCGCCGCCGACGGACGGCCCACCGTCCTCGTCACCGCCCTGGGCGACGACGACGCGGGCGCCGAGGTCCGCCGCCTCCTGGCCGCCGCCGGCGTGGCCCTCGTCGACCTGGGGCTGCCCGGTCCGACCCCCGAGAAGGCCAGGGTGCTGGCCGACGGCCACCTGTTGGTCCGGGTGGACCGGGGGGACGGCGCCCGCCCGGGCCGGTGGACGGCAGCGGCGGCCGACGCGGTGGCCGGCGCCCGGGCCGTCCTGGTGGCCGACTACGGGCGGGGCATGGCCACCACCGGCGAGCTCCGGGAGGCGCTGGCCCGGCTGCCGGTCCGGGTGCCCGTGGTCTGGGACCCCCACCCGCGAGGCCCCGACCCGGTACCCGGCGCCCGCCTGGTCACGCCCAACCGGCGGGAGGCGGCGGCCGCTGTTCCCCAGGTGGCGGGCTCGGGGCTGGCGGCCGACGCGGCCCGGGCCGAGGCCCTGTGTGGCCGCTGGCAGGCGGCGGCAGTGGCCGTGACCCGGGGCGCCGACGGCGCGGTGCTGTGGAGCGGTGAGGGACCGGCGCTGGCCGTGCCCGCGTCCCGGGCCACCGGCGACCCGTGCGGGGCGGGTGACCGCTTCGCCTCCGCCGCTGCCGGCCACCTGGCCGATGGCGCCCTGCCGTCAGAGGCGGTGACACGGGCGGTCGTCGCCGCATCCACCTATGTCGCCGCCGGAGGCGCGGCGGGCATCGGCGAGGACGGCAACGGCGCCGCCCACGTCCCCCCCGCCTCCCGCAGCGATGGCGGCGTGCACGGCGCCGGCCCGGCGGCATCGGCGGCGGGGGACGACCGGGCCACCGGCACCTCCGCCGCCACCGCCCTGGCCGCCCGGGTGCGCCAGCGGGGCGGGACGGTCGTGGCCAGCGGTGGGTGCTTCGACCTCCTCCACGCCGGCCACGTGCGCACCTTGGAGGCGGCCCGGGCCCTGGGCGACTGCCTCGTGGTGTGCCTCAACTCGGACGCCTCGGTGCGACGCCTCAAGGGCGAGGGCCGGCCGGTGGTGCCCCAGGCGGACCGGGCCGCCGTCCTGTTGGGCCTGGGCTGCGTGGACGCGGTGGCGTTCTTCGACGACGACACCCCGGCTCCCCTCCTGGAGCGCCTGCGGCCCCACCTGTTCGTCAAGGGAGGCGACTACGCCATGGGGCGGCGGGGCCCCCACGGGCTGGCCGACCTGCCCGAGGCCGAGGTGATGGCCCGCTGGGGAGGTCGGGCCATGGTGGTGCCCTACCTGGAGGGGCGCTCCACCTCCACCCTCGTGGCCGCCGCCGCCCGGCGCGGTGGGTGAGCGCCGGCCCGCACAGCCCCCTCCTCGTCGCCCTCCGCCCCCTCGGGCTGGGAGACCTGCTCACCGCCGTCCCCGCCCTGCGAGCCCTGGCCGACGCCTTCCCCGGCCACCACCGGGTGCTGGCCGCCCCCGCCGCCCTGGCGCCCCTCGCCCTGCTGAACGGGGCGGTGGACGAGGTGGTGGCCACCCCGCCCATGCACCCGCTGCCCGCCCGCCTGGTGGGGTCGGACGTGGCCGTGGACCTGCACGGCCGCGGACCGGCCAGCCAGCGGGTGCTGCTGGCGTCGCGGCCGGCCCGCCTGGTGGCCTTCGCCAACGCCGCGGTGGCGGCCACCGCCGGTCTCCCCCGCTGGCGGGAGGACGAGCACGAGGTGGCCCGCTGGTGCCGGCTCCTGTCCGAGAGCGGCATCCCTGCCGACCCGGCGCGCCTCGACCTCCCGCCTCCCCCGGGCGTGGCCGCGCCGGCCCTGGCCGCGGGCGCCACCGTCGTGCACCCGGGCGCCGCCTCCGAGGCCCGCCGGTGGCCGGCGGAGCGGTGGGCGGCGCTGGCCCACCACGAGGTGGCGGCGGGGCGGACGGTGGTGGTCACCGGCGGGGAGGCGGAGGTGGGCCTGGCGTCGCGGGTGGCGGTGGGCGCCGGCCTCGACCCCTCGGTGGCCGTGCTGGCCGGGCGGACGGGCCTCCTCGAGCTGGCCGCGGTGGTGGCCGCCGCCGGGCGGGTGGTGTGCGGGGACACCGGCCTGGCCCACCTGGCCACGGCCATGGGCACGCCGTCGGTGGTGCTGTTCGGCCCGGTGTCACCGAGCCGGTGGGGCCCACCCCCCGACCGCCCCTGGCACCGGGCCCTGTGGGCCGGCCGCACCGGTGACCCCCACGCCGCCACCGTCGACCCCGGCCTGCTGGCGCTGTCGGTGGACGAGGTGGTGGCCTCCCTCGCCGACCTCCCCGACCGCCCCGAGCGCCCGACCCACCCCTTGCGGCCAACCGAGGACGCTGTACGCCGCGGTTGGGAACGCTCGGGGACCTGAGGCCGAGGACCTGGCCCGCTGGTTACGTCGACGCGCTGGCCACCACCTACCGGCTCGACCCCCTCTCGGTGGGGAGATCAGCTGAGGCGACTCCGGGGTCGCACCGGCCGCGCACGGCGGGAAGGGCCGACGCGGGGCAGCACATCCGCCGCTGCTCCTTCCCGCCGTCCCTGGATGCGCCCTTTTCCAGCTCCGCCGTCGGCCCGCCGTGTGAGACGGTGAGAGCCCTACCAGCAGCACCCCCGGAGGGACGCAAGGCCTAGGCGCTCGTTCGTCCACCCGCTGGGGACGAGCGTACTCGGAGAAGTGCGCACAGGGGTAACCGGTACAAGCCGGCGGCGGAATTGGGCGGGGACCCGCCGGTCGAACGCGGCCGTTTTGACCGTCACTTCATCGCGTCGTAGCGCCGTAGAAGCGCACATTCTCGCGCCACAGCGGGTCAGACAGCCGCCAGGTTAGGGCCTTTCAAAGAACTTGATCAATAGCAAGGACAACGCACCGAGCGCGGCCCTGGCGATTGCAGCCGCGATGTCCTCATGAACGACCGCGCCGATTCCGATGATAACAAAGGCCAGGCACGCCGACAAGAGCGGACCGGTCCAGATGGGACGCCTCACGTGAGGGACTTTACTTAGGCGCTCCACACTCCCCCGGATGACCGACCGGACAAGGTTCCCCACCACTTGGTGATGATTGCCCCCTTGCGCGCGGCTGCGGACTCGGACTGGTACATGCCCGCCTCTGTCGCTTGGATCGGCACGACGCGTCCGTCCCTCAAGGTGAAGGTGGTCATCCAACGGCGCAGTGGGAACACTCCCAGCCCTCTGGTCACGGGATGGTGTTCGACATGAGCGATGTCGCGCACCGAGATGCGATAGGTGTGGAACGTATTGCGGATAATGCAATCCGAGGGCCCCAGCGCGACGGCGACGCGAGCGTTCCTCACACCCAAGAGAAGCCCGGGAAGGGCCACGACTCCGATAACGGGTATCCCATCGCGAAGGCCACCGAATCCAGCGGACACGGCAACGACACATTGAGCCCAGCCCCCCAGGACGAGCGCCGGCCCTCCCCTCACGACTCTGTTTGCGGAATCTTGACGGTCGGCCATTACAATGGTATTCAGGTCAGGTGGCCAAGTGGCTCATCAGGGTCCGGACATGGTACAAGGCGTTTGTCCACCTTCACCAGAGGCAGCTCGGCCTTGGTCCCGCGGCGACTACCCGCCAACTCGGTGTAAGCGACGCGCTCCTCGCCACTAAGGCGGGTGATTCCTCGGAGCGAACCAATGCTCTCCATCACCCGCCGAGCCTGTGTCGAGAAGTCATCGAAGCTGAGGCTTGACTTCACGCGTTGACAGAGTTCTCCGTATGCGGCCGGAAGGCTGTTGCTGAAGAGCTCGTGGTAGTAGTCGGACGTACGGTTGCGAGGGACATTGTGTACGTAGATTCCAATAGCGACTAGTCCGACGATCGATATGGAAAGGGCTGCCACCCAAGACCACCGTGTCACCACCAGCTCCCTAAATTTCTACTCGGCTCGGAGGAGAAGCCGAGGCGGGGCGTCGCCGGATCCGGCGAAGGCATAGCGGGCGGTGGTCACGCCATCCTCGTCGGTGGCCATGATGCGCCCGGCCGGGTCGCCGGTGTAGGTGACACTCCGGGCGGAACCGGAGCGGGGCCGGTGTGCACGTAGCGCCCTGAGCTGTCGGAGCCCCAGCATCTGCGTGCCCATAAGGGTGGCGTCGCCGTGGGGGGTCGTAGGCCGGGTCGGCCACGTCGGCGGTGTTCCTGGTCGACACCAGGACGTCGGTCTGTTGACCAAGTCCTTCATGTTCGTGAGCGCCCGTCGGCCTCAAACCTGCGTCGCACCACTAGCGTCCCTTCGTCAACCGCCACATGATGAACCAGACGGCTCCAACCAAACCAACGAGCGTTGCTGCGTAGGCGCCGACCTGCGGAAGAGGATCAGCGTCTCTGGTTGCTACAATCAGTATGACACCGCCCATCAGCACGGTCCCGATAAGTGCACCAGCAATGTCATACTTCAGCACCGGGCAATTGAGCTTGTGAAAGTCTGGGCTACCACAAAAACCGCATCGGCCGTCCTGATAGGTCGAACTCCGTCGCGGTGCCCGACCAGCTTGATCCGTTGACATCATTCCTCGCCGGCTTGGCAGCGCTTATGGAGGATGTTAGTAGAGGTGTCCCCAATCGCGACTAGCGGCGCAGCCGTCCGGAGTGCATTCGTCTCAGCGCCAAGCTGAACGCCCGAAGCACCGAAGGAGATTGCCACTAGAGAGGCCCAGCCGAAATGCTCATAGGCATCAGCCAAACCATTGCCACCGGACCTTCCGTTAGAAGCGCCGTCACTGCGTCGCTCGCCGATTCGGCGGCTCATTGTCGTAACGTCCGAGCTGGACCTGCTCGGCAATCTCATCGATTACCATCGGATCCTCCGGCCAAGCTGTTTCCAGCTTGCGTAGAAGTTCCTCTCGGCTGTCTCCAAAATCCGCTCTTCCTCGAGCCCAGTCGTCGAGCGCCGGCAACGGGTCTGGTGTATCCAAGAGGCCCAGTAAGTGGATATACCACTCCGGTTCGGATTCGCTCATGGCAGGCATCAGCCTACCTCAGTAGCGGTGCAATCGCCTGAAAGTACGAGTCTGTTATCCCAGTAATGGTTCCTGTCATCCGGAAGGTAACCCCAGTCGTAGCGCACGACAACACGGAACCGGCGCCGTTCCTTGATGGTATGACCACATTCACACCGGCGTGTGCGGGTGTCGGGATTTGGAGGTACCAGATGTCATCTGATCCCTTCCGTCACGGAAGGCATGGTGTGGCCGCCACCGCTGTGCGACACATCCCAGGTGGTGGCCGGATGCCGCCTGGTCGCCGAGGCATTTCTGTATGGCACGCTATCCACACTCCATCGATCTTGCGGATGGGAAGGCGAGCCTCGACGGTCCGCCTTGATCCGCTCAATATAGCGATATTTGGCATCGAGTTCTTCACGGGCGAACTAGAAGGAGAGACGCCTACAGGTCCCGGTAGCCTCGACGCCTCCGGTGAATATACACGTAGTAGCCCCACACAGAGGAGAACGTCGCGAGAGCGGCACCGATCAACACCAGGCGCAGATCGCCGGCTGAGATGCCAAGACCGATTACCAGGAGCCCCATAATCAGGCCGCTAATCACGTAGGCGATCATCAGCGCAAGTTGATGGGCTGCTGAAGAGCGGCCGGCCCGTATTGCCCGAGAGAAGACCGGAGCTGGCAACGTTGGCTACGTCCAAGTAGTGCAGAGCATCTGCCTTAACTCTTGGGCTAACGGATGCATCCTTCACGCCCTTCTTCGCAACGTTGGTTCCGCAACCGATTAGCGCATTTCCGCCCGCAGCGAGTGGACCGCCGAGCGCTCCAATCCCGCTTGAAACAGCTGCACCCGTGACACAGGTTCCAAAGTAGCTGCCGAAGACGTTGTCCTTCTCTTGGTTGAGCCGCTCGGGATGGTAG
>JBHELO010000120.1:0-3768 GCA_046263055.1 Acidimicrobiales bacterium | reverse complement strand
GGGCCGGGAGGAGGCCGAGTGGGTGCTGCTCGACTACGGCGACTTCGTGGTCCACGTGTTCCTGGACGAGACCCGCACGTACTACGACCTCGAGCGCCTCTGGTCGGACGCCCCCCGCCTGTCCTGGGAGGAAGCCCCCGTTTCGGGCTGACGCCGCCTCGGGCCGGGCGGCGACGCTTCGGCCAGTCAGCCCTCGATGGCCACCGTGTGGTAGCCGCCGGCGGCCACGAAGGCGACGTTGGCCAGCGAGGAAACCTTGGTGGGCGACAGGGCCGTAGCCGTCGTGCCCAGGCCGAGCTGACCCTCTCCGTTGAATCCCCACGCCCACAGCGTCCGGTCCCGGGTGAGGGCCAGGTTGTGGGCCCCGCCGGCGGCGAGGGACGCCACGTCGGCCAGGCCGGGGACCACTCTCTCCCCGCCCCCGTTCGAGGTCGTGCCCGCGCCCAGCTGCCCGAAGACGTTCCACCCCGCGGCCCGCACCGTGCCGTCGGGCTGGAGCATGAGGCTGTGGTAGCCACCCCCGGCCGGCGCCGAGTACGGGCCGCCGAACGTGTTCGCCGGCGGGGTGACGGTGCCACCTGGGAAAAGGGAGATCTGGCCGACGCCGTTCCACCCCCACACCTCGGACACACCCTCGACGTTCACGGCCACGTTGTGCAGCCAGCCGGCGCTCACCGCCTGATAGGCGTAGTCGGCGTACAGCGCGGGAAGCCGGGTGGGGAGATGGCGGTCCACCGTCGTGCCGTCACCGAGCTGGCCCGTGCCGTTCCATCCCCACGACCACGCCGACCCCTCCTCCCGCAGGGCCACGCTGTGGTAGAGCCCAGCGGAGATGGAGATCGCACCCGCCAGCTGGCGGACCCGTGTGGGCCTGGGCCTGGAGACGGTCGTCCCGTCTCCCAGCTGGCCGACGCCGTTCCACCCCCAGGCCCAAACCGTGCCGTCGTTGCCCAGGGCCAGGCTGTGCAGGCCGCCGGCGGCCACCGCCACGATCCCCGACAGGCCTGGTACCCGTACCGGAGCGTGGCGGTCCACGGTGGTGCCGTCGCCGATCTGCCCGAAGGCGTTCCACCCCCAGGCCCACACCGTGCCGTCGCCCCGCACGGCCAGCGTGTGGTACGGCCCGGCTGACACGCCGACCACGCCACTGAGGCCGCCGACCGGCACTGGGAGGTGGCGGTCCACTGTCGTGCCGTCGCCGAGCTGTCCGACCCCGTTCCAGCCCCAGGCCCACACGGTGCCAGCCGAACCGCCGGGATCCACCCGGCCCACCAGGACGTCGGCGTAGTTGGGCGCCTCGGGCAGGCCGAATCGCGTGGCCCCGGCGGCGCTCACCCGGCCGTCGGGGCCGACCGCCACGGCGTCGATCCAACCCGACGGCCCGCCCAGGTCCACGACCAGGGCGCCCCTGTCCCCGAAGGTCGTGTCGAGCAGGCCGGAAGGCGTGTAGCGCAGGACGAGCGGCTCGGCCGACGGCTGGTGGCTCCAGCCGCCCACGAGGATGTCCCCGGCGCCGTCGAACGCCAGGGCCGAGGCCAGGCTGGCCGCTTCCGGGACGATAATCGAGCTCGAGTCGTGGTAGTCCGGGTTGGGCCGGCCCGCGACCCGGGTGATCACCGTCCCCGTTCCCGCGAAGGTGGTGTCGAGCCGGCCGTCGGGGAGGTAGCGCATCAAGGCGACGTTGCGCAGGGACTCGTGGCGCATGGCCGGCACGGGCACCGGTTGTCCGGGGATGGGCATGCCACCGCCCGCGTACCAGGTCTGGACACTGCCCACGGCCACGATCCGGCCGTCCGGCTGCACGGCCAGGGCGGCGATGTCGGTGCCCCGGTCAACGTAGGGCGTGTCCAGGTCCGTCGTGACCGTGCCTCCGGTGCCGAAGGTGGTGTCGAGCTGGCCAGTGGCGGTGTAGCGGGCGATCACGCCGACGTCGCTCGGGCCCAGGACGGTCGGCGGCGCGTACCAGCCCCCGACGAGGACGCGCCCGTCGGCCAGGGGCGCGAACGAGGTGGCGGCGCTCATCTCCGGGCGCTCGGACGCCAGCACCACGCCGTTGGTCCCGAATCTGGTGTCCCGGCTGCCGTCGGCGTTCAGGCGCCCCATGAGCACAGCCTGGCCGCCGAATAGGATGGTTCCATCAGCCTCGAGGACACCGTGTTGACCGGGCCCTGGCCGCCATTGGTGATGCTGACGATCCCGCCCCCGAAGCTCGGGTCGAGGCGGCCGTCGGTGGTGAACCGGAAGACGGTCGGCCACGTGTCGTACATGGCGGCCACCACGATCTTGCCGTCGGGCTGCAGAGCCACCCCCCAGGCCTGGTCCGACGTCGACGGGTGGTCGATCACCACCGAGCCGCCCGAACCGAACCCGGTGTCGAGTTGGCCGTCGACGGTGTAGCGGGACACGAGGACGTCGCCGGTGGGGACCGAGTAGTCGAATGGGTTGAACCCGGCCCGCCCGACGACGACTGTCGCCCCGTCGGGCTGGACGGCCACTGCGAACGCCTCGTCCTCTCGGGGCGTCACGGCCGTGGTGACGAAGCCCCCGCCGAAGGACCGGTCCACGCCGGTGGCAGCCCGAGACGCGGCCAGGGTGGGGGCCGGCGACGTGGCGGCCAGGGCGGCCGGAAGGTGGCCGGCGGGAGCCGCCACCGCAGGCGCGAGCCCCGACCCCACCACCAGGATGGGCCACAGCAGACGGGCACGGGAGCTCCAGCGCATAGGCCAGTGTGCGCCGCCACCCTGCCCACCACCTGAAGAAACCCTGACGATGCCTGACGGTCCTCGGCCGGGCCGACCGGGCCGACGGGCGGGGGACTACCCCGCTTTCACCCCCAGGGCGGCCCGCACCGCCACCTGGGCGTCGGCCACCGTCATGCGGGCCAGCTCGGGTAGGGGAAGGCCCAGGTGGCCCACGACCTGGTCGGCCACGAAGTAGCCGGTGCGCCACTGGTTCTCCACGAAGCCGCCGCCGAAGAAGGCCTCCACCGTCTCGGGGTCGTCGAGGCGGGACGCGAAGGCGTCCACCAGCTCGTCACGGTGCTCCCGGCACCACGGCAGCCACGTGCCCACCTCGGGGTGGCCGTACCAGAAGTACTCCTCCTCGGGCCGGCCGGGCACGACCTCACGGGAGGCGTGGATGGCCACGCCCTCGGCGAAGACCAGGGCCGCCGGGTCGTCGTCGGGGAAGACCTCGCCGGTGGCCACCTCGCACCAGGCGTGGGTGCTCTCGTGGGCCACCAGCACCCGCGCCCCCTCGGGGGACTGGAACCACTCCAGGCAGTGGAAGACGGCCACGTCGTCGCCCACCCGGCCCACCGCCGCGTTGGTGGCGAAGCTGCCGACCAGCAGCACGTGGAGCGGCGAGGGGTCGGGCGGCAGGTCCAGGGTCTTGGCCAGGGCGGCGTCGACCTCCTCTATGTGGCTGCGCATGACCGGGGCGGCCGCCGCCACCCGCTTGCGGACCGTCGACAGCTCCCGGGCGAGGGCGGTGCGCCCCTCGGCGGAGCCGTACTCGGCGTTGAACGCCTCGAAGACCTCCGGGTACTTGGCCTCGTAGCGCTCCCGCCAGAGCACCTCCCGCTGCACCGGCACCTCCATGCCGGCGGTGCGGGCGAAGTCCTCGAAGGCGGGCGTGGTATCGACCATCCGGGCCACGCCCGAGTCTCGACGCGCCCGGACGCGTCCGCAAGTACCCGTGGTGCTCTGGATACAGGCTCCGTCGGTCGAGAAGTCCCTCAAGGGCCGGCGCCGGGATGCCGATTCTGTC
>JBHELO010000119.1:0-40412 GCA_046263055.1 Acidimicrobiales bacterium | reverse complement strand
TGATCTCGATCTACATCTCGCTGCGATTCGAGTGGAAGATGGCCCTGGCTGCCATCGTCGCCGTGGTCCACGACATCCTCGTGACCGTCGGCGTGTACGCCATCTCCCGGTTCGAGGTGACGCCGGCCACCGTCGTCGCCTTCCTCACCATCCTCGGGTACTCGCTGTACGACACCGTCGTGGTGTTCGACAAGGTGCAGGAGAACACCAAGGCCCTGGGGGCCTCCAACCGCATGACCTACACGGACGTGGTGAACCTGTCCATGAACCAGGTGCTCATGCGGTCCATCAACACGTCGCTGGTGGCCATCATGCCCATCCTGTCGGTGCTGGTCGTCGGCTCCGGCGTGCTGGGAGCCACCGCGCTGAAGGACTTCGGCCTGGCCCTGCTGGTGGGCCTCATCACCGGCGCCTACTCGTCCATCTTCGTGGCCTCACCCATCCTGGCCGCCGTCAAGGAGCGTGAGCCCCGTTACGTCAACGTCCGCCAGCGGGTGGCCTCCAAGGGCGGCTCCGCGGTGCTGACGCCGGCGGCGGCGGCCGCCGCGGGGGCCGCCGGCAAGCCGGGCGCCAAGGGCGGGGGCAAGGCGGGGTCCAAGGCCGCCGGCGGCAACGGCGCGGCCGACGCCGATGTCCCCGACGACGCGCTGGTGCGGGCCGCCGATCGCCCGGCCACCCGCGCCGGCGGGGGGGCGTCCCGACCGGCGGGCGGCGGCAACCGCCCGCGCCCCGGCAACCGCCCGGGCGCCCCCCGGCCCCGCAAGAAGGGCAAGCGCCGCTGAGGGTGGGCGCCGGCGGCCACCCGGGCGGTCGTCCCACCCCGGCCACCGGCCCGGGCCGGGGTAACCTCGTCGGGGATGGCAGACGAGGGGTGGTTGGCAGACCACATCCGGGACATCCCCGATTTCCCGCGGCCCGGCATCGTCTTTCGCGACATCACACCCCTGCTGGCCGACCCGCCGGCGTTCCGCATCACGGTGGACGCCCTGGTGGCCGAGATCGGCGAGCGCCGGGTGGACAAGGTGGTGGGCATCGAGGCCCGAGGGTTCATCCTGGCCGCGCCCGTCGCCTACCTGCTGGGGGCGGGGTTCGTCCCCGTGCGCAAGGCGGCCAAGCTGCCCGGCCCGGTGGAAGGTGAGACCTACGCCCTGGAGTACGGCACCGACCGCCTGGAGATCCACACCGACGCGGTGGCCCCCGGCGAGGCCGTCCTCATAGTGGACGACGTGCTGGCCACCGGCGGCACGGCGGCGGCCGCCGTGCGCCTGGTGGAGAAGCTGGGTGCCGGAGTGGCGGGCCTGGCCTTCGTGATCGAGCTCGACCCGCTGGGCGGCCGTTCCCGCCTGGGCGGGTACGACGCCGTGTCCCTGGTCCACTACCGGTAGGCGCGGGTGCCCGCCGTCGATCGCGTCCTCCCCTGGCGGCGCAACGGCTCGGCGGCGGCCGCCGACGAGCTGGCCGAGGTGGTCACCGCCTACCGCCGGCGCCGCCCCAAGGCGCCGACCACCATGATCCGGCGGGCCTACGAGGTGGCGGCCGAGGCCCACGAGGGCCAGGTGCGACTCTCCGGCGACCCCTACATCGTCCACCCGGTGGCGGTGGCCGCCATCCTGGCCGACCTCGGCCTGGACGACGTCACCCTGGTCGCCGCCCTGCTCCACGACGCGGTGGAGGACACCAGCGTCACCCTCGACCAGGTCATCTCCGACTTCGGCCAGGAAGTGGCCACCATGGTGGACGGCGTCACCAAGCTCGACCGGGTGCGCTTCGACTCCAAGGAGGCCCAGCAGGCGGCCAGCATGCGCAAGATGCTGGTGGCGATGGCCAAGGACATCCGCGTCCTGCTCATCAAGCTGGCCGACCGCCTCCACAACATGCGCACGCTCGCCGCCCTGCCCCAGGAGAAGCAGCAGCGCATCGCCCAGGAGACCCTGGACGTCTACGCCCCGTTGGCCCACCGCCTGGGGCTGGCCGAGGTCAAGTGGCAGCTCGAGGACCTCGCCTTCGCCACCATCTACCCGAAGCGCTACGCCGAGATCGAGCAGATGGTGTCGGTGCGGGCGCCCGAGCGGGAGCGCTACCTGGCGGCGGTGGTGGACGTCGTCACCGCCCGACTGGCCGAGCTGCGCATCGACGCCGACGTCACCGGGCGGCCCAAGCACAGCTGGAGCATCTACGAGAAGATGGTCGTGAAGGGGCGGGACTTCGACGACATCTTCGACCTGGTGGGCATCCGGGTGGTCGTGTCCAGCGTGAAGGACTGTTACGCCGCCCTGGGCACCATCCACGCCTCGTGGAAGCCGGTGCAGGGCCGGTTCAAGGACTACATCGCCCAGCCCAAGTTCAACCTCTACCAGTCCCTGCACACCACGGTGGTGGGCCCGGAGGGCAAGCCCCTGGAGGTGCAGATCCGGACGCGGGAGATGCACCAGCGGGCCGAGTTCGGCATCGCCGCCCACTGGGGGTACAAGGAGGGGTCGCCCAAGGCCGACGTGCCCTGGTTGCGGCGCATCGTGGAGTGGCAGGAGGACACCTCCGACCCCCAGGAGTTCATGGAGACGCTGAAGGTCGACCTCGACCAGGAGGAGGTCTTCGTCTTCTCGCCCAAGGGCAAGGTCGTCACCCTGCCGGTGGGCGCCACCCCCATCGACTTCGCCTACAGCATCCACACCGAGGTCGGCCACCGCTGCATCGGGGCCCGGGTCAACGGGCGCCTGGTGCCGCTGGACTCCCGCCTGACCTCGGGGGACACGGTGGAGGTGTTCACGTCCAAGGTGGAGGGCGCGGGGCCGTCGCGCGACTGGCTCAAAGTGGTGGTGACGCCGCGGGCCCGCAACAAGATCCGCCAGTGGTTCAGCCGGTCCCGGCGCGATGAAGCCGTCGCCAACGGCCACGACGACCTGGTGAAGGCCATGCGCCGGGAGGGCCTTCCCGTGCAGAAGCTGGCCAACTCCCCGGTGCTGGTGGACGTGGCCAAGGCCCTCAACTACGCCGACCTCGACGCCCTCCACGCCGCCATCGGGGAGAACCACGTGTCGGCCCAGTCGGTGGCCCAGCGGGTGGTCAAGGAGCTGCGGGGCGGCGACGCCGAGGAGCAGCTCCCGGCCACCGTCGGCCGGCCCCTGCGCCCCACCCGGCGCGATGACGCCGGCATCCACGTGGAGGGCCTGGACGACATGCTCGTGCGCCGGGCCCACTGCTGCCACCCCCTGCCCGGCGACGACATCGTGGGCTACGTGACCACCGGCCGGGGGGTGTCGGTGCACCGGGCCGACTGCGCCAACGCCGTGGCCCTGTCCACCACCATGGGCGAGCGGGCCATCGAGGTGGAGTGGGACAGCGAGCGCTCGGGCTCGTTCACCGCCACCGTCGAGGTGGAGGCCCTGGACCGGTCACGGCTCCTGCGCGACGTCACCACCGTGCTGGCCGACCACCACCTCAACATCGTGTCGTCGTTCACCCACACCGGCACCGACCGGGTGGCGCGCCTCCGCTTCGACTTCGAGCTGGGCGACCCGTCCCACCTGGAGTCCATCCTCTCCACCCTCCGCCACATCGACAGCGTGTACGACGCCTACCGAGTCGTCCCCGGCGGCCACCGCTAGCAACAACGGGCAGGAATCGGAGCCGGAGGCGCAGGCGGGGGCCGGTAGCCTCCCGGTGATGCCCGAGCTCGCCGCCCCCAAGGGGACGCACGACGTGCTGCCCCCGGAGTCGGCCCGCTGGGAGGCGATGGTGGCGCGCTTCGCCGCCGCCGTCGGGCGGGGGGGCTACGGCCTGGTGGTGAGCCCCATGTTCGAGGACGTAGCCGTCTTCGACCGCCTCGGGCAGGGCACCGACGTGGTGCGCAAGGAGATGTACGAGCTCACCGACAAGGGCGGCCGTTCGCTGGCCCTGCGCCCCGAGGGCACTGCGTCGGTCGTGCGGGCCTGGGCCCAGCACCGCCCGCCGCTGCCGTTCAAGGCCTGGTACGCGGCCCCCAACTTCCGCTACGAGCGGGCCCAGGCCGGCCGGTACCGCCAGCACCACCAGCTGGGGGTGGAGGCGCTGGGCGCCGAGGACCCCGACCTGGACGTGGAGGTGGTGGCCCTGGCCGCCGGGTTCGTGGCCGGCCTCGGCATCACGCAGGTCGACCTCCTCCTCAACTCCCTCGGCGACGAGGTGTGCCGGCCGCCCTACCTGGCCGCCCTGGCCGCCTTCCTGGCCGAGCACCGGGGCGAGCTGTGCGACGAGCACCGCGACCGGGCCCTCGAGGCCCCCCTGCGGGTGCTCGACTGCAAGCGACCGGAGTGCCGGGCGGCGACGGCGGAGGCGCCTCTCCCCGCCGACCACCTGTGCGACGCCTGCCAGGACCACTTCGGCGCCGTGCGGGACGGGCTCCGTGCCCTGGAGGTGCCGTTCGTTCTCGCCCCCCGGCTGGTGCGCGGCCTCGACTACTACACCCGCACCACCTTCGAGCTGGCTGCCACCGCTCTTTCGTCAGCCCAGAACGCTGTGGGCGGCGGCGGTCGCTACGGCGGGCTGGTGGCGGCGCTGGGCGGGCCGCCCACGCCCGGCATCGGGTTCGGCCTCGGCATCGAGCGACTGCTCCTGGCCGGCGACGCCGAGGGGGCGTTCCCGGCGCCCGCCGCCCGGGTGGACGTCTTCGTGGTGGATGTGACCGGGGGGCGGCAGGCGCTGCTGCTCACCGCCGACCTCCGCCGGGCGGGCATCTCCTGCGACCGGGCCTTCGACGCCCGCTCCATGAAGGCCCAGTTCAAGGCGGCCGACCGCTCGGGAGCGCGGCTGGCCGTGGTGGTGGGGGAGCGAGAGCGGGCCGAGGCGACCGCCACCGTGCGCGACCTGGCCGAAGGCGACCAGGAGACGGTCGGGCGGGCCGACCTCGTCCATCACGTGCGCAAGCGCCTGTCGTGACCGCACCTCCGATCGGGATGCGCACCGCCTGGTGCGGTGGGCTGCGGCTCGCCGACGTCGGTACCGAGGTCCGTCTGTGCGGGTGGGTGGACCGGCGGCGCGAGCACGGCGAGCACCTGGCCTTCGTCGACCTTCGTGACCACACCGGCATCGTCCAGTGCGTGGTGGACGGTGCCTCCGACCTGCGCTCGGAGTACGTGGTTGCAGTCACCGGCACGGTGCGGGCCCGCCCCGAGGGTACGGCCAACCCGGCGTTGGCCACCGGCGAGGTGGAGGTGGGGGACTGCCGGGTGGAGGTGCTGGCTCCCGCCGACCCCCCCCCGTTCCCCATCACCGACCGCATCGACGCCGAGGAGGTCGTGCGCCTGCGCCACCGCTACCTCGACCTTCGTCGCCCCGTCATGCAGCGCCGCCTACGGCTGCGCTCGGTGGTCAACGCCGCCATCCGGGGGGCCATGGACGGTGCCGGCTTCGCCGAGGTGGAGACGCCCGTCCTCATCGCGTCCACGCCCGAGGGGGCGCGCGACTTCGTGGTCCCGAGCCGCCTCCAGCCGGGCGCGTTCTACGCCCTGCCCCAGAGCCCCCAACTGTTCAAGCAGCTCCTGATGGTCGGCGGCGTCGACCGCTACTACCAGCTGGCCCGCTGCCTGCGCGACGAGGACCCCCGCGCCGACCGCCAGTTCGAGTTCACCCAGCTGGACGCCGAGGCGTCGTTCGTGGGGGCCGACGACGTGATGGCGGTCATGACCGACGTGGTGCTGGCGGCCACCGGGGCGGCGGTGGCCTCCGGCCTGGCCGCCGACGTCGTCCCCCCGGCCGGCGGCATCGGGCGCATGACCTGGCAGGAGGCGTCGGACCGGTTCGGTACCGACAAGCCCGACACCCGGTTCGGGATGGAGCTGGTGGACCTGACGGCGGTCTTCGCGACCACGGGGTTCCGGGCCTTCCAGTCGCCGGCGGTGAAGGGCATCCGCGTCCCTGGAGAAGCGGACGCCACTCGGGCCTTCCTCGACCGCCTCACCGAGCGGGCCCGGGGCCTGGGGGCGGCCGGCCTGGTGTGGGCCCGGGTCGGCGACGGCGGTGCCCTCGACTCGCCGGTGGCCAAGTTCCTGTCCGACGACGAGCGGGCGGGGCTGGTGGTCGCCCTCGGCGCCGAGCCCGGCGACCTGGCCCTGGTGGTGGCCGGCGAGCGCCCGGTGGCCAACCGGGTCCTGGGCGCCCTGCGCCTCGACCTGGGCCGTCCCCCGACCGGCGGGGGGGCGCTGGCCTTCTGGTGGGTCACCGACTTCCCGCTGTTCGAGGGGCTGGGTGCCGACGGGCGGCCCATCCCCGCCCACCACCCGTTCACCATGCCCCACCCCGACGACATGGACATCCTCGAAACCGAGCCGCTGGCCGTTCGGTCCCAGGCCTACGACCTGGTGCTCAACGGGTGGGAGCTGGGGTCGGGCAGCGTGCGGATCCACCGTCCCGACGTCCAGCAGCGCATGTTCCGCGCCCTGGGCATAGACGAGGAGACGGCCCGGGCCCGCTTCGGGTTCCTGCTCGACGCTTTCCGCCACGGCGCCCCGCCCCACGCCGGCTTCGCCTTCGGCATCGACCGCCTGGTGGCCCAGCTGGCCGGCGAGGACAACATCCGTGAGGTGATCGCCTTCCCCAAGACCCAGTCAGGAGCAGATCCCCTCACCGGCGCCCCGTCGGCCATCGATGCGGCCCAGCTGGCCGAGCTCGGCCTGCGGGTCCTGCCCCGGGCCGGCGCCTGAACCACCGGGCCCCGCCACCTCAGCGGGCCAGGCCGGCGGCCGCCACCACCACGCCCACCAGCGCCTGCACCCCGATGGTGGCCCGCCGGGACACGCCGTCCCAGGCCTGGATGCGAGCGAGGACCCGGCGGAGGGCGTCGGGCCGGTCGGCGCCGGCGGCGGCCAGGATCACCAGCCCCCGCACCAACCCGAAGGTCGTGCCCACCACCAGCCCGCCGGCCGCCGACCCGGAGGCCAGGGCCAGCACGACGGCCAGGTAGATGGCGGCGGTGTTGACCACCGTCACCACCCCCAGCCCGAGCTGGAAGCCGAAGCCGAGCCCGTACACCCAGCCCCGGTAGCGGTCGAGCCAGTCCTTCTCCACCTGGCGGTGGACGGTGGGCAGGGCCACCCCGCCCAGGTGGAGGTCGAAGGCAAGGCCGGCGGCGCAGGCGGCCACGACCACCGCCGCCGCGGTGGCCGGCCACGCCGAGCCCAGGGCGGCCTTGGCCCCGCGGCCGGCCACGCCGGCCACCAGCCCCACCAGGGCGGCGCCGGCCACCGACCCCACCAGGTAGGCGGAGACGGTGACGCCCCATCGTCGGTTGCGGGCCCGCTCCCCGAGCGGGTTGACGCTGGCCAGCATCGACTCCCCTCAGGGAGACCAGCTGGAGCGGATCCCGGCGGCGGTGGCGGTCAGGACGCCGGCCGCCGGCAGCACCCACCCCGCCATTCAGCCGCCCGCCGGGTCGGGAAGCGTCGCCGCCGGCACGGCGAGCACGGCGAGCGCCTCCTCCCAGCTGCGGGCCGGGCCTCGCGCCACCACCCTCGCCGCCGGCCCGTCCACGTACACGACGGTGGGCGCCGCCTCCACCCGGTAGGCGCGCCACGCCTCGTCGGAGCCCACCACCGCCACCCCCTCGGGGGCCAATGCCGGGTACGGCCGGCCGGCGTCGGTCCCCGGCACGACGACCACCACCCGAGCCCCGCCGGGGGCCGCCGGCGGGAGGCGCTGGCCGGCCGGGTCCGGGGCCGGCCAGAAGGGGTCGGCGGCCACCGAGGGGCGAGACAGGAAGACGAGGACGGTGTCGTGGCGGGTGCCGGCGATGCCGATGGCGATGGGGTCGCCCGCCGGGGTCATGCCCACCACGTCGGCGGCCGCCGGCCCGCCCCGCCGGGCCCGGGGGCCGGCCAACCGCACGGCCGCGGCCCCGGCACCCGCAGTCCGCCGGGGCCGGGCGCCGAGGGCGTGCAGGCGGCCGAGGACCTCGGCGTGGCTGCGGAGGAGGCCCCGCACCAGCAGGCCGAGGAAGGCGATGGCCACCGCGTCCACCGCGATCAGGACGACCATGGGCGCATATCCCTTGGGGCCGGCCCGGGGGTCACCGCCGCTCGCCGGCGCCCGGCGGCGTGCGACCGGCGGCCGCCGCCGACAGGCGTGGCAGGTCGGTGAGGGCGGCGTAGCCCAGGCCCACGGCCACCACCACCAGCGCTGCGAACACGGCCACGCCGATGGGCCCGGCACCGAGGTGGACGGCCGGCCAGCCGCGGGGCCCGGGCCGCAGGCCGACGGCCAGGCCGACGCCGGCAGCCGCCAGGTTGACCACCAGATGGGTGGGCGTAGCCGGCGTGTCCTCCCGGCCGAAGCACCCGCACGTGGCGAGGGGCGTCCTCCGAGCCAGAGCGGCGGCCACGAAGGCGGCGAAGGCCAGGTAGGCGGCGGCCACGAGCAGGGCGAAGGCCCGGCCCATCGTCACCACCGCCCCGGCGGCCACGACGAGGGCGGCGGCGGCGCCGAGCCGGACGGCAGGGGGCGAGGCCCGGAGGCCGAGGGCGGCCAGCGCCCCCACGGTGGCCGCCGGGCGCCGCAGCTCGAACGCCCCGCCGAGGCCAAGGAGGACCGCGGCGGCCACCAGCGGGCCGGCCAACGCACGCACCGCGCCGACCCTACTGCGGCCCTACGGCACCGGAACGGAGACGGCGAAAGTGCTCTCGGAGACGCTGGCCGTCACCCGGCCCGCCGACCCCGGCGCGGCCGAGGTGTCGACCCCGGGCGTCGCCCCATGGAACGCCACCGACGCCCCCGGCGCCAGCGACGACACGCGAGGCGTGAACGAGCAGGCGGCTCCCGGCGAGAGCTCGACGGGCACCGGAATCGGCGGATCGCCGCCCCGGAGCAGCTCTACGCGAACGGGCGGGAACGGGACGGCCCGGTCGGCCTGCTCGTTGCCAACCGTGACGACCACGGGGAGGGCGGTGGTGCCGGGGGCCACCGCCGGGATGCAGGCCGGGTCGCCGCTTCCCGGGCCCACCGCCACCGTGACCCGGATCCGGTTCCCGTCGGAGGTGGTCGTGACGTCGGTGGCCGAGGCCGGGCGGGGAGCGGTGGACGACGACCCGGTGGACGACGACCCGGTGGATGACGACCCGGTGGACGAGGTGCCCGTGGCCCGCCCGGTGGTGGACCTACCGCCGCACGCCCCCACCGCCGCGGACCAGAGGGCAACGGCCACCACAAGGGCACCCACCCGCCGCGGGCCGACACACATGCCAGCACCGTAGCGGCCGCCCACCGCCGGGCGGCGGGTAGCGTCGCCGCCGTGGCTGGCCCCTCGGGCGACGACCTGTTCGGCGCCGCCCTCCAGGAGCGGCTGGCCACCACCGCGCCCCTCGCTGCGCGGCTGCGCCCCGCCGTGCTGGACGACATGGTGGGCCAGGAGCACCTGCTCGGCCCGGGTCGCCCGCTGCGCAGCCTCATCGAGGCCGACCGCCTCTCCTCGGTCATCCTGTGGGGGCCGCCGGGCACGGGCAAGACCACCTTGGCCCGCCTCATCGCCGGGGCGACGGCCAAGGCCTTCGAGACCCTGTCCGCCGTCTCCGCAGGGGTGAAGGACGTGCGGGAGGTGGTGGAGCGGGCCCGCCGCCGCCTGGCCGAGCAGGGCCAGGGGACGACCCTCTTCCTCGACGAGGTCCACCGCTTCAACCGCTCCCAGCAGGACGTGCTCCTGCCCTGGGTCGAGGAGGGCGTGCTGGTCCTGGTGGGGGCGACCACCGAGAACCCGTACTTCGAGGTCAACGCCCCGCTGCTCTCCCGATCGAGCCTCTTCCGCCTGGAGCCCCTGGGGCCGGCGGCCGTGCGGGCCCTGCTCGAAAGGGGGCTGGCCACCGAGTCGGCGACCGCCGACGCCGACGCCCTCGACCACCTCGTGGACCGGGCCGACGGCGACGCCCGGGTGGCCCTCAACGCCCTGGAGGTGGCGGTGGCCCTGGCCACCTCCAGAGGTCGGCCGCCGGTGGCCACCTTGGCCGACGCCGAGGCCGCCCTGTCGGCCCGCGCCCTCCGCTACGAGCGCGACGAGCACTACGACGTGGTGTCGGCGTTCGTCAAGAGCCTGCGGGGGTCGGATCCCGATGCCGGGCTGTACTGGCTGGCCCGCATGCTGGCGGCCGGAGAGGATGCCCGCTTCATCGCCCGCCGCATGGTGATCCTGGCCTCCGAGGACGTGGGCATGGCCGACCCCATGGCCCTGGTGGTGGCCGACGCCGCGGCCCGGGCGGTGGAGTTCGTGGGCCTGCCGGAGGCGTCGCTCAACCTGGCCCAGGCGGTCGTGCACCTGGCCACCGCGCCCAAGTCCAACCGGACCGCCCAGGGCCTGTGGCGGGCCCAGGCCGACGTACGGGACCGTCCGGCGGGCGTGGTGCCCGCCCACCTGCGCGACGCCTCCTACCGGGCCGCTCGCGCCCTGGGCCATGGCGCCGGCTACCAGTACCCCCACGACGACCCCCGGGGATGGGTGCCCCAGGAACACCGCCCGCCGGAGGTGTCGGGGCGGGTGTACTACGAGCCGTCGGGCCACGGCGCCGAGGCCGCCCTTGCCGCCGGGGGACTCCCCGAGGACCGTGACGGGGCGTGGGCCCCCCCGCCACACGGGCCTCCCGGTCACTAGGCTCGCCCTCCGCATGACTGCCGACGAGCTTCGCCGCGCCTTCACCGCCTTCTTCACCGAGCGCGGCCACGTCCCGATGCCCTCGGCCGGCCTCATACCGCACCACCCGGCCGCCCCCTTGTTCACGAACGCGGGGATGAACCAGTTCCTGCCCTACATCCTGGGCGAGGAGCCGCCCGCCGCCCGCCGGGCCACCACTGTGCAGAAGTGCGTCCGCATCAGGGGCAAGCACGACGACATCGCCAACATCGGCGTGACCTGGGGCCACCTGACGTTCTTCGAGATGCTCGGGAACTTCAGCTTCGGCGACTATTTCAAAGAGGGCGCCGTCCCCTATGCCTGGGAGCTGCTGACGGAGGTCCTCGGGTTGGACCCCGACCGCCTCTGGGTGACCGTCCACGACACCGACGACGAGGGCGCCGAGGTGTGGCGGGACGCCGTCGGGCTTCCTCCCGAGCGCATCCAGCGCATGGGCGAGGACAACTTCTGGATGATGGGCGAGACCGGGCCGTGCGGCCCGTGCTCGGAGATCTACTTCGACAAGGGGCCCGACTTCGGCGAGGGGGGCGGGCCCGCGTTCGGCGCTCCCGCCCGCTTCCGGGAGATCTGGAACCTGGTCTTCATGCAGTACGACCGCAGCCCGGACGGCACCCTGGCGCCCCTTCCCATGCGCATCATCGACACAGGCGCCGGCCTTGAACGCTGCCTCACCGTCCTCCAGGACGTGGAGTCCGTCTTCGACACCGACGTCCTGCGGCCCCTCGTCCTGGCCGCCGGCGCGGCCACGGGTCGGACCTACGGCGACGACGAGGCGGTGGACACCAGCCTGCGCATCCTCGCCGACCACGGCCGCTCCATGAGCTTCCTGGTCAGCGACGGGGTCTTCCCCTCCAACGAGGACCGTGGCTACGTGCTGCGCCGCATCATCCGCAGGGCCGTGCGCCACGCCTACGGGCTGGGCGTTGACCGCCTCGTGACCCCCGCCTTGGTGGCGGCCACCATCGAGGTGATGGGCGGCGCCTATCCCGAAGTGGCCCGCAACCGGGACTTCGTCACCGGCGTGGTCACCCGGGAGGAGGAGCGGTTCCGCCAATCCCTGCGCTCGGGCTCGGCCACCCTGGACGACGAGCTGGCGGCCGCTGCGGTTGCCGGTACCCCGCTGGCCGGGGAGGCCGCCTTCCGGCTCCACGACACCTTCGGCTTCCCCCTGGAGCTGACCCTGGAGGTGGCGTCCGAGCGGGGCGTGGCGGTGGACGTGGCCGGCTTCGACCGAGAGATGGCCGCTCAGCGCCAGCGGGCCCGGGACGCGGCCAAGGGCGGCGGGCCGGGCGCCGACCCCGAGCGGCTGGCCGCCTACCGCGACGTCCTCGAGCAGTTCGGCCCCACCGAGTTCACCGGCTACTCCGAGACGGAGACCCGGCCCCGGGTCCTGGCCGTCCTCGACGGTCGTCCCCGCCCCGGCGGTGAGCCCACGGTGGAGGTCTTCTTGGACCGCACTCCGTTCTACGCCGAGTCCGGCGGCCAGGTAGGGGACACCGGCAGCATCACCACCGAGACGGGCTCGGCGCGGGTGCTGGACACGACCGTGGCGATCGCCGGGCTCACCCGCCACAGCGCGATGGTGGTGGACGGCCGGCTGGGCCCCGGGCAGGAGGCGGTGGCGGCGGTGGACGCCGAGCGCCGCGACGCCATCCGCCGCAACCACACGGGCACTCACCTGCTGCACGGGGCACTGCGGGAGGTGCTGGGCGACCACGTCAAGCAGGCCGGGTCCCTCGTGGCCCCCGACCGCCTGCGGTTCGACTTCAGCCACTACGCCCCGCTGTCGGCCGAGGAGCTGGCCCGGGTGGAGGACGTGGCCAACGGCCAGGTGCTGGCCAACGAGCCGGTCAGGGCCTACGAGACCACCCGCGAGGAGGCCGAGCGCCTGGGGGCCATCGCCTTCTTCGGGGACAAGTACGGCGACGTGGTACGGGTGGTGGAGGCGGGCCGCCGGTCGGTGGAGCTGTGCGGGGGAACCCATGTCCCCGCCCTGGGCACCATCGGCCCCATCAAGATCGTGGCCGAGGCGTCCATCGGCGCCAACCTGCGCCGCATCGAGGCGGTCACCGGTACCGGCAGCCTGGAGCGCATCCGCGCCGAGGAGGCCCTGCTCGGGCGGGCCGCCGCCCTCCTGCGGGTGGCGCCGCCCGAGGTGCCCGAGCGGGTCGAGAAGGTGCTGGACGAGAACCGGTCGCTGGGTGAGCAGGTGAAGACCCTGCGGCGGGAGCAGGCGGGGTCCCAGGCCGCCGCCCTGGCCGCCGAGGCGGTCGACGGCGTGGTCGTCCACCGCCTGCCCGACGGTACGCCGCGCCGGGACGTGGAGGCCCTGGCCGTGGCCATCCGGGAGCGACCGGGCATCCGGGTGGTGGTGCTGGGCGCCGCCCCCGACGGGGGTGGTGCCGCCCTGGTGGCGGTGGTGGCCCGCGACGCCGGGCTCCTGGCGTCCGACCTGCTGGCCGACGCCGCCCGCACCGTGGGTGGTGGGGTGGGGCGCAACCCGGAGCGGGCCGTCGCCGGCGGGCGCGACGCCTCCCGCCTCGACGAGGCGCTGGACCAGGCCCGGCGGGCGGCCCTGGGCGCCGCCGCTTGAGCGAGACGCCCCCCGAGCCAGGGCGGGTCGTCGGCATCGACCTCGGCCGCCGCCGGGTCGGCGTGGCCGTCAGCGACGACCGGGGCCGGGTGGCCACGCCCCACGCCGTCCTCGCCCGCAGCGGTGACGACGCCGCCGACCGGAAGGCCCTGGTGGCCGTCGTGCGGGCCCTCGGTGCCGGCCGGGTGGTGGTCGGTCTTCCCCTCTCCCTCGACGGCTCCACCGGCCCGGCGGCCCGGGGCGCCAGCGAGGAGGCGGCCGCCCTGGCCGCCCTGGTCGACGTCCCCGTGGACCTGCACGACGAGCGCCTGACGACGGTGGCCGTGCTGCGCAGCCCGCGGCCCGAGCGCCGGCGCCGCGCCACCCGCCGGGCGCCGGTGGACAGCCAGGCGGCGGCGGTGATGCTGCAGTCCTGGCTCGACCGCCGGCAGGCGGGCACCGTCCCCCCCGCCAGCGCCCCGGAGCCCCCGGCCGGCGAAGCCCCCGCGAAAGGCGGCACCGATCGATGAGCGTCGACACCGCGTACGACCTGGAAGACGAGTGGGAGGTGGGTGGGCGCCGGCGCTGGCCTCTGGTCCTGCTCTGCCTCCTCGGCGCCATTGTCCTGGTCGGGGGGTTGGCGGTGTCGTGGCTGCGGTCCCAGATCGACCCGTCGGGGCCGCCGGGCAGCGAGATCCGCGTCACCGTCGCCCCCGGCTCGTCCACCAGCGGCATCGCCACGCTGCTCCACCAGCGGGGTGTGGTGCGCAACGCCACCGTCTTCGCCTACTACGCCCGCTTCACCGGGGCCGACTCCATCAAGGCCGGCGACTTCGTGTTCCACCACAACCAGCACATGGCGGCCGTGGTCCACATCCTCGAGCAGGGCGGCGTCGTCCAGAACGACCGGGTGACCATCCCCGAGGGCCTGACCCTGGCCGACATCGCCGCCAAGGTGGGTGAGCTGCCCGGCCGCTCCGCCGACCGGTTCCTGGCCGCCGCCCGCAGCGGGACCATCCGGTCCCAGTTCGAGCCGGCCGGCACCTCCAACCTGGAGGGGCTGATCCTGCCCGAGACGTACTTCGTCGACCGCACCGACGACGAGGCCAAGATCCTCACCCGCATGGTGGCCGCCTTCGACGAGAACGCCAACCAGATCGGCCTTCCCGCGGCCGCCGCCCGTCTCAAGCTCACCCCCTACGAGGTGGTGGTGGTGGCCTCCATGGTCGAGCGGGAGGCCAAGGTGGACGAGGACCGGGCGCCCATCGCCCGGGTGATCTACAACCGCCTCCAGAAGGGCATGGCCCTGCAGATCGACGCCACCGTGCAGTACGCCCTGGGCTCGTCCCGCCAGCACCTCACCGACGCCGACCTGAGGGTGTCGTCGCCGTACAACACCTACGCCAACAAGAGCCTGCCCCCGGGACCCATCGCCAGCCCCGGTCGCAAGTCCCTCGAGGCGTCCCTCGACCCGCCGCCCTCCACGTTCCTCTACTACGTCCTGTCGGACGCCAACGGCAAGCACGCCTTTGCCACCACGCCGGACGAGTTCGAGCGCCTGAAGGCCGACGCCAAGGCCAAGGGCCTCCTCTGACCGACGGCTGGTCACCGGGCCCGAGGACGCGCCTGGCAGGGGTCATCGGCCATCCGGTGCGCCACTCGCTGTCGCCGGCCATGCACAACGCCGCCTTCCGGGCCCTGGACCTGGACTGGGCCTACCTGGCCTTCGACGTGGCCGCCGGCGAGGGGGCGGCGGCGGTGGGCGGGGCCCGGGCCCTCGGGCTCGAGGGGCTGTCGGTGACCATGCCCCACAAGGAGGACGCCGCCGGCGCGGTCGACCTCCTGTCCCCGGCGGCCGACGCCCTGAGAGCGGTGAACACGGTGGTCCGGCGGCCCGGCGACGTGCTCGAGGGCCACAACACCGACGGCGCCGGCTTCGTGGACGCCCTCCTCGGCGACGAGGGCTTCGACCCCGCCGGCCGCCGCTGCCTGGTGCTGGGTGCCGGGGGGGCGGCCCGAGCCGTGGTGCGAGCCCTGGCCGAGGCGGGCGCCGCCGAGGTGGTGGTGGCCAACCGCACCGAGTCGCGGGCGGCGGCGGCCGCCGCCCTGGCCGGCCCGGTGGGACGGGTCGGTGCTCCCGCCGACGCCGCCGGGGCCGAGCTGGTGGTGAACGCCACCCCGGTGGGGATGGGCGGCGTGCCCGCGGCGGGCGCCGAGGTCCTCGACCTGGAGGGCCGCCGGCTGGCGGGTGGGGCGGGCGCCGGCCCGCCCACGGTGGTGGACCCGTCCTGCCTGGGGCCTGGCCAGCTGGTGGTGGATCTGGTGTACCACCCGCCGCTCACGCCCCTGCTGGAGGCGGCCCGCGACCAGGGGGCGGCCGCCGTCAACGGCCTGGGCATGCTCATCCACCAGGCCGCGCTGGCCTTCCGCCTGTGGACCGGGGAAGACCCGCCGCTGGCCGTCATGTCGGCCGCCGCCCTGGGTGAGCTGGCCCGGAAGGGGGGCGGCCCGTGACCGCCACCGTGGTGGTGGCCGTGGCTTGCGCCGTGGTCGGGCTGTGGGTGGGCACCGGGATCAACTTTCTCGTGGACCGCGTGCCACAGCGCCGGCCCGTCCGCCCACTGCGGACCGGCTGCCGGAACTGCCTCGACGACCCCGACGTCCCCGCCCGCCGGCCGCTGGTCCCCTGGGTGGCCCGCGGCCGGCGCTGCCCGGCGTGTGGGGCGGCGGTGCCGGTCCGCTACCCGGTGGTTGAGGTGGGGACGGTTGCCGCCTTCGCCGCCGTCGGCCTCCGCCTGGGCGCCGACGCCGCCCTTCCCGCCTACCTGGTCTTCTTCGCCTGCCTGGTGACGATCAGTGTCATCGACCTGGAGCTGCGGATCATCCCCAACCGCATCGTGTACCCGACCATCGCCCTGTCGCTGCCCCTGCTGGCCGTGGCCGCCCTCGTCAAGGGCGACCTCGGCCACCTGGAGTCGGCGTTGGTGGGCGCGGCGGTCTCGTTCGGGGCCCTCCTGCTCGTCCATCTGGTGCAGCCGTCCAGCATGGGGTTCGGCGACGTCCGCCTGGCCTTCATCCTGGGGCTGTTCCTGGGCTGGCTCAGCCTGAGCCACGTGGCCGTGGGTCTGTTCCTGGGCTTCGCCCTGGGGGCGGTCGTGGGCGTCGGACTCCTGCTCTTCGGCGGGCGATCCCGAAAGGACCAGGTGTCCTTCGGCCCCTTTCTGGCCGGGGGCGCCGCCGTGGCCGTCCTGTTCGGCCAGCCCCTGGTCCGGTGGTGGTTCCGCCAGTAGCCCCTGGCCGCTCAGCCGGCGAACTCCCGGGGGGACGCTGAGGGAGGCCGGTAGATTGGGCTCGTGCTCCGATTCCTCACCGCCGGCGAGTCCCATGGCCAGGGCCTGGTGGTCACCGTGGAAGGGCTGCCTGCCGGGCTGGAGGTCACCGCCGGTGAGATCCGGGGTGAGCTGGCCCGCCGCCGCCTCGGCTACGGGCGGGGCCCGAGGATGCGCTTCGAGCAGGACGAGCTCACCCTCCTGGGCGGCATCCGCCACGGCCGCACCCTGGGGTCGCCGGTGGCCATCGTGATCGCCAACACCGAGTGGCCGCGGTGGGAGCAGGAGATGGACCCGGCGCCGGGTAGCACCGAGAAGCCCCTCACCCGGCCCCGGCCCGGCCACGCCGACCTGGCGGGCATGCAGAAGTACGGCTTCACCGACGCTCGTGACGTGCTCGAGCGGGCGTCGGCCCGGGAGACGGCGGCCCGGGTCGCGGCCGGGTGCCTGGCCAAGGCCCTCCTGGCTCGCCTGGGCGTGGCGGTGCTGTCCCACATCGTGCAGCTGGGCCCGGTGGTGTCCAAGTCGGCGGCCCGGCCCACGGCCGCCGACCTGGCGGCGGTGGACGCCTCGGCGGTGCGCTGCTTCGACCCGGCAGCCGAGGAGGCGATGGTGGCGGAGATCAAGGAGGCGGCCAGGGAGGGCGACTCCCTGGGCGGCGTGGCCGAGGTCCTGGCCTACGGCGTGCCCGTCGGGCTGGGCAGCCACGTGCACTGGGACCGCCGCCTGGACGCCCTGGTGGCCGGGGCGCTCATGAGCATCCCCGCAGTGAAGGGCGTGGAGGTGGGCGACGGGTTCGAGGTGGCCGGCCGGCGGGGCTCCCGGGCCCACGACGCCATCCTGTGGGACGCCGGCGAGGGTGCGTACCACCGGGGATCCACGCTGGCCGGCGGCATCGAGGGGGGCATGTCCACCGGTGACCTGGTCGTGGCCCGGGCGGCCATGAAGCCCCTGTCCACACTCAACCGCCCGGTGCTCAAGACCGTCGACGTGGAGACCAAGGAGGAGGCGGTCTCCTTCAAGGAGCGCACCGACGTCACCGCCGTGCCCGCCATGGGGGTGGTGGCGGAGACGGAGGTGGCCCTGGTCCTGGCCTCCGAGGCCCTCCGCAAGTTCGGCGGCGACTCCATGCCCGAGGTGGTGCGCAACCGGGATGCCTACGTCGCCGGCCTCTAGCGGCCCGGAGCGCATCCTCCTGGTGGGGATGATGGGCTCGGGCAAGACCACCGTGGGGCGGGCCCTGGCCGGGCGCCGGGGGTGGGAATTCGTGGACAGCGACGCCGCCATCGAAGCCCGCACCGGCCGGACCGTCGCCCAGATCTGGGCGGCCGAGGGTGAGCCGGCGTTCCGCCGCCTCGAGTCCGAGGTGCTGGCCGAGGCCCTCGACGCCGGGGGGCGGGCGGTGGTGGCGGCCGCCGGCGGCGTGGTGCTGGACGCCGCCAACCGGGATCGCATCCGGGCCGCCGGGCCGGTGGTGTGGCTGCGCGCCCGCCCCGAGACCCTGGCCGCCCGGGTGACGACCGGCACCCACCGGCCGCTCCTCGACGGCGACCCGGCCGGCGTCCTGGTCCGCCTGTGCGCCGAGCGGGCCGGCCTGTACGCCGACGTGGCCGACGTGACGGTGGACGTCGACGACCTCCCTGCCGCCGACGTGGCCGACCGGGTGGAGCGGGCCCTCGACGGCCCCGGGCACCGCCCCCCGGCAGTGGCGGAGCCGCCGATCACCGCCGACGGCGGCCTGGCCCGGGTGGAGGTCGAGCTGGGCGAGCGCTCCTACCCCGTGCTGGTGGGGCCCGGCGCCCGTCACCGCCTCCTGGAGGTGCTGCCCGTCGGCGCCCGCCGGGCGGCGGTGGTGACCTCCGAAGGGATCGGTGTGGCGGTGGACCCGGGGATCGAGTGGCGGGCCTTCGTCGTCGGCGCGGGAGAGGGCGCCAAGTGCCTGGAGACGGTCGAGGACCTGTGCCGGGGCTTCGCCCGCTTCGGCCTGACCCGGACGGATGTGGTGGTGGCGGTCGGGGGCGGCACGGTCACCGACACCGCCGGCCTGGCCGCCGCCCTGTACCACCGGGGCGTGCCGGTGGTCCAGGTGGCCACCACCCTCCTGGCCCAGGTGGACGCCGCCGTCGGCGGCAAGGCGGGCGTCAACCTCCCGGAGGGCAAGAACCTGGTGGGAGCCTTCTGGCAGCCGGCGGCGGTGCTGTGCGACACCGAGGTGTTGGAGACGCTCCCCCCGGCCGAGTACCGCAGCGGCCTGGGGGAGATGGCCAAGTACCACTTCCTGACCGACGACGACCTGGCCGACCTCCCGCTGGCCGAGAAGGTGGCCCGCTGCGTGGCCATCAAGGCGTCCTTCGTGGCCGCCGATGAGCGCGAGGACCCGGTGGGGATGGTGGCCGGGCCCGCCCGGGGCGGCCAAGCCGCCAGGAGCAGGGCCGTTTTGAACTACGGGCACACCCTCGCCCACGCCCTGGAGACGGCGGGGCACTACGGGCTGCGCCACGGGGAGGCGGTGGCGGTGGGACTGATGTTCGCCGCCCGCCTGGCCCGCCGCCTGGGCCGGGTGGACGACGAGCGGGTGGCCGAGCACCTTGCCGTGGTGGACGGCTACGGCCTGCCCACCGCGGTGCCGGCGGGCATCGATCCGGCCGAGCTGGTGGACCTCATGGCCCGGGACAAGAAGGCCCTGGACGGCTTTACCTTCGTGCTCGACGGGCCTCGTGGCCTGGAGGTTGTCACCGGCGTGCGCCGGGCCGATCTGGAGGCCACCCTGGCCGAGATGGCGGGCTGAGGTCGTTGACCCCGCCGCTCGTCCTCCTGCTGTCGGGGCCCAACCTGGCCGTGCTGGGGGAGCGCCAGCCCGAGGTGTACGGGTCGAAGACCCTCGCCGACCACGTGGCCACCGCCTCTCGGGCGGCCGACGCCCACGGCCTGGCCCTCGAGCACCTCCAGTCCGACCACGAGGGCGTGCTCGTGGAGGCGGTGCACGGCGCCCGGAGCCGGGCCGCCGCCATCGTCGTGAACGCCGCCGCCCTCACCCACTACGGCTGGTCGCTGCACGACGCCCTGGCCGCCTTCGAGGGGCCGGTGGTAGAACTGCACCTCTCCAACCCGGCGGCCCGGGAGCCCTGGCGGCACACGTCGGTGGTGGCCCCGGTGGCCACCGGCTCCATCAGCGGTTTCGGGAACCTCGGGTACGAGCTGGCCGTCACCGCGGTGGCACGCCTGCTGGACGGACAGTGACCCCCCACGCGGGGGCTGCGGTCGGACGGCGGCCGATGGACGTGGCCGGGCGGGCCGACCGCCTCCGGGCCCGCCTCGACGGTGCCGGCTGCGACGCCTGCCTGCTCACCCGCCTCGTCAACGTCCGTTACCTCACCGGGTTCACCGGCTCGGCCGCCCTCCTGGTGGTGCTCGCCGACCGCCTGGTCCTCGTCACCGACGGCCGCTATGGCCAGCGGGCGGCCGAGGAGCTGGGGCGGGCCGGCGTGGAGGCCACCATCGTGGTGGGCCGCACCACCGACGAGCAGCGGGAGGCGGTGGTGGGGACGACCGCCGGCGTGGACCGGCTCGGCCTGGAGGCGGGCGACGTCACCTGGGCCCGCCAGCGTCGCTTCGCCGACGAGTGGTTCCCGGGCCACCACCTGGTGCCCACCGAGGACCTGGTGGAGGAGCTGCGGCGGGTCAAGGACGACGGCGAGATCGACCGCATGGCGGAGGCCGCCCGGGTGGCCGACGCCGCGCTGGCCGAGTGCCGCCCGCTGCTCCTCGGCGGGCCCACCGAGGCCAACCTGGCCCTGGCCCTGGAGGTGGCCATGCGGCGGGGCGGCGCCGAGGGGCCGTCGTTCGAGACCATCGTCGCGTCGGGTCCCAACGGGGCCAAGCCCCACCACCAGTCCACCGGGCGTCGGATCGGTGCCGGCGAGCTGGTGGTGGTGGACTTCGGGGCCCGGGTGGACGGCTACTGCTCGGACATGACCCGCACGCTGTGCGTGGGGGAGCCGGCGTCGGCCACCGCCCGGCGCATGGCCGAGGTGGTGGCCGAGAGCCAACGGGCGGGGGTGGCGGCGGTGGCCGCCGGGGCCGAGGCCCGGGCGGTGGACGAGGCCTGCCGTACGGTGATCGCGGGCGCCGGCTGGGCCGAGCAGTTCCTCCACGGCACCGGCCACGGGGTGGGCCTCGAGATCCACGAGGCACCTTGGGTGTCCTCCACGTCGCCCGACGTGCTGGCCGCCGGGCACGTGGTGACGGTCGAGCCCGGTGTGTACCTGCCGGCCCACGGCGGCGTCCGGGTGGAGGACACGGTGGTGGTCACGGCCGCCGGCTGCCTGACCCTCACCAACGCCCCCAAGGACCTGGTCGTCGCATGAACGGCCCCCGCCGCCGTGGGATGGTGGTCGCATGAACGTCTCCACCAACGACCTCAAGAACGGCATGGCCCTGGACCTGCCCGACGGCCTGTTCACGGTCGTCGAGTTCCAGCACGTGAAGCCGGGCAAGGGCGGCGCCTTCGTGCGCACCAAGATCAAGAACGTCCGCACCGGTGCCGTGCTGGACCGCACGTACCGGGCCGACGAGAAGCTCGAGCAGGCCATCATCGACAAGCGGGAGATGCAGTACCTCTACCGGGAGGGCGGCCACCACGTGTTCATGGACACCGCCACCTATGACCAGCTCAACGTGGACCTGGCCGCCCTGGGCAACGCCGCCGACTACCTCAAAGAGGGCGACACCGCCGTTCTCCAGGTGTACGGCGCCAACGTGGTGGGCGTGGACCTGCCGGCCGCCGTCGAGCTGTCGGTCTCCGCCACCGAGCCCGGCGTCCAGGGAGACCGGGTGTCGGGCGCCCGTAAGCCTGCCACGCTCGAGACGGGCCTGGTCGTACAGGTCCCCCTCTTCGTCAACAGCGGCGACCGCGTCCGGGTCGACACCCGCAGCGGCGACTACCTGACCCGCGTCTGATGGGCGCACCCGTCCCCGGCCTGGGCACTCGGCACCAGGCCCGGGAGCGGGCGCTCTCCCTGCTGTACGAGGCGGAGGCCAAGGAGGCGGCCGCCGCCGCCGTGCTGGCCGACCTCCCGGTGCCGCCGGACGCCTACGCGGTGGAGCTGGTGGAGGGGGTGGCCGACCACGGCGAGGAGATCGACGGGTGGCTGGCCCGCTTCGCCCGGGGCTGGGCCGTCGACCGCATGCCCGCCCTGGACCGGGCCCTGCTGCGCATGGGGGTGTTCGAGCTGGTCCACCGGCCCGACGTGCCCACTCCGGTGGTCCTGTCGGAGGCGGTAGAGCTGGCCTCCCGCTACTCCACCGACGACTCCAGCCGCTTCGTCAACGGAGTGCTGGCCGCCATCGCCGCCGAGGTGCGCCCGGCTCAGCCCTGAGGGGGAGCCGGGCTCCCACCTCGTGGCCCCGGTGCCTCATGGGGGAAACCCCCGGTGGGCGGCGGCGGTACGGCGCCCGACCATCGGAGCATGACCCCCTTCGCGCCGCCCGCCCCCGCCCGCACCGTCGCCGGCCTGGCCGCCGCCACCCCGCCGACCCGCGACCGCTACGTGGACCTGCTGCGGGTGGCGTCGCTCGGCACCGTCGTCACCGGGCACGTGCTCATGGCCGCGGTGGCCTACCGCCACGGCCATCTGGTGGCGTCCAACGTCCTGCGCCAGGCCCGGCCTGCCCGCTACCTGACCTGGGTCCTGCAGGTCATGCCCGTCTTCTTCGTGGTGGGCGGCTTCTCCAACGCCGCCTCGTGGACCGCCGCTGAGCGGGATGGGGCGGGCTACGGCGGGTGGCTGGCGGCCCGGGTACGGCGCCTGGTCCGTCCCGCCGCCGCCTTCGCCATGGTGTGGGTGGGGCTGGCGGCGGCCGCCCGCCTGGCCGGCGTGGCGGGGCCGTCGCTGCACACCGCCGACCACATGGTGGCCCTGCCGCTGTGGTTCCTGGCCGTGTACCTGGGGGTGGTGGCGGCCACGCCGGCCCTGCTGGCCGCCCACCGGCGGTGGGGTGTGGCTGCCCCGGTGGCGATGGCGGGCGCGGTGGCGGCCGTCGACGTGGCCCGGTGGACACTGCACATCCCGCTCGTGGGCTGGGCCAACGTCGCCCTGGTGTGGCTGTTCGCGGCCCAGCTCGGCGTGCTTTGGCGCCACGGCCGGCTACCCGCCGGCACCGGCCGCCGCCTCCTGCTGGCCGGCGCCGGCGCCGGCCTGCTCCTGGCGCTCACCGGCACCGCCGGCTACCCCGTCAGCCTGGTGGGCGGCGTGGGCGAGGTGCGCTCCAACACCGACCCGCCGTCCCTGGCCCTGGTGGCCGCCGCCCTGCTTCAAACCGGCCTGGCCCTCGCCCTCCGCCCGGTCGCCGACCGGTGGCTGGCTCGTCCCCGGGCATGGGCGGCGGTGGTGGCCGCCAACGCCTCGGCCATGACTGTGTACCTCTGGCACCTCACCGCCCTTGTGGCGGTGGCCGCCGTCGCCTTGCAGGTGCCCGGCATGCCCCAGCCGCCGATGGCCAGCGGTGCATGGTGGCTGCTCCGGCCGCTGTGGCTGGCGGCGGTGGCCGTGGCCCTGGTGCCGCTGTGGTTCAGCTTCTCGCCGCTGGAGCGGGGTCGGCGCCGACCGGCGCCGGCGGGAGCCGGGCCTCCGGCGACACGAGCCGTCCTGGGGTGCCTGGTGGCCGCCGCCGGCATGGCCGTGCTGGCCGTGCGTGGCTTCTCGCCGTCCACTGCCGCCGGCGGCCCGGTCGTGGGCCTGGCGCTGGTGGCCGGTGGCTGGGCACTGGTGTCCGCCGGCCGGCGACTAGCGGGGCGGGCCGGCGCGGGGGACCGCACCCCAGGTGCCCTCCGGCAGCAATCGCCGGAGCCGGTCGTCCACCGAGGCCCGGGCTCGCGCCCCGACGCCCGCCATCCCGGCCGGCCGCTCGTCGGCACCCGGCCGGTGCCCGGTGCCGGGGACCGGTCGCCGTCCGACGCCGGCCCCGGCTGTTCCCCGGCGGGCCGACACGCGACGGGCCCGGGCCGCGAGTGACGCCGCCATGAGGCCGGCCACCACCAGTACCGCCGCCACCTCGTCGGCGGTGGCGGGGTCGTCCCCGGGGCGCTCGGCCCACAGCACGCCGAACCCGGTGGGCCCGGCCCGGACCGGGACCCGCACCCCGGACCACGACCGCCCGTCGACGCTGCGGTGGCAGCGGGCCGGCTCCCTGCGCCGGAGGACGAGGCGGAGGTCGCCGGCTAGTGGGCTGCGGCGCCCGGCCGGGGGCGGGCCTTCCGGCCAGGAGCCCAGTGCACGGCTGCCCTCGAAGCGCCGGCCGGCCCGCCGGTAGAAGACGGCGCGGGCACCCGCGCCGCCCACCAGATCGGCGGCAGCGGCCACACCGGCTGCTTCCAGGGCACTGCCGAGGCCGTCGCGGCGGGACGCCGACGGGGTGCCCATCAGGTCGCACAGCAGGGGTGCCAACCTGTCGACGTGGGCGCTCAAGGTGGCCGGCGTGGCCGCCAGGCGGGCGGCACCGGCGGCGACGGTGGCCAGGTCCCGGTGGGCCCGGGCTCGGGTGGCGGCCAGGTCAGCCTCCGTCGCCCGCAGCCGCTCCTGGAGCCGGCGCCGGTCGTCCTCCAGCTCCCCGACCTCCAAGCGGCCACGGACGTCCGACCGGTAGCCCCCCACGGTGTCGGCGGCGAGCACCGTCGCCAGGGCCACGAACAGCGGCAGGCCCAGTAGCTGCACCATGTAGCCGGCCACGAAGAAGCCTTCGGCCAGGGCCAGGACCACGACCGCGGGCAGGAGGCGCCGGACGAGGAGGAGGCCTCGGTGGGGAAGACCCACCCCGCTGGCGTCCTGGCGCGCCGCCCGAGCCCGGACGGCGGCGACCACCCGGCGATCGACGCGGAGCCATGCCAGGGGCCACCGAAGGCCGTGATCCGCTCTGACGGCACCGACGCTACGCATGGCACACCGATCCTTCTGGCTCCCCGGCGTCCGGGCCCTGGTGGCGGGCAGTGGGTGGCGGGCACTGGCCGCCGAGGCATGCTCGGTCGGCACCGTGGCCGGCGGCTGGTTGTTCAGCCCACCAACAGTCTCCGCCTCCCCGGTATGGGTCCAGGCGAAAACTCCCGGCGCAAGTCCCAGGTGGGCATCCACTGGCAGGTGCCCCGGGACGGCGCAGGAGGTCCTCGTCCTGACCGTAGCGGCGAACCACCGGATCTCGGTCTCGGGCGAGATCCCGTCGCCCCGCGCCCGGCTAGGGGGTGGCGGGCCGGGCGGTCAGGCGGGGACGAACGCCGCCTGGCCGGGCTCCCGGCCGGGGGGCTGGGCGGGCCGAGGCCGGGGCGACACCGCAGGGATGGCCAGGGTGATGGGATGCCCCGGCGACACCGTGATCTCCCGGCCGTGGTGGGCCACGGCCAGGGTGAGGCCCTGGGGGCGTGAGTAGGTGGCCGACGCCGCGCTCACCTCCACCCGGAGCCGGCCGCCCCGCAGGGCCATGACGAAGGCCAGGCGGCTGAGGCCCTCGGGGAGCCGGGGGGCGAAGCACAGCCGGCCGCCCTGGTCCCGGAAGCCGCCGAACCCGGCCACCAGGGCGATCCAGGTCCCGGCCAGGGCGGCCAGGTGCAGCCCGTTGCGAGTGTTGAGCTGGAGGTCGCGCAGGTCCATCAGCGCCGCCTCCTGGGTGTAGTCGAAGGCCAGCCCCAGGTGTCCGATCTCGGCCGCCACCACCGCCTGGGTGCAGGCCGAGAGGGACGAGTCCCGGACGGTGAGTCGCTCGTAGTACTCGAAGTCCCGGGCCTTCTCGGCTGGGGTGAAGGCGTCGCCCCGCACGTGCAGGGCGAGGACCAGATCGGCCTGCTTCACGACCTGCTTTCGGTAGATGTCGAAGTACGGGTAGTGGAGCAGGAGCGGGTAGTGGTCGGGCGGGGTGGCGGCGAAGTCCCAGACCTGGTGGGAGGTGAAGCCCTCGGCTTGGGGGTGGACCCCGGCCTCGTGGTCGTAGGGGATGGTCATGGCCGCCGCCGCGTCCCGCCACTCGGCCCTCTCCTCGTCGTCCACCCCGAGGTCCCGGGCCCGGTCCGGGTGGCGGGCGGAGGTCTCCGCCGCGGCCCGGAGGTTCTCCTCCGCCATGAGGTTCGTATAGACGTTGTTGTCCACGATGGCGCTGTACTCGTCGGGCCCGGTGACCCCGTCGATGCGGAAGCGCCCGTGCTGGTCGTGGTGGCCCAGCGACCGCCACAGGCGGGCCGTCTCCACCAGCAGCTCCAGGCCGGTGTCCCGCTCGAACTCCCGGTCACCGGTGGCCTCGGCGTAGCGGACGGCGGCCACCGCGATGTCGGCGTTGACGTGGAAGGCGGCGGTGCCCGCCGGCCAGTAGGCCGACGACTCCTGGCCGGCGATGGTGCGCCACGGGAAGGAGGCGCCCGCCAGCCCGAGTTGGCGGGCCCGTTCCCGGGCCAGGGGCAGCGTGTCCCGCCGCCACGCCAGGGCGTCCGCCACCGTGGACGGCACCGTGTAGGTGAGCACCGGGAGCACGAAGCCCTCGGTGTCCCAGAACGAGTGGCCGTCGTAGCCCGGCCCCGTCAGGCCCTTGGCCGGGATGGCCCGGCGCTCGGCCCGGGCCGCGGCCTGCAGCACGTGGAAGAGGCCGAAGCGCACGGCCTGCTGCACGCTGGGGTCACCGTCCACCTCCACGTCGGCCCCCTCCCAGAAGCGGTCCAGGTAGCCGCGCTGCTCGGCCAGCAGGCCGTCCCAGCCGGTGTGGCGGGCGGCGAGGAGGGCGGCCGCCACCTGGTCGCGCAGGGCGGGAACCGACCGCACCGTGGACCAGCCGTAGCCCAGCAGCTTGACCAGACGCAGGCGCTGGCCCGAGACCAGGGTGGTGGTCACCGAGACCCGGCCCACGTCGGCGAACACCTCGGTGTCGAGGAGGAGGTCGGCGGGCCCGTCGATGAGGTGGTCCATGGCCGCCGCCACCCGGATGCCGCTGTGGCGGGTGCTGTGCACCAGCACCACCCGGGACCCGCTGGCCCCGTGGTCCTCGCTCACCAGGGGCGACTCGACGGCGGCCGCCACCCGCGGGTCTCCGCTGGCCGGCGGAAGCCGCTCGTTGGCCATCAGCTCGGACTGCACCACGACGTGGAGCGGCCCGTCGACGGGCTCGACCTCGAAGCAGATGGCGACCACCGCCCGCTGGGTCAGCGACACCATGCGGGTGGAGCGCACTCGCACCGCCCGCCCCGCGGGCGAGACCCACTCGGCCTCCCGGTCCAGGGTGCCGGCCCGGAAGTCGAGCACCCGCTGGTGGGAGCGCAGGCTGCCGTAGCGGACGTCCAGGGGCTCGTCGTCGACGATGAGGCGGAGGATCTTGCCGTTGGTGACGTCGATCACCGTCTGGCCCGACTCCGGGTAGCCGAAGCCGGCCTCTGCGTAGGGGAGGGGCCGTAGCTCGTGAACGCCGTTGAGGTAAGTGCCGGGGATGCCGTGGGGCTCGCCCTCGTCCAGGTTGCCCCGCAGCCCGATGTGGCCGTTGGACAGGGCGAAGACCGACTCGCTCTGGCTCAGCAGGTCCAGGCGGAGGTCGGTCTCCCGCACGCACCAGGGCTCCACGCTGTAGGTCGGCTGGGTGATCACCCCTCCGGCTCCAGGAGGTCGGCCAGGTCGGTGACCACCACGTCGGCGCCAGCGGTGCCCAGGGCGGCGGCCTGGCCCATGCGGTCGACGCCCACCACCCAGCCGAACCCGCCGGCCCGCCCGGCGGCCACCCCGGCCAGGGCGTCCTCGAACACCGCCGCCTCGCCGGGCGTCACCCCGGCCCGCCGGGCCCCCTCGAGGAAGGTGTCGGGCGCGGGCTTGCCCCGGAGGTGGCGCTGCTCGGCCACCACGCCGTCCACCCGGGCGTCCACCAGGCCGTCGATGCCGGCCGCCACCAGCACGTCGTGGCAGTTGGTGCTGGACGACACGACCACCCTGGCCAGGCCCGTGTGGCGGGCCCACTCCAGGAAGCGCACCGAGCCCGGATAGGCCTCCACGCCCCGCTCCCGCAGCAGCCGGAGCACGAGGTCGTTCTTGCGGGTGCCGAGCCCGGTCACCGTCTGCGCGCCGGGCGGGTCGGCCGGGTCGCCCTCGGGCAGAATGATCCCCCGGGAGGCCAGGAAGTCACGGGTCCCGGCGGCGCGCGGCTTGCCGTCCACGTAGGCGTCGTAGTCCTCCACCGGGTCGAAGGGCACGAACGCCTCGCCGGAGCGGGCCGACCGCTCCTCCAGGAAGGCGTCGAACATCTCCTTCCAGGCAGCGGCGTGAATGGTGGCGGTGGACGTGAGGACGCCGTCGAGGTCGAGCAGGCAGGCGCGCACGCCGTCGGGGAGGCCCACCATCGCCCCAAGCCTAGGGTCAAGCGGGGCCTCCGACCGTCGGCCGCTCGGCCGCCGGCCCGCGCTAGGATCAGGGTCGCCGTTAACGCCGGTCCCGTGAGGCCGGCACGGACCGAGGAGCCCGGGTTGGCCGAACGAGAACGCGCCGCAGCGCCCCCCCACGGGGGCGTGTTCGTTCCCCGGACCCGGGTGATGTCGGCCGACGACATGCGCCGGGCCCTCACCCGCATCGCCCACGAGGTGATTGAGCGCAACTCCGGCCTCGACGGCGTGGTGGTGGTGGGCCTGCAGACCGGCGGCGTGGCCCTGGCGGCCCGCCTGGCCGGCGCCCTCGCCCGAGTGGAGGGGGCGGAGGTGCCCGTCGGCACCCTGGACGTGGCCTTCTACCGCGACGACATCGGCCTGCGCCCGGTCATGCCCGAGGCCGTCACCGACATCCCCTTCGACCTCACCGGCCGGATCGTCGTGCTGGTGGACGACGTGCTGTTCACCGGGCGCACCGTGCGGGCCGCCCTCGACGCCCTCAACGACTACGGGCGCCCCCGGGCCGTACAGCTGGCGGTCATGGTCGACCGGGGCCATCGGGAGCTGCCGATCCGCCCCGACTACGTGGGCAAGAACCTCCCGACCGGGAGGGACGAGATGGTGGACGTGACCGACGACGGCGTGGACCTCGGCGTCCTGGCCCCGACCGGCCGGGGCGCCCCGCCGGCGCGGAGCGCAGGATGAGCCACAACCTGCTGTCGGTGGTCGACCTGGGGGCGGGCGGCATCGCCGAGGTCATGGGCGTCACCGACTCGTTCGTGGAGGTCAGCGAGCGGGCGGTCCCCAAGGTCCCGGCGCTACGGGCCCGCACGGTCGTGTCCCTCTTCTACGAGGACTCCACCCGCACCCGCCTGTCCTTCGAGGCGGCGGCCAAGCGCCTGTCGGCCGACACCATGAACTTCTCGGTGTCCACATCGTCGGTCAGCAAGGGTGAGTCGGTGCGCGACACGGTGCAGACCATCGAGGCCATGGGCGTGGACGCCCTGGTCGTGCGCCACGGATCCGCAGGGGTCCCCGCCCAGGTGGCGTCGTGGGTGGGCGCCACCGTCATAAACGCCGGCGACGGCTGGCATGAGCACCCCACCCAGGCCCTCCTGGACTGCTACACGATCCGCAGCCGCACCGGCACCCTGGACGGGTTGCGCATCGCCATCGTGGGCGACGTCAAACACTCGCGGGTGGCTCGCTCCGACGTACTGGCCTTCACCATGTTGGGCGCCGAGGTCACGCTGGTGGCACCGCCCACGTTGCTGCCGCCCTGCCTCGACGGCTGGCCGGTGTCGGTCACCTCCGACCTCGACAGCGTGCTCCCCAAGTGCGACGTGGTCTACCTGCTGCGCATGCAGGCGGAGCGCCAGACCGAGGCGCTGTTGCCGTCGCTGCGCGAGTACACGGCCCGCTTCGGGCTCACCCGGGCCCGGGCCGACCTCCTGGGCGACGACACCCTGGTCATGCACCCCGGGCCGATGAACCGCGGGGTGGAGATCGCCGCCGACGTGGCCGACCTGCCCCGGTCGGTCATCACCCGCCAGGTGGCCAACGGCGTGGCCGTGCGCATGGCCGTCCTCTTCCTGCTCCTGGGCGCGGGCCCGTCGGCCCGGGCGCAGCCGGAGAGACAGGACGCGGGCCCGTCGGCCCGGGCGCAGCCCGAGAGACAGGACGCGGGCCCGTCGGCCCGGGCGCAGCCGGAGAGACAGGACGCGGGCCCGTCGGCCCGGGCGCAGCCGGAGAGACAGGACACGGGCCCGTCGGCCCGGGCGCAGCCGGAGAGACAGGACACGGGCGCCCGTGGCTGAGCACACGGTGGTGGTGCGGGGGGGCCGGGTGGTGGACGCCACCGGCTCGCGCCGGGCCGACGTGGTGGTGGCCGGCGGCCGGGTGGCGGCAGTGGGGGACGGTGTCGACATCCCCCCTGGTGCCGTCGTCCTCGACGCCGGCGGGTGCGTGGTGGCGCCCGGGCTGGTGGACCTTCACACCCACCTCCGCCAGCCCGGCCGGGAGGAGGCGGAGACGGTGGAGACGGGCGCCCGGGCCGCCGCCCTGGGCGGGTTCACGGCGGTGGTGGCCATGCCCAACACCGACCCCCCGATCGACACTGCCGGCGTGGTGCGGGAGGTGCTCGACCTGGGCGCGTCCGCCCCCTGCGACGTCAGGGTGGCGGGAGCCATCACCAAGGGCCGCCGGGGGGAGTCGCTGGCTCCCCTGGGGGAGATGGCAGCGTTGGGCGTGCGCCTGTTCACCGACGACGGCTCGGGCGTGCAGGACGGGCGCCTCATGCGCCGGGCGCTGGAGTACTCGTCCGACCTGGGCGTGACCCTGGCCCAGCACTGTGAGGACACCACCCTGTCGGCCGGCGGCCACATGCACGAAGGCGAGTGGTCCAGCCGCCTCGGCATTCCCGGGGCGCCCTCGGCGGCCGAGGACGTGATGGTGCTGCGCGATCTCGCCCTGTTGCGCCTCACTTCCGCCCGCCTGCACTTCCAGCACCTGTCCACCGCCGGCTCGGTGGCCGCCGTGCGGGCGGCCCGGGCCCAGGGGCTGGCCGTTACCGCCGAGGCGGCGCCCCACCACTTCACCCTCACCGACGCGGCGGTGGCCTCCTACGACCCGGTGTTCAAGGTCAACCCGCCGCTGCGGCCCCCGGCCGACGTCGAGGCGGTGAAGGCGGGGCTGGCCGACGGCACGGTGTCGGCCGTCGCCACCGACCACGCTCCCCACCCGCCCGAGGAGAAGGAGCGCCCGTTCGACGCCGCCCCGCCGGGCATGCTGGGCCTGCAGACGGCCCTCGCCCTGGCCTTGGGCGAGCTGGGACTGGCGGTGCAGGCGGTGCTGGCCCTGCTGTCGTGGCAGCCGGCCCGCATCGCCGGGCTGGAGGCGGCCCACGGCGGCCCGGTGACCGAGGGCCGCCCTGCCAACCTGTGCGTGATCGACCCCGGGGCCCGGTGGCAGGTGGACCCCGCCCGCCTGGCCAGTCGGTCCCGGAACACGCCGTACGCCGGGCGCACGTTGACCGGCCGGGTCCGTCACACGCTCCTCTCCGGCGAGCCCGTGGTCGTGGACGGCGAGGCCTGCCGGTGACCGATGCCGTGCTGGTGCTGGCTGACGGCACTACGTTCGAGGGCGAAGCCGTGGGATGGCGGCCGCCGGACGGCGTGGCCACCGGCGAGGTCGTGTTCAACACCGTCCTGACCGGCTACCAGGAGGTCCTCACCGACCCGTCCTACGCCGGCCAGGTGATCGCCTTCACCTACCCCCACATCGGCAACTACGGCGTGACCGACCAGGACTCCGAGAGTCGCCGGCCCCACTGCCGGGGGGTGATCGTCCGCGAGCTGGCCCGCCGGCCGTCGAACTGGCGGTCCACCACCGACCTCGGGACATGGCTGGAGCGGAACCGGGTGCCGGGCATGACCGGCGTGGACACTCGCCGCCTCACGCGCCACATCCGGGAGGCGGGGTCGATGCCCTGTGCCTTCGGCACCGCCGACGAAGCCACCCTGAAGGCGGCGGCCGTCGTCGAACCGGGCACCGACGGGGTGGACCTGGTGGCCGGCGTCACCACGCCGCAGCCCTACACGGTGGGTGACGGCCCCCTGCGGGTGGTGGCCTATGACTTCGGCATCAAGACCTCCATCCTCCGCCTGCTGGCCGATATCGCCACGGTGGAGGTGGTGCCGGCCGAGACGCCGGCCGCCGAGCTGCTGGCGGACCCGCCCGACGGCGTGTTCCTCTCCAACGGCCCGGGCGACCCGGCCGCCGTCACCTACGCGGTGGAGACCATCGGTGACCTGCTGGGCCAGGTGCCGGTGTTCGGCATCTGCCTGGGCCACCAGCTCCTGGCCACCGCTCTCGGGGGCCGGACGTACAAGCTTCCCTTCGGCCACCACGGCGGCAACCACCCGGTGCGCCGGGTGCGCGACGACGCGGTGGAGATCACCAGCCAGAACCACAACTACGCGGTGGCCGTGGGGTCGGTGGCGTCCGCCGACGTCACCCACGTCAACCTCAACGACGGCGTGGTCGAAGGCCTGCGGTGCCGGGACGTCCCCGCCTTCAGCGTGCAGTACCACCCCGAGGCCGGCCCCGGCCCCCATGACGCCCGCTACCTCTTCGAGGAGTTCCGGGCGCTGATTGCGAAGTGGGCATGACCGCGCCGGCGGGGCAGGGGCCCCGCTGCGGCGAGGAGGCCGGGGATGGGGCCCCGGCCGGGGAGGGGGCATAGTGCCCCGCCGTACCGACATCCAGTCGGTGCTCATCATCGGCTCCGGGCCCATCGTCATCGGCCAGGCCTGCGAGTTCGACTACTCGGGCACCCAAGCGTGCCGGGTCCTCCGACAGGAGGGCTACCGGGTCATCCTGGTCAACTCCAACCCGGCCACGATCATGACCGACCCCGATTTCGCCGACCGCACCTACGTCGAGCCGCTGGAGCTGGACGTGGTGGCCCGGGTGGTCGAGCGGGAGCGGCCGGACGCCGTGCTCCCGACGCTAGGCGGCCAGACGGGGCTGAACCTCGGCCTGGGCCTGGCCGACGCCGGGGTGCTCGACGCGGTCGGGTCCCGGCTCATCGGTGCCTCGCCCGAGGCCATCCGCACGGCCGAGGACCGGGAGCGGTTCAAGACGGCCATGACCGGGATCGGCCTGGCCGTGCCCCCGTCGGGCTTCGCCTACAGCCTGGAGGAGGCCGTGGCGGTGGCGGCCGAGGTGGGCTACCCCGTGATCGTGCGACCCTCGTTCATCCTCGGCGGCAGCGGCACGGGCATCGCCGCCGACGCCGACGAGCTGGCGCGCATCGCCCGCACCGGCCTGGCCGCCAGCCCCATCACGGAGATCCTCATCGAGCGCTCCATCGCCGGCTGGAAGGAGTACGAGCTGGAGGTGATGCGGGACGGAGCCGACAACTGCGTGGTCGTGTGCTCCATCGAGAACCTCGACCCCATGGGCGTGCACACAGGCGACTCCATCACGGTGGCCCCCGCCCAGACGCTGTCGGACGTCGAGTACCAGCACATGCGGGACGCCGCCTTCGCCTGCATCCGGCGGATCGGCGTGGACACCGGTGGCTCCAACATCCAGTTCGCGGTGGACCCCGTGACAGGCGAGATGGTCGTCATCGAGATGAACCCCCGGGTCTCGAGGTCGAGCGCCCTGGCCTCCAAGGCCACCGGGTTCCCGATCGCCAAGATCGCCGCCCGCCTCGCCGTGGGGTACACGCTCGACGAGATCCCCAACGACATCACCCGGCGGACGCCGGCCAGCTTCGAGCCCACGATCGACTACGTGGTCACCAAGGTGCCGCGGTGGGCGTTCGAGAAGTTCCCCGGCATCTCCGACGTGCTGGGCACGCGGATGCAGTCGGTGGGTGAGGCCATGGCCATCGGCCGCACCTTCCCCGAGTCGTTGCAGAAGGGGCTGCGGTCCCTGGAGCATGGCCGGTGGGGGCTCAACTGCGACCCGGGGGAGGCGGCCACCGACAGCTGGGAGGACGACGAGCTGGTGCGCCGGGCCGCCATTGCCACCCCAGACCGCCCCTTCCACCTGGAGGCGGCCCTGCGGCGGGGCATCAGCGTGGACCGTCTGCACCAGGCCACCCGGGTGGACCCCTGGTTCCTCGACCAGATCGCCGCCATCACCGAGGAACGGGCCCGACTGGTCGGGGTCGGCTTGGGTGCCATGGCCCGCCGGGACTGGCGGCGGGCCAAGCGCCTGGGCTTCGCCGATGCCCAGCTGGCATGGCTGTGGGGCGTCGAGGAGGAGGCGGTACGGGCGGCGCGCCTGGCCGCCGGCGTGGCCGCCAGCTTCAAGACGGTGGACACCTGCGGGGCCGAGTTCGAGGCCCTCACCCCCTACCACTACTCCACGTGGGAGGACGACGACGAGGTGGTGGCGGCGGGCGCGGAGACCGTCGTCATCCTCGGCTCGGGGCCCAACCGGATCGGCCAGGGCATCGAGTTCGACTACTGCTGCGTGCACGCCAGCTTCGCCCTGCGCGACGCCGGCTTCGAGACGGTGATGGTCAACTGCAACCCGGAGACCGTCTCCACCGATTACGACACCAGCGACCGCCTCTACTTCGAACCCCTCACCCCCGAGGACGTCCTCAACGTGCTGGAGGCGGAGGCACGGTCCGGCCGCCTGGCCGGGGTGGTCGTCAGCCTCGGCGGCCAGACGCCCCTGAAGCTGGCGTCGACCATCGAAGCCGCCGGCTACCGGGTGCTGGGCACCAGCCCGGCGTCGATCGACGCCGCCGAGGACCGCGAGCACTGGAGCTCGCTGTGCGCCCGGCTGGGGATCCCCCAGCCGGCGGGCGGCACCGCGGTGGACCTGGCCGGGGCGTCGGCGGTGGCGGCCCGCATCGGCTACCCCGTCCTGATGCGCCCGAGCTACGTGCTCGGTGGCCGCGCCATGGAGATCGTCTACGACGACGAGGGCCTGGCCCGGGCCATGAAGGAGATGGAGGTCTTCGGCAGCCTGGGCCGGGAGGGCGGGCTGTCCAAGGGCCGGCCCGTGCTGATCGACCGCTTCCTGGAGGACGCCGTCGAGGTGGACGTGGACGCGGTGCGCGACCGCACCGGCGACGTGGTCATCGGCGGTGTGATGGAGCACGTGGAGGAGGCCGGGGTGCACTCCGGCGACAGTGCGTGCGTGATCCCCCCACCCACCCTCTCGAGGGCGGTGGTGGCGGTGATCGAGGCCCACACCCGGGCCATCGCCGATGCCCTGGACGTGTGCGGGCCGGTCAACGTGCAGTTCGCGGTCAAGGCAGTGCCCGGGCCCGCCGGCCCGGGCGGCGAAGCCGCCGAAGAGGCAGATACCGGGCCCGCCGGCCCGGGCGGCGAAGCCGCCGAAGAGGCAGATACCGGGCCCGCCGGCCCGGGCGGCGAAGCCGCCGAAGAGGCAGTGACCGGTGCGCCGCAGGTGTTCGTGATCGAGGCCAACCCCCGGGCCAGCCGCACCCTGCCCTTCGTGTCCAAGGCCACCGGCGTCCCTCTGGCCAAGGTGGCGGCGCGGGTGATGGTGGGTGCGACCTTGGCCGAGTTGCGGGCCGAGGGGCTGTTGCGCCCGCCGGTGAGCGGCGGCCACGTGTCCATCAAGGAGGCGGTCCTGCCGTTCAGCCGCTTCCCCGACGCCGACACCCTCCTCGGGCCCGAGATGCGGGCCACCGGCGAGGTGATGGGCGTGGACGCCACTTTCGGGCTGGCCTTCGCCAAGAGCCAGTTGGGCGCCGGCGACCGTCTCCCGGCGCAGGGCACGGTGTTCTTCTCCCTGGCCGACCGGGACAAGGCGGCGGGGGTGGTGGCGGCCCGGCGCTTCGTGGAGCAGGGCTTCTCGGTGGTGGCCACCAGCGGCACCGCCCGCCACCTGCAGGCAGCCGGCGTCCCGGTGGCCGCCGTGGTCCCCAAGGTGAGCCAGGGACCGGGACCGCTCGACCGGGCGCCGACCGACGTGGACGGCGAGCACCGCGAGTCGGCCGTCGACCTGATCGCCGCCAAGAAGATCGACCTGGTCGTCAACACCCCCCGCGGCCACGGGCCTCGGGCCGACGGCGCCTACATCCGTCAGGCGGCCAACGTGCACAAGGTCCCCTGCCTGACCACCGTGGCCGCCGCTCTGGCCGCCGCCGGGGGCATCGCCGACTGGGCGCGCTACGGGCTGTCGGTGCGGTCGCTCCAGGAGTACCACCAGGGCGGCCAGCTCCGCCTCGACGTGTGAGGCGCCCGGTCGACCTGTCGGCCACCATCGGGTCCGTGCGCCTGCCCAACCCGGTGCTCACGGCATCGGGCACCGCCGGCCACGGCACCGAGCTTCGGTCCTACGTGGACCTGGCGTCGCTGGGGGCGGTGGTGGTGAAGTCCCTGTCGGCCGAGCCGTGGGCCGGCAACCCGCCGCCCCGCCTGCACGCCACCGACGCGGGCATGCTCAACAGCGTGGGTCTGCAGAACCCCGGGGTGGCGGCGTGGCTGGCCGACGAGCTGCCGGCCCTGTTGGCCTCCGGCGCCCGGGTCGTGGCCAGCATCTGGGGGCTGACGGTGGCCGCCTACGAGCGGGCGGCGGCCCTGCTGGCGGGCGCCCCTCCGGCGGTGGTGGCGGTGGAGGTCAACCTGTCGTGCCCCAACCTGGATGGTGGGCGGCACGTGTTCGCCCATTCGCCGGAGGCCACCGCCGGGGCCGTCGGCGCCACCATCGGGTGCGGCCGCCCCCGATGGGCCAAGCTCTCGGGCGACGTGGCCGACGTGGTGGAGATCGCGGGCGCCGCCCTGGGCGCGGGGGCGGAGTCGCTAACCCTGGTGAACACCGTGCGCGGGCTGGCCATCGACCCCGAGACCCGCCGGCCGGTCCTGGGCGCCGGGAGCGGCGGTCTCTCGGGCCCCGCCATTCGCCCGGTGGCCGTGCGGGCGGTGCACGAGTGCCGGCGAGCCTTTCCGGGCGCCGGCATCGTCGGGGTGGGCGGCGTCTCCCGCGGCGTGCACGCGGTGGAGCTGTTGCTGGCGGGGGCCGACGCCGTGCAGGTGGGCACCGCCTCCTTCGCCGACCCCCGGGCGCCGGCCCGGGTGGGCGCCGAGCTGGCCCGCTGGTGCGCCGACCACGGCCTGGCCCGGGTGGCCGACCTGGTGGGGGCGGCGGTGACGACCGTCGCCGACGACGACGGCGGCGGGGTCGGCGCCGAGAACGGAGGGAGATGTGGCAGTGGAGGTTCGTGACCGGTTGGCCCTGGCCCTCGACGTGGACGACCTGGTGGCGGGGCTACGCCTGGCCCGCCAGCTCAAGCCCTGGTTCGGCGTCGTCAAGGTCGGGCTCGAGCTGTTCTCTGCGGCGGGGCCTGATGCGGTGGCGTCCATGCTCAACGCCGGGTTCGAGGTCTTCTTGGACCTCAAGCTCCACGACATCCCCACCACCGTGCGCCGGTCGGCCCGGGTGGCGGGAGCGTTCGGCGCCGGCTACCTCAGCCTGCACGCCTCCGGCGGGGCCGGCATGCTGCGGGCCGGCGTCGACGGCCTGGCCGAAGGGGCCGAGGCGGCCGGGCTGCCGGCGCCGGTGGCGGTGGCCGTCACCGTCCTCACCAGTGACGGAGACGCTCCCCCCCACATCCTGGGTCGCAGGGTGGCAGCCGCCGCCGAGGCCGGGTGCGGCGGCCTCGTGTGCGCCGCCACCGATGTGCGGGAGGCCAAGGAGCTGGCCCCCCGCATGCTGGCCGTGGTTCCCGGCATCCGCCTGCCTCGCGGCGACCACCACGACCAGGTGCGGGCGGCCACGCCCGAGCAGGCGCTCGCCGCCGGCGCCGACCTGTTGGTGATCGGGCGGGCGGTGACCGGCGCCGACGACCCTCCGGCGGCCGCCGAGGCCCTCGTAGCCGGCCTCTAGGGTCGCCCCCCCGGCCCGGCTCGGCGCCGACCCGTCGCGCTAGGGTGCCGCCATGCCCCTGCCTCCCGAGCTGTCACCCGACGCCCGCCAGGCGGCCCTGGAGAAGGCGGCCGCCGCCCGCCGCCAGCGGGCCGAGCTGAAAGAGAAGCTCAAGATGGGGTCGGTCAACCTCGAGGAGCTGCTGGCGGCGGCCGAGGGCGACGAGGTGGTGGGCAAGATGAAGGTGGTGACGGTGCTGGAGTCGCTCCCCGGCGTGGGCAAGGTGCGGGCCCGCCGGCTCATGGAGGAGCTGAAGATCAGCGACTCCCGCCGGGTGCGGGGCCTGGGCGCCCAACAGCGCGACGCCCTGCGCAAGCAGTTCCCCTCGTCGCCCTGAGCAGGCCTGGTCCCGGGGCCTGGCCCCGCCCCGACGGATCCCCGCTAGTGGTCGTCCTCATCGGCCCGTCGGGGGTGGGCAAGGGGTCCATCGCCGGCGGCGTGGTGGCCCGCGTGCCGCGCCTGTGGCTGAGCCGCTCGTGGACCACCCGCCCCCGCCGCCCCGGCGAGGCGCCCGACGCCTACCGCTTCGTGGACGACGCCACCTTCGACGCCCACCTCCGGGCCGGCGGGTTCCTGGAGTCGGCCACCGTGTTCGACCACCGCTACGGCACGCCACTGCCCGAGCCGCCGGCGGGCCACGACGTGCTCCTGGAGATCGACGTGCAGGGCGCAGCGTCGGTGCGGGCGGCCCGGCCCGACGCGGTGGTCGTGCTGGTGGTCCCACCATCGCGAGCCGTCCAGGAGGCTCGCTTGCGGGGCCGGGGCGAGGACGAGGCCACCATCCGCCGTCGCCTGGCCGAGGCCGATCGCGAGGAGGCCGAAGGCCGGGCACTGGCCGACCACGTGGTGCTCAACGACGACCTGTCACGGGCCACCGAGGAGGTCGCTGCTATCGTGGGTCGCCACCGTGAACGGCGAGAGCAGGCCCCGCCGGCCTGATCCGCCCCCGCCCTGGACCCATCCGTCCGACCCGGAGCTGCCGCAATGGCCGAGCGCGCCACCATGATCTACCCGCCCATCGAGGCCCTCCTCGCCCGAGTGGACTCCAAGTTCAGCCTCGTCACCTTGGCCGCCAAGCGGGGCCGCCAGATCAACTCCTACTTCAGCCAGCTGGGTGAGGGCCTGGGTTCCATCGTGCCCCCCCAGGTGGCGTCGGTGTCCCGCAAGCCGCTGTCGATCGCCCTCGAGGAGATCGCGGCCGACAAGATCACCTACACCCACATAGATCCCGACGCGGCCGAAGCCGCCGAGGAGTAGCCCCGAGGCCCGGGGTCCGGCGATGGGGGAGCGGGGCGTCGCCGGTCGGCGCGTGGTGCTCGGCGTGTGCGGGGGCATCGCCGCCTACAAGGCGGTGGACGTGTGCCGTCGCCTGGTGGACGCCGGCGCCCTGGTGTCGCCCGTCCTCACCGCCGGCGCCACCCGGTTCGTCGCCCCGCTGACCTTCTCGGCGCTGGCCACCGAGGCGGCCCGGACGTCGCTGTGGGACGGCGCCGAGCCAATCCCCCACACGCGCCTCGGCCAGGCTGCCGACGTGGTGGTGGTGGCTCCCGCCACCGCCCGCCTGCTGGGCGCCTACGCGGCCGGCATCGCCGACGACCTGCTCACCGCCACCCTGCTCGCAACGCGTGCGCCGGTGGTCGTGTGCCCGGCCATGCACACCGAGATGTGGGAGCACCCGGCGGTGCGCCACAACGTGTCGGTCCTCCGCCAGCGGGGCGTGCACGTCGTCGGCCCCACAACCGGGCGCCTGGCCGGGGGCGACGAGGGCGCCGGCCGGCTGGCCGACCCGGCCGACGTGGTGGCGGCGGTGGAGGCCGCCCTCACGCCCCAGGACCTGGCCGGCGTCAAGGTGGTGGTCACCGCCGGCGGCACCCGCGAGCCGATCGACGCCGTGCGCTTCATCGCCAACCGCTCGTCGGGCCGCCAGGGCCACGCCCTCGCCGAGGAGGCGGCAGCCCGGGGCGCCCGGGTCACGCTGGTCACCGCGTCGATGCTGCCGCCGCCCCCGGGGGTGGATGTGGTCACCGTCGCGACCGCCGAGGAGATGGCCCGGGCCGTGCTCGAGCGCAGCCCGGCGGCCGACGTGGTGGTCATGGCCGCCGCCGTCGCCGACTTCCGTCCCCGCCACCCGGTGGCCGCCAAGCTGTCCAAGGCCGACGGCGTGCCGGCGCTCGAGCTCGAGCTCACCCCCGACATCCTGGCCGCCGTGGGCCGGGCCAAGCCGGCGGGCCAGGTGGTGGTGGGGTTCGCGGCGGAGACCTCCGACGTCGCCGCCCGGGCCCGGGCCAAGCTGGTGGCCAAGGGGGCCGACCTGGTGGTGGGCAACGACGTGTCCGCCCCTGACGCCGGGTTCGAGGTGGGCACCAACCGGGCCGTCGTGGTGGAGGAGGACGGCACGATCACCGAGGTGCCCCTCGTCGACAAGCGCCGCCTGGCCGCGATCGTGCTGGATACGGTGGTCCGCAGGCTGCCCGGCCCGCCGATCCCCGCCCACCGGGCCGACCCCACACCCTGAGGAGACCCAATGACCGCCTGGACCTTCACCTCGGAGTCCGTCACCGAGGGCCATCCCGACAAGATGGCCGACCAGATCTCCGACGCCGTCCTCGACGCCATCCTGGCCGAGGACCCGGCCGGGCGGGTGGCCTGCGAGACCCTGCTCACCACTGGGCTCGTGGTCGTCGCCGGCGAGATCACGACCGACGCCTATGTCGACATCCCGAAGATCGCCCGCCGGACCATCTGCGAGATCGGCTACGACCGCGAGTCCTACGGGTTCGACGGCCACACCTGCGGTGTCATCGTGTCGGTCGACGAGCAGAGCTCGAACATCGCCCAGGGCGTCGACGCCGCCCTCGAGCGGCGTACCGGCTCGACCGGCGACGAGCTCGACGCTGTGGGCGCCGGCGACCAGGGGATGATGTTCGGGTACGCCTGCGACGAGACCGACGACCTCATGCCCCTCCCGATCTGGCTTGCCCACAAGCTCGCGCAGCGGCTGTCCGAGGTGCGCAAGGCGGGCGTGCTGCCGTACCTCAGACCCGACGGCAAGACGCAGGTGACGTTCGAATACGC